>JAHQVZ010000233.1 GCA_019634055.1 Leptolyngbyaceae cyanobacterium MAG.088
ACAGATGTTTTACTAGCGGAAGCTATGCATGGGGCAATTGTGGCTGATGCCCTAAGAACGGCTTGGATTCCTGTTATTACCAGTCCTAGAATCCTCAGCTTTAAATGGGAAGATTGGTGTGCCTCTATCGGTGTACCCTATCGTCCTTGGAGACTATTGCCTCTGGCAGACTATCCGAAATATGCCAGGGGGCTACGCTCCTCTCTCCAGGCAGGATGGCTTCGTGCTAAGTGGGGGCAGCAGGCATTAGTCCATCCACCAATGACCCTGATGAATCTGTCCATAGCAGATGACTTGGCAAATTTAATCAAAAAAGGTCGCCCTACCTTGAGTAAAGACACCGAGATTGAGCGTTTAACCAACCAGTTAGAAGAAACACTGACATCTTTAAGGAATTTTGTTGCTTAACGAAAATCCGTATAAATTATGGAAACCTTTTCTATTTCTAGGATTGTTTTGAATACGGTGTATATACTGAGCTATTAGTCTACGGGTGTGGGTTGATTGTAGATAGCTAAGGCTACGAGCCCAAGGTAAATAATGCTTACATTTGGTCGGGAACTTTGTGGTGATTTGGCGACAGCAGAAACTCGAGAATGGTTAGTGACCAATGGTATCGGTGGTTATGCTGCAGGTACGGTAGCAGGTGTTCTTACCCGGCGTTACCACGGTTTACTGGTTGCTCCATTAAACCCACCCTTGGGGCGAACCCTGTTGGTAACAAAGCTAGATGAAACGGTATACACCGATAGGTATTACAGTTTGACCACTAACCGCTGGGTGGACGGTAGCATCAACCCCCAGGGCTATCGGCTTATGGAAAGCTTTCGTCTAGAGGGAACCACACCGATTTGGACCTTTGCGTTAGGTGATGGACTGTTAGAAAAGCGTATTTGGATGCAGCCCAGGGAAAATACAACCTATGTCAGATATTACTTGCAGCGAGCGAGCGCCTCGATTGAGCTGTCGTTAAAAGCCCTGGTTAATTATCGGGATTACCACAGTAATACCCAGGCAAGAAACTGGCAGATGCAAACAGAACGGATACCCCACGGGGTAGCTATTCATGGATTTGTCGAGGCTGTCCCGTATTATCTTTTGAGTAATCGTGGTGAATTTCAACTTCATCATGATTGGTATCAGGGCTTTGAGTTAGCGCTGGAACGCTATCGGGGATTAAATAATGTAGATGATCATCTGTGTGTTGCTAGTTTAACGGTAGAACTCTCCCCAGGAGATTCCTTGTTGGTCGCGGCCAGTACTGTTCGCGATCCATCCTTAGATGATAAAGCTGCGTTTATGGTTCGACAAACCTATGAGCAACAGCTGTTGTTCCAGACGCCAGCTTTATCTAAAAAACAGGATTCAGGACTTACTTCAAAAGCCTGGCAACAACTACTTT
Organism: Leptolyngbyaceae cyanobacterium MAG.088; assembly: GCA_019634055.1. Classification (GTDB taxonomy): domain Bacteria; phylum Cyanobacteriota; class Cyanobacteriia; order Phormidesmidales; family Phormidesmidaceae; genus Leptothoe. The sequence continues at coordinate 1,403 of JAHQVZ010000233.1, forward strand.
TAGCGGCTGATCAGTTTGTTGTTGATCGACCTGTAGTCGATGAACCTGATGGTAAAACGGTGATAGCCGGATATCCCTGGTTTGGTGACTGGGGACGAGATACGATGATCAGTCTGCCGGGACTTACGTTGGCCACGGGGCGTCCTCAAATTGCTCGCACCATTATTCGTACGTTTACCCATTATTTAGATCAAGGGATGTTGCCTAATCTGTTTCCTGATGCTGAGGTAATACCTGAATACAACACAGTCGATGCTATTCTCTGGTACTTTGAATCGGTTCGGGCCTATTATGCAGCGACTGGGGATGATGCTCTGCTAAATGAGATTTGGCCAGAACTAGCGGCGGTGATTGACTGGCATCAGCGGGGGACTCGCTACAATATTCATCTAGATAGTGATGGTTTGGTTTATGCGGGGGAGCCTGGGGTACAGCTTACCTGGATGGATGCCAAGGTGGGGGACTGGGTAGTAACCCCACGGATTGGTAAGCCGATTGAAATTAGTGCCCTTTGGTATAATGCGCTGCGCTGTATGGAGCAGTTTGCTGGGGTGTTGGGTAAACCAGTGCAAGACTATAAAACCCTGGCACAACATACTCTAATTGGCTTTCAACGCTTTTGGCAGGGGGCTTACTGCTATGACGTTTTGGATGGGCCAGATGGGCCAGATGGGGCCATGCGGCCCAATCAGATTTTTGCGATTTCGCTGCCTTTTGCAGGCGGTGAGGCGGGTAGTCCTTTGTTGGCTCCGGACCAGCAGCGGGCGGTGGTTGACCTATGTGGTCGAGAGTTGTTGACATCCCATGGGTTGCGATCGCTGACTCCTAGCCATCATCAATATGTTGGTATGTATGGCGGTGATGCGCTTCAGCGAGACGGTGCCTATCATCAGGGAACAGCTTGGGGATGGTTGCTGGGACCTTATGTTCAAGCTCATTTTCGGGTTTATAACGATGTGTCCCATGCGCGGACATTACTTGGCCCCTTGGTGCAGCATCTTTATGGAGGTTGCATTGGCAATCTGGGTGAAATTTTTGATGGGGATGCTCCGATGACGCCCCGTGGCTGTTTTGCTCAGGCATGGACTGTGGCAGAGGTTCTGAGAATCTGGCGTCTATTAGATGAGAGTGAAGACTAATGATTGCTTCGTTTTAGCATCAGCCAGATGATCACTGGCGCGCCCAGCAGGGCCATGACTGCATTGAGGGGGAGAATGGTTTGGCTGCCAGGAACTTGGGCAATACTGTTGGCGACCAAGGCTAACATGGCCCCGAGTAGGGCAACCACTGGTACTAATATGCGGTGGTCTTGGGTACGAAAAAGGCTGCGACCCAGGTGGGGAACGGCAACGCCTAAAAACGCGATGGGGCCACAAAAAGCGGTGATACTACCTGCTAAAAGAGAGGCACTAACAATGAGGTAGCAGCGCACGGCGGTAATGGATAGCCCCAGACTAATGGCTTGTTGTTCGCCAAGGAGTAAAAGGTTGAGGGGCTTACACGTTAGCTGGGAAGTTAGCAGACCAATGCTCACTACTGATAACAGAATTGGCATCTGTTGCCAGGTGACGCCGCTAAAGCTGCCGAAGGTCCAGTTGAGATAGGCCAGGGTTTGTTCTAGACGGCTGAAGTGCAACAAAATCGTCACCAGGGCAGTGGTGACATAGCCCAGCATCAGGCCAAAAATAAGCAAGGCCAGTGAACTACGGACCTGGCGGGCAATAAGGAGAACCAGAAGCATTGCGATCGCAGCGCCCAAACTAGCGGCACCGACGACGTTTAACTGTCCCCATAAACCACCACTGCCAACGGTTAAGACAATTAGGGCCGCGCCGAGACTGGCTCCAGCATTGATGCCGAGTACGGAGGGGCCAGCTAAGGGGTTACGAAATAGGGCTTGTAGTTGTAGCCCGCTAATAGCCAGGGCTGAGCCCGCTGTCATGGCGGTGAGGGAGCGAGGAAGACGAAAGTTTAGAATAATTTCTTGCCAGGCAGGTTTTGTTGCGGTGCCGCCTAATAGGATATTAAGCACTTCGGTGAGAGGAATGGCGACGGAGCCGAGGGCTAGGCTGGCAAGAAATGTGATCAGGAGGGTGATTGAGAGGAGGGTGAGGCCGGTTAGGTAATTAGTAGAAAGAGGCTTAAGTTTTTGCAGCGATAGTTTGTTTATGTAAGAGATTATTGGAGCTTTGGTAGATCTGGGTTTTAGAGGGTAAATTTTGTTGGCCATAATAGGTTTTTAGAGGGGTGTTTAGATCTATTGGAGGAGAAGTGTTAGGGGCTGCTTGGGGTGCCTCCGAGTTCTTCAACACGACTTACCCTTCTTACCTCTGTCCTATAACCCCCATCCCCATACAACCAAATCAATCGGAATCCTGGTTGTTCCTCTACAACACCTAATTCTAACGATATCACCTGCAAACAAGTCGATGGACACCCATAAAAGCTAATTCCCTTAGCTCTTTCCTGCTGAAATTCATGGTGAATATGTCCAAAAACAACTAATTTAACGTGAGGAAACGGCTCAATTAGTGAGAGAAAATCATCTGCATTTTGCACCTGCATCATATCTACCCAATCAATACCCACGGGGATGGGATGATGGTGTAACGCTATAAGTGTAGGGTGATGGGGAGACTGTCTTAAATAACCTTGAAGTTGATGTAACTGTTGGTCAGATAAATAGCCTTCACCAAATTTTGCCTGGGGTAGTACTGAATTAAGGAGAATTAACTGCCAGGCTCCCAGATCAACAGCAGTGAGTCCCTGAGCCATGGGCAATTGGTGGAATACCCGTTGGAGGTTGGGCCGGTGGTCATGGTTGCCAGGTAGCCAGTAGATGGGTAGTTGTAGAGGTTTGATGCTGTCTACCAAATGTTCATAGGCTTCAGCTTCACCTTGCTCAGCTAGATCTCCGGTTAGCAGTAGTCCATCGGGTTGGCACTGCATAGCTTCTTTTACGACTGCAGTGAATGATTGCCAGGGATTGCAGCCCCGTAACTGAGCTGTTGTTTGGGCTAGTAAATGACTGTCAGTGATTTGGGCTAGTAGGAACGGTTGGTTCATGGTTCTAGCTGTTGGTAATAGATCAGTTCGTGCTCAGGTAGAAGCTCTGGATAAAAGATCTTAACTAAATCGGCCAGAATTAAGTGAGGGTTAACGGCACCGCTTTCCCAATAATCATTGCCGCCGGTATCGTTCATGCGGGCATTGTTGTTGAAAATCTTGTCTTGTTTAAATGCAGCGAATTCGCCATAGCGTGGGTCGGTTGCGATCGCATCCCCATAGTTCAACCAATCCTGACTAACATTTATCCACACATCAGCCGTAGCAGCCTGATCAAAGACAGATTCAAAGTCTAACGGGATAGTCACGGTCGAATCATTGTTTGCCCACAGATACGCGGAACCAGCATCTTGCAACAGCTGGGCCGCATAGCTTTTGCCACCCGGCATATACCAGGTCCCCTCATAGCTAAATCCAGAGAAAACAGTTGGTCGGTCTGAGAGCGTGTCTGTCAGTTCGACCAGTGACTCATACTCCGTAGAGATTTCTGTAAACACCTGCTGAGCCATTGCCTCTTGGTTAAAGAACAAGGCTGTAAACGTGAGCCACTCAGCTCGTCCTAGGGGAGAGTTTTCCACATAGTCACCCAGTAGGACTACCGGCAGCCCTGCCTGTATCAGACGACCATAACTATCTGCATCTGGATCCCCTGTACCGTAGGCCATAATCAAGTCTGGAGAACTTATCAATAGTCTTTCAATATCGAGGGTTCTTCCAGAGCTAAATTCTATAAGCTTGCCCTGCTCAATTTTAGTTCGGATGTTGGGGCTGTATACAAAACTAAAATTATCCATGCCCAAAAGGGCATCTACTTGGTCTAAGCGATCTAGATGAGGCAGGTAAGTCGTAGATAGTGTGACAACTGTGTCCACAGGGACCTGTATTACCTGGGCATCTTCAAACCCCTCTGGAATTGGAGTACCACATTGCACCAGTAGGTATTTAAATGATTCATTAGCACCCTGCCAAGGCTGAGTTACGGTTACAACCTTATAGTGATTGTGGTAGTCAACGGAAAACCCTGCTGCATATTGTGGCTGAATCTTGTTAGGGAAATAGTCCGTATTGGGGGCATAGTCTGTTATACAGTCAGAACTTTCAGCAGTGGAAAAATCTGTTGCAGAAGGCGATATTCGACAGCCAGCAGTCGCGAATAAGCCGGTTAATAACGCCGCTTTTAAGCCCTGTATGAATGAGAAATCTTTAAAAGATAGAATCATCAAAATGTTCCCTTTACCCCCAACTGGATACTTCTACCCACTCCTGGAAAACCGGGAAACTCCTCATACTGCTCATCAAAAATATTATCCATACTGGCATTTAACGCCCAGCTATCACTTAGGGGTACCCGCAACTTGAAGTCAACCGTTGTGCGACTATCCAACTCTTCCAGGTTGCCCCGATCGACAAACACATCGCTAATGGCGTGTAACAACAGGGCAAGATATAGACCCTCACCAGGTTCGTAGGCTATGCCCAAATTAAAACTGTCTGCCTGGGTAAATGGTAACGAGTTGCCATTGTCATCAGGGTTTGGCCCGTCCTTAATTTCTGGGCGATTCCAGGTATAGTTAGCAAAGGCAAAAACATCATCAAGCACCTGATAATTTAGTTCGGTTTCAATGCCAATAGATTCCACCCGGCCAATATTTTGAGGTGTGAAAGTAGCCAGGTCAAAGTTAATGGCATCATCAATTTCAGTTCGGTAAAAGGTAAATCGAAATAACCCCCGATCACCAATTTCTTGGTCAAGCCCCACATCAAACCCAAGACTTGTTTCAGGATCTAAATCTGGGTTGTTAAACGGTGCAAAGAAGAGATCGGCAAGGGTTGGTACTCGAAAATTTCGACCAAAATTGGCCCGGAAGTTAGTCGTGTCACTCAGGCCGACCCGGGTGCCCAGATTAAACGAAGTAAAGGAACCATCAGCCAAATCGTTAAAGTCTTGGCGAATCCCTGCATTCAAACTAAACCGAGGCGTTAAATTTGCCTGGTAGCGAGCAAACATTCCCGTTTGGTTAATGCTATCGTCATAGTTAGTCGTGACTAAACCACTGTCCAAATTCACAGATTCATTTTCAGCTTGAACATTACGGTAATCGATGCCGTACGTAATATTTTGATTCTCAGAAAACTGCCAAGCGTGCTGTAATTGAGCACCTAAGGATGTTTGGTCAACTTTATCATCGGTAGGGGAACCAAAT
>JAHQVZ010000234.1 GCA_019634055.1 Leptolyngbyaceae cyanobacterium MAG.088
AATGGCGCTGAAGCCTGGCAAGACGTACTAAAGTGCCTTCATCCAGTAGAGTTTGGTGCCCAAGATCCGCTATATAACCGCGAGATTAGCTTTTATATTTTTCAACTTCCCCTTTTCGAGCGCTTACATCGAGCAATAACCGAGCTGCTTGTCTGGAGTCTAGTTCTAATTGCCTGCATCTATGGCGTCAAAGGCGAAATTCGGCCAGAACGAGGTTGGAAATATTTTCTCACCGGGGAAGTCAAAACTCACTTTTGTGTTCTATTAGCTGGATTGGCCGCTGTCTTGGCCCTTGGTTTTTGGCTCGCACGCTACGAGCTGCTCTACTCACCAACGGGGGTTGTCTTTGGTGCCGGTTACACCGATGTGCATGCTCGCATGCAGGCTTACGGCATTATGGGATTTATTACCATTGCCGTCGGTATTTTGTTCCTCGCTTCTCTATGGCGCAGTGGATTCCTACTTCCTTTAACAGCTATTAGCCTCTATGCCACTATCTTTATTCTAATCACGGGGGTGTACCCATGGGCCCAGCAAAAATTTATTGTAGAACCCAACGAACTACAAAAAGAGGCCCCTTATATTGCCGACAACATTGAACTTACTCGTCTAGCCTATGGCCTCGATAACGTTCAACAACAATCTTTCGAAGTCAAAAATCAGCTAGATGCTGAAAAATTAGAACGCAACAACGCTACTATTGACAACATTCGACTATGGGACTATCGTCCTTTACGCAGTACCTATAGCAGTCTGCAAACCCTACGTCCTTATTATCGATTCCAAGACGTCGATATTGATCGATATACCTTTGACGATGACTATCGTCAGGTAATGCTATCCCCTCGAGAGTTAGTAGATGATGCATTACCTGCCCAAGCTCAAACTTGGGTAAATCAACATCTTATCTATACCCATGGCTATGGATTAGCCATGAGCCCAGTCAATAAAGTCACCGAAGATGGTCTTCCCGAATTATTTATAAAAGACCTTCCCCCTCAAAGTTCAGTTGACTTAACGGTTGAACAACCCCGTATTTATTATGGTGAAGCTACTGACCGCTACATTTTGACCGGTACAAATCAGGCTGAATTTGACTATCCCTTAGGTAATGACAATGCTCAATATAGTTATACTGGGCCTGGCGGAGTGCCCATTGGATCAGTCTTTCGGCGGTTGGTCTATGCCTACAGTCTAGGTGACTGGCAGCTACTATTCTCGAACTCCTTAGGAGAGAATTCACGAATTCACTACCATCGCCTCATTCAAGAACGAATTCTCCAGCTTGCTCCATTTCTCTCCCTCGATAGCGATCCATATATGGCAGTTATTAATGGGAGACTACAGTGGATCGTTGATGCCTACACCCTCAGCAATCGTTATCCCTATTCTGAACCGCTCTGGCGCAGTGAAGGCATTCAATCAGTGATTCAAGGTCGCGCTATGCAAAGTATTGTTAGCCGTGGCACCAACTATATTCGCAATCCAGTCAAGGCCGTTGTCGATGCTTACGACGGCACAATCAAGCTCTACGTCGTAGACTCAGCCGATCCTATTCTTACCTCGTTCCAACAAAGCTTTCCCACCCTTCTTGAGCCATTAGAAAATGCATCGCCTGACCTGCTGGCTCATTTTCGCTACCCTCAAATGTTGTTTAAAATCCAGGCTCAAATATATCGGGCATATCATATGGAACGTCCGGATGTATTTTATAACCAGGAAGACCTTTGGGATTTTCCCACTCAGATTACCCGAGAAGAAAGTCCTGAACTTCTAGAGCCTTACTACGTCATCATGAAATTGCCTGAGGCCGAGGCCGAGGAATTCATGCTAATCGTACCGTTTACCCCCGTTGGGAAAAATAACATGGTGGCCTGGATGACCGCTCGTTGTGACGGAGCAAACTACGGCAAACTACTCGTCTATGAGTTTTCTAGACAGGCACTATTATACGGGCCTCGCCAAATCGACTCCCGCATTGATCAAGATACTGAAATTTCCCAGCAACTAACATTGTGGAACCAGGAGGGTTCAGAAGTATTTCGTGGTGATTTGCTCGTTATCCCCATTGAAGAATCCCTGCTCTATGTAGAACCCGTATATCTACAAGCACGAGGGCAAAATGACAATAGCAATGCTATTCCAGAACTAAAGCGAGTGATTGTAGCCTACAAAGACTCAATCGTCATGGAAAAAACACTAGAAGGTAGCCTAACTAAAATATTTGGTCAGCGGCAAATAACATCCCCCCCCAAACCCTTAACCACCGCACAACCTGAAACATCCCCTGGTGCTAACCAACAGGACCTGATCAAATCTGCAGTAGAAGCCTATACCCTGGGGCAACAGGCTCTACAAAAGGGCGATTGGCAAGCATATGGAGAAGCTCAAACACGCTTGGGCCAACTGCTTGAACAATTAAACAAACCCGAAAAATAGGATCACAAACCCGATTAGTTCATGCCGGTACACAGCGAGTCCGATGACTTGCCGTATACCTAATTTTTACATGGTTTCATGATTGGGACTCCTGACGACTACTGAGATCGCTTGGAAAGTTATAGAGAAAGCTGACAGCTGTAGCAAGTCGGACCCCATTATCCACTTGGCTACGACTATAGTTCCTAACGCCAGATACTCATCCAGTCCACAAGGGAAGCTAAGCGTGAAAATCAGATCTAAAAGCCTACTGCTTCGGCTCATTACTCCCCTATCATTACTGTCTGTCGCAACGGTATTGACGATTTCTGTCAGTACGTATTTTTCAGCTAGAGAAACGCTTAAGCAATCGCTATATGACCGATTGAGTGTAGCGGCAACCCTGAAGGAAGAAGAGCTTAACCAATGGTTTCAATTTCATCGTAATGATATTTTGCTCTTGGCAAATTTACCAGAGCTTCAAACGCAAACTGAGGTGTTATTATCTGCACCCGCACCTCAAGATGATGAAAATAATAGTGAGGAATTAAACAATACCGAGGTACCGACAGAGACAGATATCAAAAAAGAGGCCCGCAAACAGCTAACCTCTTATCTACGTGACATCACTACGTTTAAGCCAGATTTAGCCGAGGTTTCCATTGCAACAGAGAATGGCCTCATTCTATTTTCTACCAATAAAAAACTAGAAAACACATCTCAGCCCCTGGATACGAACACAACCTATTTTGCCGATGGTTCAGATGATATTACGCCCATTCCATACATTTCTCCTACTACTGGTAAAACGGCAATTACTCTGGCAACGCCTATTTTAGATACAGCTAAAAATCGTATTGGAATTCTCTTAGTAACTCTGGATTTGCAGGATATAGACTCTCTTATTCAAGAACGCACTGGATTAGGAGAAACAGGGACAACCTATCTGGTTGGTCAAATAGGGGAACAAAATATATTCATTGCTTCTGATAAAGATGAAGACTCAACGGGGAATATTACCAGCTTTGCTATTGATGCAGCCATCGCAGGCGAGAGTGGTGCTGGGCTCTATCAAAACTATGCGGGCAAATCGGTAATTGGAGTCTACCGTTGGGTAGAGGGGCAAAACCTGGCGTTATTAGCTGAAATCAATCAGCGAGAGGCTTTTGGCCCTGCCCGTGTGCTTGCTAGAAACATTTTATTAATTGGTTTTATAGCAACAGGTTTATTGTTATCAGGCATTTATCTTTTGTCTCGTCGCATTACTCAACCGATTACACAGATTACAAAGGCGGCCATTCAACTTCAAAGTGGGCAGTTAGACCAAGCCTTATCGGTTAACAGCCAAGACGAAATCGGTGTATTGGCACAAGCGTTTAACCATATGGCCCAACAGCTCAAACAGTCTTTCGACTTTTTGGAAAATACGAACCAAGACCTTGAATTTCGTGTACAGGAACGAACAGTTGAGTTAGAAGCGGCTAAGGAGGCTGCAGAATCAGCCACTCGAACTAAAAGCGCATTTTTAGCAAACATGAGCCATGAGCTCCGCACCCCCCTAAATAGCATTATTGGCTATAGCGAGATGCTAGAAGAAGATGTTGAAATGATTGGGGAAAAGAGTTTAGTTTCTGACCTACGTAAGATCCAAGGCTCTAGCAAACATTTATTAAACCTGATTAACAGTGTTCTTGAGCTGTCTAAAATTGAGGCAGGTCGAATGGAATTACAACTAACATCGGTCAATATTTTAGCTTTAGCACAAGATGTATTGGAAGCTGTTAGGCCAGCTGTAGAAAGGAAATCGAACCATGTAATCCTCAATAATTCTAGCATGGTGGATTTGATAGAAACTGACTTAGGTAAACTACGCCAGTGCTTGCTAAACCTGCTCAATAATGCCAATAAGTTTACCGAGCAAGGCCAGATTACCCTTACTATTCAAAGCTCTCAATATCAAGGCGAAAGCTATCTGGAGTTTACGGTTGAGGACACAGGAATTGGCATAGACCCAAACCAACTAGAATACGTGTTCGAGGCATTTACTCAGGTAGATGATTCATCTACTCGCCGTTATGATGGCACAGGATTAGGATTAACCATTACTCGTGAATTTGTGCATATGCTTGGCGGAGTGATAACGGCCCAAAACAATCCAAGCAGAGGGGCTATATTCACTATACGAATCCCACAGGCCATCCCTAAGGCTCAACAGCATTTATCTATTGCTCAGGTTTAAGTCGACTAAAATAAAGACAACGTTTTTTTGATAGAAGGAATCAATACTAGAGTAAATGACATACTAAAAACCATCCTCTCAAGGGTTTTCACTTAGAAAAAAGTGTCATTTTTTTAGACACCACCCTAAACACTTCTTCTGATTTTCATATCTTCCTCTAATTTCCATATAATTGCTTGATTAAACTTTCCCGATAAAGATGATCAAGTATACTTTCTTCTCGGCAACAATATTCGTCAAACTCATACTACATCAAAGAATTCGATGCAAGCATTTTTCTTTAGAAAGACTAATACTTTCAAATAGTTAGTCTTTCTAAAAATACTTGTATAAAGAGTTTCTCACTCTACGAGAGCTCAGAGGATTATTAAGATAAGAACAACTCAATATTATATTTTTTATGATTTACTTCACTAAGCTTGCAGCCAATACCTTGCACACTATATACCTAGTTTATAAGGGATAGCATTAAGCACCTCATCAATATTTTCGGTATTCCTAGAAAATACTTTGGCATCTACGGTATAAAAATAGACTCACTTAGGTTCTTCTGATTACATCAGATCAATAGCCATGGCGTATTTAGTCCAAACAATTGTTCTTTTTTTCATAGGGATATGGCTTAAATACAGATTTAAGGATGACCTTAACTTTAATTCGATCAAGATTCTAATGATGCAGGTATTTTTACCTGCTGTAATTTTTTATCTAATCTTGACAAATAATACAGGGGTGACAGAGCTTCATGTCTGGAATATAGTTGCTGCTACATTAGGGCTTAATTTTATTACATTTATCTTTGCTAGGTTTTTTTTACCAGCTATATTGCCTAAACTTGGGAAAAGAATCATTAATACAAATGCTGTGATGTTAAGTGCATATGCCCCTTGCATAACAGTTGTACCCATTGCGGCAGCATTATCAACCAACACTCACGCGACTTATGCAGCCTTATTTGATATTGGGGATAAGTTTTTCATTTTTATAATTCTATTTGCCTATATCTCTATAGAAGCTCAAGATAAAGGTCATAGTTTTATTGATAAAACGTGGCTGTTTTTTAGAAAAATAATTTTACAGCCCATTAACTTAGCTTTGTTAGCAAGTCTATTATTGGTAGGCTTAGGAATTGAATTTAATGAACTATCTACTATCCTCCAAGAAGTAATAATCAGCATTAAAAATCCACTTCTTATACTGATACCTATTTTTATTGCTGGCGTTGTTGAGATTGAAAATATATCCAGCACTTTACTAGCTGTTTTAATGTGTAAATATGGGTTCGGATTTTTGGTAGCATCTGCATTTTTATATGTATTTCCAGATGTTATATCAGCAAATTTAGGTTTGTTAGTTCTAACAGCACCATTAGCTTCCTCAAGTCTATGGGCAAAGCAAAATTTACTGGAGTTTAATCAAGAAAAGATCAACAGAAAGTTTGATCTTCAATTTGCAGACGACTTATTCACAAACTCATTTGGCATATCGTTGATATTGAATTTCTCTATTTTTTCTATTGGTGACGTATTTGTTCAACCTTTTTGGCTCATGATAGCAGGAATTAGTTTATTAGTTATTGCTGGATTTTGTTATAGAATCAAAATAATTATTGATTCAAAACAACCTGTCTAGCGGATAAAAGCTTGGAAATAGTTTTTGGGTGCGTATAAGTTCTGTCAGGATTAAGGGTGTTTGTATTTGTATATTTGCTATTACCACTCAAATAAATATTAGTTCTATTGCCATACTCAAATAACTGATTTCAGAGAATTCTGTTTTTAAGTTATTTAGATACTGGAAGATACAATATTTTCCTACATTCCTGAGAACAGGGGCATCAGTACTTAATCTACTGGAAAAACTTGAAAATCCTGATTGGAAATTAATTCATGAAAAGACGCACATTCTCTCAGTTGTCACTATGTGCATTAGGTGGAACGCTGATTAGCTGTAGCGCTGCGAAAAAAAATCCTATCACACCTAATAGTAATGCTTCTGATAAGTCTCTCAAGATATGGTGGCAAGAAGGTTTTTACCCAGAAGAAATTGATACGCTGAAGCGTATTATTGAAGACTGGAAAGTCCAAAGTCAGGTAGATGTTGATCTGCGTGTAATTCCACAAAAAGATATTTTAGCCGCACTTGATCGAGCCTTAACTCAAGGCACTGATGATATTCCTGATATTTTCTATTCTGGTTCAGCTGATCTCACTACGATTCCTCGATTAGCATGGAATGGCGGGTTAGTAGATGTCTCTGATGTAATTCAACCTATTGAAAACTACTACACACCAAATGTATTAGAGGGTGTTAACTATCAAAATAAAATAGCAGCCAATCGTAGCTACTATGCTGTGCCACTGATGCAATCTGCTATTCACATTCATTATTGGGAAGATTTATTAATCAACGCTGTAGGTGAACGCCGTGTCACCATTCCCAAAGATTGGCAATCTTTCTGGGATTTTTGGCAAAATGTTCATAGTACGCTTCAGGCTAACCAAGGTAGCGATATTTACAGTGTCGGCATGCCCATGTCCCTCAGCCTGGATACATATAATAACTTTGAACAGTTTTTAGAAGCCCATAATATTGAAGTTCTCGATGAATCTGGCAACTTTGCCATTACGGCAAGTAATCGAGAAGCTTTTGTCAACGCCATCGAAGATTATGCAAGTTTCTTTAAGGATGGCACTGTCCCACCTGATGCTGTTAATTGGGATAATACGGGCAATAATGTCTCTTTGCTAAGTCGGAAAAGTTTAATGACCGTTAACCATACGCTTTCTGCTCCAGGCTCTCAGCGTAGTGATAGTGATACTTACTACGAGAAGCTTGCTACTGTCGAATGGCCTAGCAAGCCAGATGGCAGCCCAATGCGCTATGTAATTGAGATTAAGCAGGCGGTTATTCTATCGCAATCAACTCAGCCAGAGGCTGCTAAAGATTTTCTTGCGTTTCTTGCTCAGCCCCAGAATCTATCGGCTTATACCAAAGGTGCTCAGGGCAGATATTTACCCGTTATGCCTGAACTTTTTGAGGATCCATTCTGGAAAGACCCACAAGACACTCATATTTCTGTAGCTGTGGAACAGCTTCAAAATACTCGCCCCGCCTACCAAGTTGTCAATCCAGCCTATGGTGAGGTAGCGGGCCAAAATGTTTGGGGCCAAATTATGAACAAAATCGCCTTAGGTGAGTTGGATAGTAATGCCGCTGCAGACGAAGCCATTCAAACTATTCAACAAATATTCAGCGACTGGCAATAGTGTTTAGCCTTTAAATCAATTTCCTCTGATGGGTAGCTACCTTAATCAGTCAAACCTCTACCAACCAAAATCAAACATGAAAAAAATAAAGCAAAGCCTATTGCTGAGGCTGATTAAACCGTTATTTTTATTGTCGACAGCAACTGTACTCACTATTTCAGTTAGTACATATTTTTCAGCAAGAGAGATTATCAAACAATCTTTGTTTGATCGGTTGAGTGTAGCTGCTACACTCAAAGAGGAGGAAATCGAGCAATGGTTTAAAGTTCAGAAAAGTGACATCTTATTATTAGCGCGCCTACCAGAGGTTAAAACTCAGACGGAAGCACTGGCTGATGATAATTCTCAACAATATGCCTATGAACAATTATCATTATATTTAGAAGATATTATCTCAGCTAAAACTAACCTGGCTGAAGTTTCGATCCTCACGGAGGGTGGAATTGTTATATTCTCAACTAATAAGGCTCTAGAAAAAACGTATCAACCGTTAGGAGCTACCACAACTTACTTTACAAATGCTGGTGAGAAAGTTGTTCCCACCTTATATCTGTCTCCTGTCACGGGGGCAACTGTTATCACATTTGCTACCCCTATTGTAGATAGTAATAAAACCCGTGTAGGTGTCCTCTCGGTAACTCTAGACTTACAAGATGTAGATTCACTGATACGGGAACGAACAGGATTAGGTGATACGGGAACAACCTATCTGGTAGGGCAGTTGGAAAGTAGGAATACATTTATTGCCTCTGATCAAGATAACGAGTCACCAACAGACCTGAATAGCTTCGCCATTGATGCTGCAACTTCTGGAGAACGAGGATCTGGGCTTTATGAGAATTACACAGAGGAACCTGTCATTGGTGTTTATCGATGGTTAGATGGTCAGAGCTTAGCCTTAATTGCTGAAATTAATCAAAAAGAAGCCTTTGTTCCTGCTCGACTCTTAGCTAGAAATATTTTGCTGATTGGTGCTATTGCAACGGGCTTATTGTTATCGGGCATTTATTTGTTATCGCGCCACATTACTAAGCCAATTGCAGCTATTACAGAAGCCGCTATGCAGCTCGAAAATGGTGAGTTGGAGCAATCAATTGCAGTAGTTAGCCAAGATGAAATCGGCCTTTTAGCTCAAACGTTTAACCGTATGACCCAGCAATTGAAAGAATCATTTGCGGCCCTGGAAACCAGTAATCAAGAACTAGAATCTCGTGTTAAAGAACGCACAGCTGAATTAGAAGAAGCCAAGGATGCGGCTGAGTCTGCTACACGCACAAAAAGTTCTTTTTTGGCCAATATGAGTCATGAGCTGAGAACACCGCTTAATAGTATTATCGGCTATAGTGAAATTCTACAAGAAGAAGCCGAAATAGATGGAAATGAGGGTATAGTTCCTGATTTACTAAAAATACAGGGTTCCAGCAAGCACTTACTCAATTTGATTAACAGTATTCTCGATTTGTCCAAAATCGAGGCTGGTCGTATGGAAGTCCATTTAGAATCTGTGAGTGTTGTGGAATTGGCTCAAGATGTTATAGATACGATTCATCCGGTAGCCGAAACGAAACATAATAATGTTCTATTAGAGAATGAAAGTACTGTTGATGTAATTGAAAGTGACCAGGGGAAACTACGCCAATGTCTACTTAATTTATTAAGCAATGCTAATAAGTTTACTGAGGAAGGTCAGCTTACCTTAACCATTAGAACGGTCGACTATCAAACTGAGAACTATCTTGAGTTTACTGTTGCTGACACTGGTGTTGGGATGGAAAAAGATCAGTTAGCCAAAATCTTTGAAGCATTTACCCAAGCAGATAATTCATCTACCCGACGCTATGGAGGGACAGGATTAGGGTTAACGATCACCCGTGAATTTATCCACATGTTAGGTGGTACGGTTTCAGCTCAAAGCGAAGTGGACAAAGGTTCTAAGTTTACCATTCTTATTCCAGTCGCTATCCCTAATGTTCCAACCCAGGTAGCGGCTGCAACCATGGTTTAATCAAGCTCCTCTTAGGCGGTGGGCTTAATCGGTGTAGCGAGATAAACGGCTCTATATTGACTATCCGAATTTCACAGGTGATTTCTACTGTGAACCGCCAGTAGTAACCCCTGAGACATAACCCCTGAGACATAGTTTTGGTTAGAGGCTATCTCGATTGTTTATGGGATTAAGATGTCCTATAAAACGACAATAATATGTATAGCTGGAATTTAGGACAGTGTTATTGAGGATACAATGACAGCTCAAAGTGGAGCAGGTAAAAACTTCCTCCTTTAACAAGCCTCATGCCACAAGTTACTTGTGTGGTTTATGGCTGCTGGCATCTAGGGCTTAAGAGATATATTTTTGGGCTGCAATGTGGATGTTATGGATGCAGGTGCATTTGCTTTATTAACTAGACTGATCAGCAAGGACTCGTATCCTTCTAGAGATTGCTCAAATGAGTAGTTCGCGATCGCATACGCCCGACCATTTTTACCAAACTGTTCCTGACAGATTGGATCGTTGTAAATTTTCAGAATGGCTCTGGCCAATGTATTTGGCTTTTCAGGCTCCACAACTAAGCCGCCCATACTATCCTGAACAGCTTGGGCGGCTGCTCCGTTATCGGGCACAGACGCAACGATAGGCCGACCACTTGCCATTAGCACCATTGTCTTAGATGGCATGTTAAAGCCTACGACACTTGCTTTCTGCATAATTAGCGACACATCAGCTGCTGCTAGCATAGTCGGTAGCTCCTCACGGGGAGCAAATGGCAATAAGGTTACATTTTCAACACCTAGTTCACGACGTAAATTATCCAAGTCGCCTAGCTGACGTTCTTCACCAACAATAACAAACTCAATTTCAGGAATATCCTGTAGAGCATCTGCTGCATGGATAATAGTACGCACTCCCTGAGTACGGGCAATATTACCTGAGTAAAGAACGATAAACTTATCCGATAAACCATACTTCTGTCGAAATTGATTATCGTACTTCGGCAGAGGACGAATAAAGTTTGTATCAACCCAGTTAGAAATCCGCTTAATCTTACTGGGGCGAACGCCTTTATCTATAAGGTTTTTGGAGAAATTATCAGTAATCACAGCAATGTGTGATGCACTGGCATAGGCAAACTTCTCTAACACCTCAAAGACTTGAATCGCCAGCTTATTGCTAATCAGCCCAGTGCGCACAGCCGCCTCTGGCAAAATGTCCTGCAAACTGAGCACAGCTGGACAGCCGTAGATCAATTTCAGAATTGCTGCAGGGACACAGGCCGGCAATGATGGACTAGTAGACAAGATCACGTCAGGCTGCCATCCCTTTAGCGCATGAAAAAAGCTCAACAGGGAGAAACTGCCATCCAGTAGGATACGGGTTATGACCCCTGGATTCGGATGAATCGCCACATAACAGCGCTGAATCTTAACGCCATTGCGCTCTTCTTCACAGTAAAGCTGACCACGATAATCAGGATAAATTCTACGCTGGGGGTAATTCGGCATAGCCGTCACTACCCTTACCTCATGCCCTTTAGTCACTAGTCCTTCAGCCAACTCGGTCATTAAGGGGGCAATACCGATAGGCTCGGGGTGATAATTGTACGAATAGATGAGTATACGCATGAGAATCGCTCTGACTACTGATGTCGCGGTCAATAAATTAGCAACAAGCGCGAGCAGGGCTAAAAATTAAAGAGACCAAATACTGAAGTCGCAGAAATTTCTTTGAGCTTCAATAATAGAGTCCTACAGGTTACCTAATAAGTCTTTCGTATATAGGACAACATAAGTTGCACTTTTCTGAAGATACAGGCATGCACCCTAAGGGTTCCCCAAACAGCTTTCAAAAAATCTAAGGAATTAATATCTGACCAATATTTGCTATGACGAACAGGAAGAAAATAAGTGAACAAACGCTCTAAAAGTATGGATGACCAAAAAATGGTAAACCCTATACCAAAAAGCTACCTAAGCATTTATTACCTAGGAGGATTGAACATGTTAGACACAGTGAAAATCACAATGAATTAAAGAATTGAGATCAAAAAACGATCTTTTCTAAAGACACTAAACTTTCCATCGCTATATTCACTCGACCCCAAATCAACATTCCGTCTTATGTCATGAAATTGAACAATCGACTCAACTAAACCTTCAGTAGCTAGTTAAAACATGTTTAACGGTCACCACTGATTCTGCAGGGAGATGGCTTCAGCTATATGGCTTACTATTAGACTTTTGCATGTAGCACATTAGCGTAGGACAAGCCGTCACCTTATATGATAAAGGGTCGAGGACTCCATATGAATGAGTCGAGAAAATCTTTATGATAATTAGGCAAAATCAATTGGTTTTAGACGAACTCTTTACAAAATTCTTTGCATAAAGCTTATAGCGTACTACGAAGAAAGCTACGGATGACATTTGTTTAATCTAAAGGTGTTGTCGTGAAACTCAATTCTGTAAAATTACAGACAGTTTTGCATTTATTTCTTACAACACAAATCACTAGTGGTCTGTTAAGACGAAGATTTAGGCTCAAGATTAGTGAAGAGTAAAGGGTCAAACGAGATGAGCAGTGACTCTTTACTCTTTATCAAGGCAGAATTTCAATTTTTAGCTTTGACGCTGCACTAGTAAGCGCGTGAAGCATCACGATCTGATCGGATACGATCTTTGGCACGGTTAGCGCTACGCTTCAATGCTTCTAAACGCTTAACATAGCGATCTCGCTGCTTTTTTTTAGGCGTTTGCTCAATCAACGTTTTCAAAGCGCTACCAAGACTCTTATAGGCATTGGGAAGGGAATATCCAAAACGAGTTGCCAGTGAAATAGCCTTCTCATCGGCATCCATGGATTCCTTTAGCGTTTTTTCAGCGTTATTGCGTTTATATAAACGCCACCCGGAAATGCTACATAGCCCTAGAGCTAACATCAGGAGCAGGCCATCTTGGACCCAGAGTTCTCCTACAGCACCGCCAAGCCCAATGGCTAAGGCCGCCATTTCCCAGCCATCACGTGGAATTGTATCGTTCTGTACCCGAGCAACTTCATGCCAAAAAAGTAAATTGCGCTGATCTATGGCTAGCTGTTCCCACTTTGGTAGATCAATTTGAACCTCGACTTGATCTTTACCAAGTTCTTCAGACGTAATTAGTGGTGGACCTACATCCATAGCGGGCTCTACTGTAACCCAGCTTTGCAGTTCTGGGGGCAGCAGACTGCGTAAACGGCGAAGCTCGCCCATATCTGCTCTGGAACTGTAGGTGGCGTAAGACATGCTGATACTGGTCCGGAAACGCTATTGAAAATGCCTATACTATAGCGGTCTTTCGGTAGCTATGGCTGCAAAGTTGGGGGGAGATTACCGTAATTACTTGTTCTAGTAACCCGCAGCCTTCCTCTACTGATTCAATCCGACATAGTTTTTCCCGAAGTTCTGCAGCCCCATCAAACCCTTTGGCATACCAGGCCATGTGCTTACGAGCCTGACGGATGCCGCTTTTGCCTTTATATTCCGCTAGCATAACTAGGTGTTCCTGGGCACAACGCAGACGCTCAACTATAGTCGGTGGTGGCAGATGCTTACCCGTTTTAAGAAAGTGGTCAATTTCTCCAACTAGAAAGGGATATCCCAGGGTGCCACGGGAACACATCACACCGTCGGCTTGGGTTTGCTCCAGACAGTTAATGGCCGCATCCACCGAAAAAATATCGCCATTGGCAATTACTGGCACACTCAACGCCTGCTTCACCTTAGCGATCCAGCTCCAGTCGGCGGTCCCGTTATAGCCTTGGGAGCGGGTGCGTCCATGCAGCGTGAGCATTTGGATGCCGGCGGATTCTAACCTACGGGCAAATTTCACAGCATTAATGTCATTTTCAGACCAGCCAATCCGGGTTTTAGCTGTGACGGGTACAGACACAGCCGTACTGACCGTTTCAATAATGCGGGCGGCGTTATCAGGATCTTTTAGCAGCGATGAGCCTCCGCCATTTTTTGTGATTTTATTTACGGGGCAGCCCATGTTGATATCAATGGTGTCTGCTCCTTGATCTACTGCTTTTTTAGCGGCTTCTGCTAAAAATTCGGGTCTGCGATCAAACAGCTGAATGCTGATGGGACGTTCATCGGGATCAACCTCCATCACCTTCGGGAGCTTGCGCATATGATGCAGTTCAGCTGCACTTACCATTTCGGTGTACATCATCGACTGGGGGGCGTAACGACGTACCAATCGACGGAAAACAAGGTCGGTTACTCCAGACAGTGGAGATTGCAGTACGCGACTTTGGACTTCGACAGTGCCGATTTTTAGGGGGGTGGCAAGGCGGGCTTTGAGGGCAGGGGTAAGTGAGTAGTGCGTGGTGAGTGGGCTTCGAGGTGGGTGCTTAGCTGAACTTGAGTGGTGGGATACTTGGTCGAGGTTTATGGATACTGACATACTGCTTACTTCTCTGTCGGTGGCTTAAACATCACGATTCACCGATTCACCATTCCCCCCTCCAAAGCTTACGCTAACTCCAGTACTTACACAGTAAACATGTTTCAAGGGGAAATTGCGGCGCTGAGTGCGGCAGGGTTGTGGGCGTTTGCCACATTGATGTTTGGTCGATTAGGAAAACAGCTATCGCCCCTGGTGTTGAACTTAATTAAGGGATCCATGGCGATTGGGTTTATCGTACTGACTCTGGCGGTGCGACAGCAGTTATTGGCATCGTTGCCGATGGGCTCGGTATTGCTGCTTTTGACTAGTGGTGTAGTGGGAATCGGTTTGGGCGATACGGCTTACTTTGCCACGGTAAATGCGTTAGGCGCACGGCAGGCATTGCTGCTGGAAATGTTGGCTCCGCCGATGGCGGCTTTGATGTCATGGGCCTTTTTGCAGGAGCAACTGTCGATGCGGGCATGGCTGGGTATGGGGCTGACGCTAGTTGGCATTGTCTGGGTGGTGAGTGAGCGTAGTCCTCGGATGAATGGTGCCAAGTCAAAAACTATTATTACTAGGGGAATTTGGTTGGGCATTGTGGCCGCCCTCGGTCAATCTATTGGGAGTGTGCTGTCCCGGGCGGCGCTGGCAGATACGGTGGTAGATCCGTTATGGAGTAGTTTGCTCAGGCTGTCGGCGGGGCTAGTTTGTATTGGTGGATTATTACTGTGGCGTAGAAAAGAGCAGGTTTTTACGCGTCCGTCGAGACGGCTACTGGGAGGGGTGGCGATCGCAGCCTTTTTTGGTACTTATTTAGCCATCTGGCTCCAGCAGATAGCCCTGAAACACTCACCTGCTGGGATTGCTCAATCGCTTTTAGCAACGAGTCCGATTATGGTGCTCCCCATGGCCCTGGTTATAGGAGAACGCGTTACGCTGCGAGCCATCTGTGGAGCTGCGGTGGCTTTGAGCGGCATCTGGCTATTGTTTAGCCGTTAGCCCAAGTGCTTTTTTAGAGGCATAACCCATCTTTAATCTATATGAATTAACTTTCATATGAATCTCAGTTCACTTTAAGCTGTCCCTGTCAATGTCGAGGTTATGAATCAGGTCACTTGTGTTGATAAGCTCAAGATTTTGGCTGATACCACACGGTTAGGAGTATTACAACAGTTGCAGTTTGGGCCTCAGTCAGTGGGGTCCTTGATAGATGTCTTAGATGTGGAGCAAACCCTTTTGTCTCATCATCTACGTATCTTACGGCAAGCTCAGTTTGTCATTGCAGAGCGTAGCGGCAAGCACGTCCTCTATCGGCTGGCACCTGATATTCTGATTGAGCAAAACAGCCTTAACTTAGACTGTTGCGTTCTATCGTTTCGGTAAAGCCTAAATGGAATGCTCAAAACAGGTCCCTGAACAATGCTCTTCTAAAAGGACATGGTGTTTATGGTGCATACCCTTTATTTAAAGCGTTTAGGGTTAGTTTCGTTAGCGTTCGCAAGTTTAGCGGCTTGTTCGTCACCGTCTATAGACTCCAGCAACGGAGATCTGCAGGGGAAAATTATTCTAACGGGATCTAGTACGGTCGCGCCCTTAGCCTCTGAGCTAGGCAAACGGTTTGAAGAAGACCATCCTCATGTGCGAGTAGATGTCCAAACAGGGGGATCATCGCGGGGGTTGGCTGATGCCCGCAGCGGCCAGGCCGATATTGGTATGATGTCGCGAGATTTAGCAATCGATGAAACAGATGTCACAGCGTATGCCGTTGCTAAAGATGGGGTAGCCATTGTTATTCATGCCGATAATCCGATAACGGAGCTAAGCCCTGAAAAGATTGTAGAGATTTACAAAGGTGACGTCACACAATGGGAAACGGTGGGTGGCAACGATACGCCCATCAGTGTGGTGAATAAAGCTGAAGGGCGTTCTACCCTAGAGGTTTTCCTGAAACATTTCGATCTGAAAAATAGCGAGATCAAAGCCCAGATCATCATTGGTGATAACGAGCAAGGGATTAAAACGATAACTGGCAACCCTGATGCCATCGGCTATGTATCTATTGGTGCAGCGGAAAACAGTATTGCTCGGGGTGAGCCTTTAAAGTTGTTGCCGTTAGAGGGTATAGAGCCAAGTACGGCATCGGTCCAGGATAGTTCATTTCCGTTGTCACGCACACTGAACTTTGTCACCAGCGGTGAACCAGAAACGTTGTCTAAAGCATTTATTGATTTTGCGCAGTCCTCTGAGGTGCATAACATTGTGGAGCAGCAGAACTTTGTTCCCATTGATTTTTCCAAGTAAACGTAATCTATCTCACCCGGTGAGTTCGCTTGCTTCTCTTAGGCAGGCTAAACGGAATGATTGGTGCTTGATTAATAGTCTTCGAATATTGGCAAGTGTCACAGCCCTGGTAGGGGTCTTGATCACTGTGTTTGTTTTAAAGGAGGCATTGCCTGCCTTGCAGTCTATCGGCATGCTACGTTTTTTTGGGGATGATGCCTGGTATCCCCTGGAGGGACAGTTTAATCTGGTGCCGATTTTGTTGGGAACCGTGTTAACTGCGTTGGGAGGGGTTGCGATCGCAACCCCCCTCGGTCTTCTCTCTGCCCTCTTTTGCCAGTTTTATGCGCCAAACATACTCGCGTCTAGTTACCAACGACTGCTAGAACTTTTGGCTGGAATTCCTTCAGTTGTATATGGCTTCTGGGGTTTAGTGGTGTTAGTGCCAAAAATCAATCAGCTACACCCACCAGGACAAAGCCTGTTAGCAGGCATTTTAATTCTAAGTCTGATGATATTACCGACGGTGGCTTTGCTCTCAACGGCCAGCCTGGGAGATGTTCCTAAGGCTTATTTGCAAGGAGCAGATGCCCTCAGTTTGTCCCGATGGACAACGCTAACTCGACTTGTTATTCCCACGGCAAGATCGGGTTTAATCACAGCCATTATATTGGCGACAGGACGGGCCCTCGGTGAAACTATGGCCGTACTCATGGTCTGTGGCAATGTGGTGCAGATTCCAAACTCAGTCTTTGATCCGGTACGCTCTCTAGCTGCCAATATTGCCCTGGAAATGGCCTATGCCACAACCGATCACCGTTCGGTCTTATTTATTAGCGGATTGGTTTTATTAGCACTGGTGGGCTTGTTAGTGATGATGGCATCTGTTTTAGGTTCAGAGGAGCGAGAAAAAACGCGTGGCATCTAAAATATTTTCTCAATCAAGCTCTAAAACCTGGCCTGATTTTTTATTGTTAGGGGCAACCTGGACAACGGCAATTAGTATTACTGTTATTTTTCTATGGGTTGTATTATCGATTGTGGGTCAGGGATTAGGGCAGCTCTCTCTAGAGTTTCTTCTAACTGAGCCAATGAATGCAGGACGGGACGGGGGAATTGCGCCCATGCTGATATCTACGCTGTTGATTTTAGTAGTGTGTTTGGCCGTTGCCCTCCCGTTGGGGTTAGGAACAGCATTATTACTAGCCGAATTTTCTGTTAGTGACAAACGGTTCGGACAATGGGTGCGACGCAGTTTAGATTTCTTGGCAGGTGTGCCATCCATCGTGTTTGGGTTATTTGGCAGTGTGTTTTTTTCTAAGATTTTAGGATTGGGATTTTCACTCCTTTCTGGAGGGTTAACCCTAGCTTGTATGGTTTTACCATTGTTGATTCGAGCCACAGAGGAGGGACTGCGGTCTCAACCTGCCAGCTATCGACAAGGAGCCGCTGCGTTGGGTCTCTCCAAAACCACTACATTATTTAAAGTTCTCTTACCTGCCGCATTGCCGGGCCTCATGGTTGGTCTCGTCTTATCGGTAGGACGAGCTTTGGCCGAAACCGCTGCCTTGATTTTTACCAGCGGTTATGTAGATCGGTTTCCAGCCTCACTGCTGGATTCAGGTCGAGCATTATCAATCCATATTTTTGATCTATCTATGAATGTACCCGGTGGAGACCATAATGCGGCAGCCTCTGCTTTAGTACTGCTGGCCCTATTATTAATCCTAAATGGCTTAGCAGCCTTTATCTCTCTAAGGTGGTCTACAAAAATCAAATAATCAAAAACATCCTTACATCTCCTACATCCCTTTCTCCACCTTGTTCTCCCCCATGCTCTCCTATCACACAAACACCGATCCTGATTCTGTTGAAGTTTCTCCTTTAATAGACGTTCAACAGCTAAGGTTGCGCTATGGTAGCCACATGGCCTTTGAGCAGGTTTCCTTGCCAATTTATGCTGGTCAAATTACGGCCATCGTTGGCCCGTCTGGATGTGGAAAAAGTAGTTTTCTAAGTTGTTTAAATCGCATGAGTGATTTGGTCCCTGACTGTCATGTAGATGGGCAAATCCATCTGGCAGGGACTGATATTCTCCATCCAAATACAGATACATTGCTGCTACGTCGTCGTGTGGGCATGATATTCCAGCGACCTAATCCTTTTCCATTGAGCATTTGGGAAAATCTGGCTCTACCCCTACGAGAACATGGAAACATCAAACGCAATCGTCTAGCAGAAACGATTGAAACTGTCCTCAGGGATGTGGGTCTCTGGTCAGAGGTAAAAGATCGGCTGCGCCAGTCGGCCCTGACGCTATCGGGTGGGCAGCAGCAGCGGCTGTGTATTGCCCGAGCCCTGGTGCTACAGCCGGAGATATTACTACTGGATGAACCCTGTAGTGCTCTAGACCCTATCGCCAGTGGTATTGTAGAAGACTTGATTGTCCGGTTGCGTCCCCGTTATACCCAGGTGGTGATCACCCATAATTTGGCGCAGGCTAGTCGTATTGCTGACCAGGTAGGCATGTTTTGGGTTCAAAATAGTGTGGGTCGATTGATTGAATTTGGCACCGCCCAGCAAATTTTTGCATCACCAAACCATGAACTAACTGCAGCCTATATTAGTGGTGGCAAGGGTTAGATTATTTTGTGGCCATGTCTACCTGACGCATAGCTCAGGGTAACTTACATCATCTCTCACATCATCTAAAGGGGGCATAAATGCACTTAAGCCTTGATATGGTGGCACTCATGTTTGGTGTCGCACTGGTGGCAGGCTGTGTCGACACCATTGCCGGTGGCGGTGGACTCATTGTATTGCCAACGATGTTAATGGTAGGTATGCCTCCGGCAGTGGCCCTGGCTACCAATAAACTACAGGGAAGTGGTGGCACGTTTGTGGCATCTATTTACTTTTTGCAAAAACAGATTGTTCGCCTGCAAGCCATAAAATTGACAGTCTTGATGACGTTTTTAGGCGCTGTGTTTGGTGTGTGGCTGGTGCTACAGATAGAAAGCACGGTGCTTAAGGCCGTTATCCCTTTTTTACTGATTACAATGGGAGCCTACTTTGCCCTATCGCCTAAGTTAGGGGCAACTGAGCAACAGCAACGAATAGCGCACAAAACATTTTCTATGGTTTGTGCCCCACTGCTCGGTTTCTATGATGGCTTTTTTGGACCTGGCACAGGCATGTTTATGGCTCTATCTTTGGTAAATTTGCGAGGGTATACCCTAACCAAAGCAACAGCTCACACAAAGGTTCTAAACTGTACTAGCAATGTATCTTCCCTACTATATTTTCTTGCCTTTGGAGAGGTTTATTGGAAAGTGGGGTTAGTCATGCTGGCAGGTCAGGTAATCGGATCTTCTATTGGAGCCAGAATTGTTTTAGCCAAGGGTGCAGCCTTAATTCGTCCGGTGGTATCAATAGTTTGTTTTTTAATGGCGATAAAACTGTTGTTCGATATCTTTGGATAATGGTCTAATGTGTTGTCAACGTCAAAACGTTAGATAAAACACTAAATCCTGACAAACCATTAAGCATCTAAATACTCAGTCAAGACCTCACAGGCCCCATCTTCAACACCATCATAAATAGAAGGTGCTTGAGAGAATGGCGGTGCTGGCCTGTCAACAATTTCTAGATGATCGTGCAAAATCGTCAGGATTGCCTCAGATACAGAAGTAATAGCATGTTGCTGCTGATATGGACGCAGCTTATCTAATAATTTAGCTGATAGTAGTACGTTAACTGGGATTTTTGCGGTTGACATAGGATTAGAAATGAAAGAACTCTTTTCAGGATATAAGGAGATTGCGCAAAAATAACGTCTTTCAGGATATAAGGAGATTGCGCAAAAATAACGTCCCAGGCAGGGCAATAGTTGGTGGTACACGCAAGCGCATGGCCTTGGGCCTTGATCGTGAGTGGACTTCGACTTTCCTCAGTTCATAGCAATCGGAGTGATTTATTTAGACACATATAGCGGTTCCTGGTTGAGATGAATAAATTTTGGTGGTGAAGTGAGTGGTGAATCGTGAATCGTGAGTGGGATGTATTCAACCCATTTGAGAAACGCTATATATCTAACCTATGAGAAACAGAAAAAGCTGCAAGAGTACCTCTTAAGACCCTATTGATTGGACGTTTTAACGCAGCAGTAGGGGGCTAAATAGCAAAACTTTCTCTGAATCGTTTAAGCAAAAGACATATCGTTACATTTTCTAAATAACTGTCGTTTGCATCCTGTATTTGTGCATGCCCAGTATGGTAAACGTTTCTGAACATTCTAGTCAGCGGAGTCTCTGATTTTTATCCGCTATCTGGCCTGATAAAAAACTCTTATAGATTTGCCGCTCAAGGCTACATGTTCTCTTGTAGCAATGGATTTCGCCTTTAGAAAATTTTGAACTTCAAAAAAAATGTTTCTAACACAACATCTCAAAACAAATTCAATACCTTAAATTTAAGTAGACTCACGTAAGTTGTCTACCTTTACTGTCTCCCCACGGAACTCCCATGGTTCTAACGCAGCGCAGACCAATTCTTTTCCCTCAACGTTCCATGGTTATTAGCCTCGCGTTAATCCTGGCTTTGAGCGCATTTCCCCATTCAGCTACTGCAACTACTCTGGCCATTGCGCCCGCACAAGCATCGGCTGTCAATGTTGGTAACAGTGTCATCCAAAATAAAGATGTACGAGATGTTGTTACGCAAACACAAGCCTTAAAGATCGATGGCAGTCGATTGATGCAACCCATCAATCAATCATTAAAGGAAAGTTTTGAGCAAGCGTATCCAGGGACAGACGTTACTGTTAAAAGCAATGGCACTGAGCCAGCTCTAGATGCATTGATTAACAATGATATTGATCTAGCAGCCATTGGTCGCTCGCTTTCTGCAGAAGAAAAGGCAAAGGGCCTGATAGAAATTCCGGTTAGTCAGGATGCCATTTCTATCATTATTGGTCGTAACAATCGCTTTCAGGGGCATCTTACCTTGGAACAATTTGCTCAAATTTTTCGAGGAGAGATTACCAACTGGTCTGAAATAGGGGGAGCACCAGGTCCCATTCGATTTATTGATCGTCCTCTTTCGAGTGATACCCGTGCTGTGCTTAGTACCTATGGAATTTTAGGGGACTCCGAGCAAGCCCAGGGTGAGCAGTTGGTGACCCTGAAAACCGATGATACGGCTGAGGTTATTCGTCAGTTGGGCAGTCATGGAATTAGCTATGCGATCGCAAGTCAAGTCCAGGATCAGCGCCGAGTCAAGGCAGTCAAAATGGCTATCCTGCAAGATACTTTGCCCGGTGAACGAGCCTACCCCTACTCCCAGGTGCGGGGGTATGCCTACAAAAAAGACAATGCTAAAGCCGTTTTGCCCTTTGTTAACTG
The DNA here is from genome assembly GCA_019634055.1 of Leptolyngbyaceae cyanobacterium MAG.088. GTDB lineage: Bacteria > Cyanobacteriota > Cyanobacteriia > Phormidesmidales > Phormidesmidaceae > Leptothoe. The sequence goes on from JAHQVZ010000234.1 coordinate 22,038, forward strand.
GGTAGCTGGAGAGTCCGGTAAAGCCGCCATAAGTACCGGCAAAACAGCTGAAGCTAAAGCTGTCGCCATTGCCCTTAATCCCCCCGTCTTAGCAAAAGGGGCAACGGACGCGGTGGCAGGGGCCTCCGGATTTGGCCGCATAGGTTGGTTATTGGGGCTACTGCCGTTACCGTTACTCTTTTTCCTATTTGGTCGGCGGCGTGCTGACTCTGAACCGCTGAACACCGAACGCTCGATAGCGGAGCCTAAACTGCCAGAGCCTAAACCCACGATCTCCGCACCTGTTCCGGAGTCAAAGGTAGAACCAAAGGTGGAAACAACGCCAACAGCGGCAGCTTCTCCTCCTTCGGTGAAGCCTGCACCGTCAGTCAAACCGGCGCAGCCAGTAGTGAAGCCTGCAATTACGGCCAAAGCTGCCCCCATAGCTACTCCAGTGGTTTCTAAGCCAGCCCCCCAGCCACCGCCCGTTGTTGCTGCTCCAAAAATTAGCGCTCCCCCTAAAGCGCCTAAAACTACAGCACCGTCTCCAACTATCACAAAACCTATTGTTACGAAACCAGTCACCACATTATTAGTCACACCATTTGAGCAGACAGCGGGTTGGAACGATGCCAATACGGTCTCTCAAAAAGGGTTCGACTATATCATGTCAGAACAAACTGACAAGGCGGAATCTTACTTTAAGCGAGTATTAGAGCTCTCTCCCCAAAATATTCTGGGCATCTTGGGTTTGGGTAGCGTATTTTTGACCTTAAAGCAGGGAGAAAATGCGCTTACACAATTTACCCAGGCAACTGAGCTCGCCCCTGGCAATATTGATGGTTGGATTGGAAAAGGAAAAGCCCTGACATTATTAGGACAGGCAGAGTCTGCCCTGGAGGCTTTTGATCGATCACTACAGCTAAATAAGACATCTACAGATGCTTTGAAAGCTAAAGGAGATGCGTTTTTAGCCCTGGGTCGGTTAGACGACGCGAATCGTTATTACGGTGAAGCGAATTCTCTGCTAAATGGTACCCCTATACCAGTTTGGAAGCCTGGTACTAGTGATCCACAAGCTGTTATGGTTACCTCCTCTTCATCTGTAGCGCCAATCCCAGTGCCATCCGCTACAGATGAAGAGTTTATAAAAGAGTCATCTGCAGATAGAGCTGTACCAGATGTTGTTGTCGCTGAATCGACCGACAGTATCATTCCATTCAAAACGATTCAACAACTTGTAAACTGGAATGATCCTGATGCCATATGTCAGAAAGGGCTATATTACCAGAGCTTAGGTCGGTCCCATGAGGCAGAGTACTGTTTTCGACGGGCATTAGAACTCTCTCCCCAAAACGTTATCGCAATAATCGGTCTAGGGCAGATATTGCTAAAATCTGGAGAAGCCAACAATGCGTTTACGCTGTTTGACCAGGCCGTTGAGCTAGAGCCCGATCTAGCTAAAGCTTGGATTGGTCATGGAGATGCTTTAGTAGCCTTGAACCGGCCAGATGAAGCAAAACAGAGCTATGCTCGCGCCTGGGGGATGGAGCCAAGTCCTGTTGTAGTCGTCACATCGCCACCACCACCGGTCACTGAGTTAGAGCCCGTTAACCCAGTGTCTGTTCAACCTCCCACTCCGGCTTCATTTGTCGCTCCGTTAACGCCACAGCTACTGGATATGGTGATTTTGGTGGATGGTCAGGCACCGACAAAAAATGATCTTACGGAAATGGATATAGCGATAACGGATGCGATTGCTACCACCGCCCGCCCTACTGATGTACGAGTCACCTGGCTAGGAATCCATAGAGATTTTGATGGCACCCCCATTCAACAAAGTGTCTCTGCGTATCTAGGTAGCTTAGGCAACATATCAGGCAATGCTTCAAATGGGGCAATGTCTTCGGCTGATATGATTGCCGCTACCACCAAACACTTTGATTGGCGTCCCGGAGCAGCCCAATCTCTCCTATATCTAGGTAATGAGAGTATAGACAAGCAAAATAATGGAACGGTGCAAACGGTTATTCAAACTGCTCAGGAGACGGGTACTATAGTCAGCACCTATCTGTTCAAGACACCTACTACCACTGCTGCTGCCACTGCAGAATATGACAAACTGGCCATGGCAACGGGAGGCCTTGCCTTTATAAAAGATGGCAGCACCTCTGCTCGCGATGTCTTAGGGCAGACGATAGAACAAAGCTGTCGAGAATGTATCTATCGGAGACTGACGATCCGAAGCAATAATGACTCTCTTATTCTCGATCAAGGTCAGCTTGAGCGGCTCCAGTCGTTAGCCAACGCTGCCCCTCTAGGCCCAGGCAAATATATTATTCGGATTAACTCGGGCACCTTTAGCTATTGGCCAGATGCACCCATGTTTGAGCCTGAGCCCTGGGTAATGCTTTGGATTTACGGTGGACGATTTACTAACCAGGCAACCAATGTTGAAGTGGGAACAACTTGGGTGACGTTGAATGGTTATGACGATGTCCTCAAACTTGAGGTATTAGAAGAGACTAATCTCTGTGCCTTGTTTTTGGATACTTACAAATACGATAACGTCGGACAAGTTATCTTGTCGATTGTGGAGGCAGGTTAGCCATTGCACTATATCGTGAGTTTTCCCTAGACGTCACGCCTGATTCTTCTTGAAGACACCGCTGTTGTGGACATGGGTAATACTCGAAAACGTTTTGTAAATGCAAAAGAAAGGATAATCAAAAATGCGTGTAATTGTTGATAGCCAAGAACATTGCTACGAATTAGATCAAGAGTATTTGAATGCTCTACAATCAACTGCCAATTCCACTCAACTAGAGCCAGGGACCTATGTCCTTCGGATTGAACGTGGAGCCTTGAGCTGTTGGACTGAGCAGCAAAAATTTTCTCCTGAGCCCTCGGTCATGCTTTGGATCTATGGTGGATCTTTCGTCAACAGAAAGACTAACGTCAAAGTGGGTGCAACCTGGAGTAGCTTAAACGGTTATGACGATACCCTTACCCTTGATGTTTTAGAAACAGCAACCGTGTGTGGATTCTTCTTTAACACGTATAAAGAACATAGTTCTGGAGAAATCACCCTCTCGATTTTAAAAGATAAGTAGAACTGTTGATTATTCAAGACGCAACACCCTCCATAGCTAACACCCTCGCTTTCACGTCCCATGAAAGAATCAAAGGCATCTCAGAATATTATGCAACAGCGGTCATTTCACCTAAGTGGTCCCGATTTTGATCCGATGAATCAACGTCTCGTTCAAGCACGCAAGGTTCGACGGATGTCTTTGGCGAAGTTTATTGCCATTGTTCTCAGTGCCGCCACAGTAACTCAAATTCCTGGGGCAATTCTTGCGAGTTCGAAAAGTACGGCACTGGCCCAGCAGTCGTTTGGTCAAAATCCTGACAGCTTTCCCATTCCTGAGTCGTTACCCGATGGTACCACCTTAAAGCTGGATGGTTCTACCAGTATGCGCCTCACCAATGAAGCTGTTGAAGAACGTTTTGAGGCCCAGTATGACAACATTGATGTAGAGTTGGATGCTAGTCGTACCGATCAAGCATTTGAGGCTTTAATCAAGGGTGATATTGATATTCTGGCCACCGGTCGCCCCCTAACAGAAGACGAGAAAGCTCAAGGTGTGGTAGAGGTTCCGCTTGAGCAGAGGGAAAAACTGGCTGTTATCCTTGGACCAGACAATCCATTGCCCACAGAAGACGACCCTGCTACCCCTGAAATTGAAGGAAATCTTACGTTTGAGCAGTTTGCCCGCATGTTTCGAGGAGAGATTACCAACTGGTCTGAAGTGGGGGGTCCCGATCTACCGATTCGGTTTGTAGATCGACCAGACTATAGCGATACTCGGCGGGCTCTGAGTACCTACACTGTATTTGACGGAAAACCTTTTGAAACGGGCAGTACGGTGGATCCGGTAGACGTTGATGAAACCGACGCTGTGGTCAACGCCCTTGGGGACGATGGTATTGGCTACTCTGTTGTATCCCAAGTCGCGGATCGAGATGATGTGCGCATCATTTCCATGCACCAAACGCTACCGGACGATCCTCGTTATCCCTATTCTCAATATCGGGCATTTGCTTACAAAGAGGCCAGTCCTGCTGCTCTCGCCTTTATGGGGTTTGCCACCAGTGAGCCGGGTCAAGAAGTCATTGCTGGGGCGGCACCAGTCGTCGTTGTTCCAGAAAGCATTCCCCCAGCAGAATCTGTTCCTACCGCTGACGATGGGGCGGTGGCACCAGGGAAGGGCAAATTTCCCTGGTGGTGGCTATTGTTGTTAGGGTTAATTCCGTTATTGTGGCTAGCATTACGAGGCTTAAAGGGGAGGGGGGCTCCAGCACCAGCGCCAACGCCAGCTGGAGTTATCCCCAACCCTCGTATGGTACTTACTCCTCGCAATTGCCATGAAGGGTATGCCTATTGGGAGGTGCCAAAGCTTCTGTTAAATAAGGCTAAGGGGGCCGCTATGAAAGTCCGTCTATACGATGTGACAGGGCAAGCTTCCGACGCGCCCCTACCCAAAGTCAAGGCTGAGTTTGACTGCCTTGAAGATAGTTGCGATTTACACTTACCCATGCCTGTAGATGGCCGCACCTATCGGGCGGAGGTGGGTTATGTAACTGCAGACAACCAATGGCGGTCCTGGGCTATATCTGAACCTGTTAAAGTGCCCGTCTGCCCTCAAGAAAACAATGGCCCATCTACTGTCAAAGCCAGAGATGTCAAAGCCAGAGATGTCAAAGCCAAAATCCCTGCAGCTGCCAGTGCTGCTGCTATTGCAGGGACTGTTGTCGGTGCTGCTGCCATAGGTGTGCAGAAGCCTAAGCTACCTCCTAGTCGTATGGTGCTGACGCCTCGTACATCGCGTGATGGGTATACCTATTGGGACGTTCCTCAGGCACGCATTGACGCAGCGAAACAACAGGGTGGTAAAACAATGAAAGTACGTCTGTATGATGTTACTGGACGTTTGCCGGATGCACCATTGCTCGATCCTGTTATTCAGATTGACTGCAATGAGACTGAGCCAGATCGACATGTCCCCATTGAGCGGGCTGAGCGAGACTATGTGGCCCAGGTAGGATATCTCACTCAGGAGAATCGTTGGTTACCCCTAGCTAAATCTAATGCAATACGCGTCTCTGAAGACCTTGAGGACAACATTAAGGAGGCTGGGGCAATACCCTGGGGCACCTTGGGCGCTGTGGGTGCAGGGGCCATCGCCACTGGTCTGAGCTTATCTAAAGCTGAAGAAAAGCCCAATGTTAATCTGAAAGCGACCGTTAAGCCTGTTTCAATTGAAGCGCGTTCTCCTGAGGAATTTCAGGTTGAATGGACCATGCCTGAGGAGCAGAAAGCGGCATTGTTGAACGATGATGCCTATGCGCCCCTGGTGAAAATTCATGATGTTACCGAGATTGACTTAGCCAAACAACCGGCCCACCGTGTGACGACTCATCCTGTCACGTCTCGTGATTTTGATGGGAATACCGCATCGATGTTGTTGCCAGTACCCCGATGCGATCGCGACTATTTAGCAGAACTGGGTTACACCCATGACAACGATTGGGTGTCACTGGGCAAGTCTCGTCATACCCATGTAAAATGCCCGGTCAACGTAAAAGCACCGGTTGAAGATATTTCAGTAGAGGTACGCTCTCCTGAGGAATTTCAGGTGCGTTGGGCCATGCCAGCTGATCAAAAGACGGCTCTGTTGAGTGATGATGCCTATGCGCTTGAGGCAAAAGTTCTCGATGTCACTGGAATTGATTTAGCCAATCAGCCAGCCCACAGTGTGACGACTCATGCCATCACTTCCCGTGATTTTGATGGGACTACGGCGTCGAAGTTGTTACTAGTGCCCCAATGTGATCGTGACTATCTAGCCGAGTTGGGTTACACCCATAACAACAACTGGGTGTCTTTGGGTAAGTCTCGCCACACCCATGTAAAATGCCCTGTTGACCTCAAAGCTCCGGTAGAAGATGTCTCGATTGAGGTGTATTCTCCTGAAGAATTTCAGGTGCAGTGGACCATGCCTGAAGATCAGAAAGTGGCCCTGGTGGATGATGGAGCCTACTCGCCTCAGGTGAAAATTTATGATGTGACGGGTATTGATTGGGCCAGGCAACCTTCCCATAATGTGACTGTTCATCCGGTCACAGATAATAATTTTGATGGCAATACGGCTTCTATGCGGCTGCCGGTGCCCCAATGCGATCGCGACTACCTGGCAGAACTGGGCTATGGCGATGACAAGGGTAAATGGGTGTCGCTGGGGCGATCCGGTCATACCCATGTGAACTGTCCTATTGACCTCAAAGCTCCGGTGGAGCCTATCTTGATAGACGTACGTTCTCCTGAAGAGTTCGAGGTGCGGTGGTCTATGGCAGAGGAACAAAAGTTGATCCTGTTGAACGATGACGCCTATGCACCTGAGGTACAAATCCTCGATGTCACTAAAATTGATCTAGCTCATCAGCCTGCCCACAGTGTTACTGTTCATCCTGTTATGGAACGTAATTTTGGCGGTAATACTGCGTCCATGCTTTTGCCAGTGCCTCAGTGCGATCGCGACTATCTGGCAGAACTTGGGTACACCCATGACAACGAATGGGTATCGCTGGGCAAGTCTCGTCATACCCATGTGAAATGCCCGGTCAACGTAAAAGCACCGGTTGAAGATATTTCAGTAGAGGTACGCTCTCCTGAGGAATTTCAAGTACGATGGGCCATGCCAGCGGATCAAAAAAGGGTCTTGTTGAATGATGATGCCTACACCCCCCAAATAAAAATTCTCGATGTCACTGGGATTGATTTAGCTCATCAGCCGCCCCACAATGTGACGACTCATCCTGTCATCGGCGATGACTTTGACGGTAATACTGCATCAATGCTGTTGCCAGTGCCCCAGTGCGATCGCGATTATCTAGCAGAACTGGGCTATATCCATAACAACGCCTGGGTCTCTCTCGGCAGGTCTCGCCATACCCATGTGAAATGCCCCGTCAACGTGAGAGCCCCAGTTGCCCCCATCTTGATTGAGGTACACTCAACCGAAGAATTACAGGTGCGATGGTCTATGCCAGAGGACCAGAAGCTGGCTCTACTAAACGATGATGCCTACACACCTCAGGTAAACGTTCTGGATGTGACAGGTATTGACTTGACTAATCAACCTGCCCACAGTGCGACGACCTACCCGGTAACTGGCCATGATTTTGATGGCAATACCGCTACCATGTTGTTGCCGGTATCTCAATGTGACCGTGACTACCTGGCAGAACTGGGGTATCTTGACAACGCCAACAATTGGGTTGCTTTAGGGCAGTCCTTACGCACCCATGTAACCTGTCCACCTGTTTCTCAGGATGAGACCCCTGTCAATTCTCTTCTGGCTGCCAACTTAGGTCCAACGGCAGAAGAGAGTGGAGCATTGACTCCAGTAGACGTCTTTAGCAAGGGCCCAACCTGTCATCAGCGATTGATGATTAATAGCCAGGACCATACCTATCCCTTGGATGAGGAGAACGTGTCTACTCTCCAAGCAAACGCCAAGCATATTCCCCTTGACCCAGGATATTATATCCTTACTCTGGATGTACAGACTGTTAATAATGCCGAGTTAGATGCGATCTCAGAACCTATTATTATGCTCTGGCTCGAAGGCGGCCGTTTTATAAATCAAAAAACCGGTGTAGAGGTAACATCAACCTGGACCACACTCAATGGCTACAATGATAGTCTTGCACTAAATGTGTTGGAATCTACCAATGTATATGCAGTATTCTTCAACACAACTGCTCAAATAGCTGGTAGCCAGCTAACACTGCTAATGTTGAAAGATGAGTAATGGGTGACTGCCAAACATAAAGGCTGAGAGGAAGACGGGCATTGGATAAGACCATTGAGCCGTAGCTGTGTTCTAATGAGACATAAACAAATTTATGTAGCATGAAGAAAATTTTCTTGCTTGAAAGATTTTTTTTGCTTAATTTAGTTCCTAAAAAATGCATAACTTTTAGTAGTTCAGCATTAGTAATAGATGTGTACCTTAGAAAGGGGCATCTACCTCATGTATTCAGACGGTCGCTACCATGAAACGCTTGGTTACCTGCATATTCAGTTTGGGAATCTAGATCAAGCTTGTCTTGATTACTTGAACGCGATTGAAGCATTCCATCGCGACGATGATCAAGACTCAGCCATCCAGGTGACTGAGCGTCTAAACGCACTTAACTATGACCTAGAAAGTCAGGCACAGCAAGGACCTAGCCCCTCTTTGTCCGTTCATTTAAAAGTTGAAATTCTACGACTCTGCCGGTTGGGTTTGCGTTATAGCCGTCGGCATCGATACCAAATTGCCCTTAATGTGCTAGATCGAGGGCTACAGCTAAGCGATATCCTTGTGGATGTAGACCAACAGCAGGGACAATACTGTGCCGCAATTGTGCTGGGTATGATGGGAAAAATCTACCATACTCAACGCTATTATCTCTTTGCCCTAGCCTCCTTTAAGGCTGCCTTAGAAGCCTATGAGGCTTTGCCAAAACCTGATAAACAAACGCAAAGTCGTAGGGCCACCATCATGTGCAAAATTGCTGACATTGCTGAAATAACGAATCACCCTGATGTAGCCATCGAATACTACTTGGATGCATTGTGGTACTTAAATGCAAATGGTCAAAAGCCCCAAGCCAAACAAGTTATGCAACAGTTAAATAACCTTTGCAAGGTACCACAACCAGTTAACAGTTGATTACACCCCTTCATGGGAAGTGCCACAGCACGGTTGTAAAGAAATAAGTATCAATGAATAACTTATAGGGTGTCAGACGAGAGAGCTATATAGAACTAAGCAAATACCCCCTAAATCTACCATGCTACCTATCTTTGTATTTGGCACCTTGCTAATGATGTGGAGTCGTTTGACATTGTCTCCACCCCCTAAACAGCCTAATAAAAAAGAAAAATCACCAACTAAATTAACGATTGAAGTGGTTACCTCAGATAGCACGTGAACTATATGCCAACAGTGAGCCCATGTCCTGAACCATTAGGTAGGACATGGGCGATGGCTTTGACACGACACTAGAAAATTTGACTTGCAATAAGAACTAAGGATTTGCGGTAGTTTGTTCCACAATTGTCATTAAGGTAGTGCTGAAGGTTTCGTCATCACTTTCTAAGGTGGCTAAGTCTTGTAGTAATCCAGTGCGAACTTCTTGATCGACATTACTGTTACCGGTTGAGACTAACGCTAGGGCGTTGTACCAAATGCCAGCATTCCCATATACTTTTGCTTTTTCCGCATTTGTTGTAGTCATTGCTAAAGCACTTGTCAGTTCTGGGGTAGGGGTGACAACTTGCAACGATAGAGTAGTTGCCCAAAAGTTAGATGCGCGCTCAGAGTCACATCTAACAATCACTTGCCATAGATAGTCTTTACCAACGCCGAGGGGGGGAACATCCTCGGGTAACTGGTAGCGCATAAAGCCAACCTGGGCAGCAAGATTAGCCGTATTGACAACACTTGCTAGACCATTTTCATCGAGTTCTAACAATCGAAACATCACAGGCGCGGCTGTAACCCCCTCTGTCATATACCAGACAAACTCTGGACGAACACTAGTGGTCAGTCCTGCGATGGAGCGTGGCCCTAAACCAGAAAGAACAACTCCATCAGTAATATTCGAGCAGCTGTCACCGCGTGTTCCAGTCGTAGTCGGGGTACCTCTAAAGGGCTGAGTATCGGGCGGCTGAAAATATCGTCCGCCTGTCGTGTTGATATCAGTATCGGAGTCTAAAGGGGGTGTTGTCGTCGGCTCAAACTGAGTGAGGCGTGGAGTTAACTGCGAAGGTGCCTTAAAAGTAACAGATGCATAGGCATATGTTCGGAACAGAAAAAAAGGCACGCTTAAACCAAGGAACAACTTAAGCGACTTTGGCACAGATTTAAAGAACATAGGGGCACCTTGAGACATTAACTAGGACGAAAAAGCAGACAATTATATTTAGGGTTACCTACATCTAACTTATGCACATGTTATGCACATGAGATAGACTACCTTTGACCATGGGGCATCACTCCAAGGGACTACTACATTGTCGATCTATATCGTCATTATTTAATCTTGCTGTTTTAAGCATCGTTGGAACTATCTGGCCCCCCATGTGGTTTTAATTTACTAAACCCAAACCAGCTTTGTTTAGTTAAAATTGGCCAACGCAATTCACATCGTACGCCTTTAGGGCTAACCGTTTGGCGTTCAAATACACCCTGAAGATTATGGGCCAATTGTTTGGCCTGACGAGTACCATAGCCATCTTGGTTGGTAGCAGGTAGACCGTTTGAACCATTATCAATGATCCGAATAACGTTGTTTTTCCCTTCCGGTTGACACACTACATTCAGACGGGTTGTCCCTGGGGCATATTTACAAACATTTAGTAACGCTTCTTCTAAAAAACGCCCTAAATCACGTTTTTGATCAGGGGTTAAACGACTATCGTCGACTTCTTTAAACTCTGTAATGTGCAGAAGGGGCTCAAAAAAATCCTTTCGACGTTTTGTGGTGTTGTTATAAATTTCGTAGAGCAGTTCTCTCAAGGGGATATCCAGATTGATTATCTGCTGTTGGCTAAGCACTAGCTGTTGACCAGGCATCAACATTTCCTGACGCATGGCATCGTAGAGATCGCGCAGTTCCTGATTTAGTTGCTTTAAATCGGTTTTGGTAATGTTAGGGGGATGGCTATCTGTGGGCCATTCTTTGAGAAACCGTGCCAACGTTTGCAAGGGGCCATTATGGATGGTGCTAAAGGTCCAGTCAATTAGCTGATGACGTTGATTGAGTTGCGATCGCAACTGAGCCTGGGCCTGGTACATAGGATAAAGCACCATGGCATTAAATCCGAAAATAACCATCACGGGGACCAGTGGCAACCACCAACTGGCCAACAACGTGCCATAAAATACGATGACCAATCCGCTGCTAACAGCAGCAACAATGAGTAAATGAGTAGGCGGCCTTAGACACTTACTAGCGAGTACCAAACCAGCCAGGCCACCTGTAATTAAAAGCCCATATTCTAGCCATACCGGAAGTGTCCTTAAAAAAGCTCGATTATTGAGGGCAGCATTGATGATCTGACTCACCGCATGGGCCTGGACGTCAACTCCAGGAACCAATCCAGGATTAGCCCCCGCTAGAGAGGCTACGTTAACAAAATCTTTGGCGCTGATGGCATCGTACCCAACTAAAACAATTCGGTCTGTTAGTAGAACAGGGTCTACTTCGCCATTAATCAAATCACTATACGTGACCTTAGCAAACGAATTAGCGCCAGCACGAAAGTTAATCAACGTTTGGTTGCCAGCATCATCTGCTCGTACATAACCGCCCGAATTAGATCTAAACCGGGGGACCTCAGCCTCACCAAATCTCATTGTTGCCGGATCACGTCGTCCATTTTCAAGAGTAAAGCCATCGTCTGCTAAGTATCTCTCAGCTAATCGAATTGTAAATGAAAACTGATAATTGCCCTGCTCATCAGATACGCCTAACAGGCTACGACGCAGAAACCCATCGTTGTCTAATGGGGCATCAACAAAACCGACTCGTTCTGGCAGCAATGCTGGCGGACCAGAGACAGTAGGTGGCGTAATCTTTTTAATGCCAATAATGTTATCTGAATTGGCAAAGACGTCTACTAACTCGTTGTATCCTTCACCAACCTGAAAGTCTCGAAAAATGTCTAAACCAATGACCCGAGGCTCGTAGGTTTGGAGACGATTTAACAAGTCTGCCAGGGACTGATCTGCAATGGGATAACTCAACGATTGTTGAATATCCGCTTCAGTAATATTTATGATTGTGACCTTATCATCAGGCGCTTCTGCCGGGCGCTTACGGAGGGCAAAATCTAGCACATTCCATTCCAGGGCTTGCAAAAGACCAAGCAATCTTAGAGCCAGAAAGATCGCAATAATCGACAGCCCTGAAAATTCACCGCTGTTTAGATTAATGCGTCTGTCTTTGAAAATGGCCATATTACATTAACCTGTCGAGCTCCTGTTCAGCCGTTTTTTAATCCAATAAACCAACCTCTCTCGCCCTTACATAGGTCTGTACGCGAATATTTATGCCATCGTCTGGATAAACCTGCAGGGCATCTTGCACCCTGGTCCAATAGTAGCGAACAGTGCGTTCCCCCACATGCATGCGCTCAGCAATCGCCTTATCGGTCAGGCTTTCTTTGAAGGCCAGTTCGATCACTTTTAACCATTCGGGCTTAACTTCTAAGCCTGTGCGCATTTCTGGTGGTGTGTAGAGGAGGCCTTTCAAGGCCCAGTCCACTTTAGTAAGCATTTCGTTACTGGTCAGACTTTTATCTGCAATAGTAAAACCGCCCTGATGGGTATCGATAATTGGCTTTAATCGCACTAAGGACCTTACGTGGGCACTTTGCACCACAATATTAAGGTCTGTATAGTCTGCTAATAAGGTTTTGAGAAGATCTAATCCAGTCTGCGTTTGAGACTTGTCCCCATCCTTTACCGGCACAGACAGGTCCATGACAAATAGGTCAGGTGGAGTATCTGATATAAGCGTTTCAGCGTCAGTTGCCGTACTGGCGGTTGCAATTTTGCTATCAGGATACTGTTCTTGTAATACGCTACAAGTACCAGCTAAAACAGCTGCATGATCGTCTAATACAACAAACGTAGGGGCATTAGCCACTGCATGAACCATGACAGGACATTCCTCGCATAGGGAAATGAACACACAATAAATAGTAGCGAACTAAAAATATCTTTAGCCACTCACTACAGGCCAACTTAGTTGGCAAATCAGTTCGACATCATCCTGATTAATATCCAATGTACCGGACATTAAACTATGGAAAATTTCCTTGAGATACTGCAATTCAGTCGAATTTAATAGCAGTAGTTTAGATTGTTGATTCAGCATACTCCTGGAGAGCTGCAGGTTATTCATGGTCCCCACACGTTGCAATCTTACATTAAGCGGTATTTGTAATTCTGGTATTTGAGCTTCTGGTAAGAGTAGAGGTAAAAGCTCGTTCACAATGGATAGTAACGTTCGATTGCTTTCGGTGCCATCACATGACCAGTCTGTCTCTAACTCTAAATCTAAAGACGTTTCGATTTGCTTATGATTTTTGAGTACAAACTGGAGGGCCAGCGGTAGGCTATCGTCTATAAACGGTGGGGATAGCTCGTTACTCAGGTTTTCTAGGGATCGATAAAATTGGTTGAATTGCTCTAGATAGGGAACGGTTTCCTGGGTCGGATGGCTGCCTTTTTCTAAATGTCGACGCAGGGCAAAGGCTTCTTGCAGTAAGCCGTCTCGTACAATTTCTGCTTGAGTATGCTGTTGTTGCTGTTGCTGGCTATGCCACCAATGCCATGTTTTTCGTCGTTGTCGCGTTGTGCGTTGCGATCGCCAATTGGAGATCGCACTACCCATAAATATAACCACACTTATACCTACTAATATGCTATGGTCCTGGGCTACATTTGCCACCGTCTCACGGTAGTTGGCCCAAGTAACAGCATAAATGTCGATATTCAACCGTAGAACCATAGTTTAGGTACTACTCAAAGTAATTACAGGCCAAGCTTATCGTCGATAGTTACTCGCCATCTTGCAGTTTTCTGCAAAAGTCACTGCTAATTTCGTCATTAGTCGACTAAACGTTGCACTTTTCTACAATTAGCCTCTCCGTTTTCGGTCTATTAGTCTGCACTTAGGGTGAGTGATTCCAAATTCGGAAAATTCTACTGTAGTCAATATCAGGGAATTAGCTGATAGATATCAGCGCATTCTATTGTTGACAGCTCACCGAATATCTTCTAGAACCATGGAAACTTTCCTTAACTACTGGCAACTGGCGAAAATCACGAGCTCTGGTCGTTACTATTGCAAAACGTTTCCACATATTCAAATCTGGTTTGAACAGTATTTTTTGAGTACTCTAAACGATTTATCAGAGCGCAATGTGCAAGATAGTCTGGTCAGATGCTGGCAGGCGGGTGGTACAGACGCAGCTATGGCAGGGTTAAGTCTACGCTGCTTTATTAGCCATAATATTTACAACACCTGTCGTCATTTGGCTCAACAGTTTGGGCATCACTATAAATTCTCCACTACAGATTTATTGCCCTATGTGCTAGATGACAATGGCCGCCTTAAGAATTCGTATCGCCCCTTTACATTAGAGATTTTAGAGCGTTACAGCATTACCAAAGCAAAGCTAAGTACCTGGACCACCCACTTAACTAAAAACCGTCGGGGTTTAAATGAATTTCTGTTAGAACAGGGCCTCTATCGCATCAGTAACTGGGCCATTCTTAACGATACGACTTGCTCGCAGCTAGACCGAATTTTTGAAAACTTTTATCAGTTTCCTAAAATAGAACGAAAAGCGGCTCAGAACCTGCTGCAGCGTTACCATGACGTGTATCGTCGTGACCGTAATCTGAAATTGCAAACGCGACGCCAGGGTAGCCGTTGCCAAAGCCCTAGCTATGAGCAACTTCAGAAAATAGCGATTAATCAGACTCCTGAACAGGCCCTTGTGCAGCTCGAAGATATGGCCACCAAGCTACGCCAGTATCGAATTTACAGACGTAATGGCCATGTTCAAACCTTGGGGAATGTTATTTTTCTAGACGAACTAGATAATTTTTCGCTTGAACGCTATATGAGCGTAGAGCCGGTTGATGAAAGTGATAATGCTGATGAACAACAGGCATTTTTTCAACAGTATCAGACCAAGTTAGAGCTCTGTTTACGACAGGCTATTCAACAAGCTTTACAGCAACGGGTAGAAAACTTACAGAGACGAGGTGATAAGTTTAAGGCCCAAGCGTATATCGAGGCCGTTAGACTCTTTCACCAGGAAGGGCTATCGATGGGTGAGATCGCAACTCGTCTAACCAAGCAGTTTTCTCCCCATATTAACTTTAATAACCAGGTACAAATTACGCGTCTGCTCAAGTTAAAAGAGTTGCGATCTCAAATTCGTCAGTTGACCCTCGATAATATTAAGGCGTTTGTCTATGAAGCAGCAGGTCATCATACTTCTGCTAACCGCTTGGGAGAACTTAAGTCTTCTATCGAGACGATTCTGACCCAGACCATTGATCAAATTATCGGTGAGGCAGCAGCAGAAGCCCAGAGCCCCAATCGTCAACATCCAGAAAGCCGTCTAGCGGTTACCCTCTGTCAGGTAGTTAACGTAATTGCGGCCTAACAGAATCATCTATAGCCAGTTGCCGAGCAAAATAAAGGGAGACCAATAGTATGGGCTATTGAAATTTGGATCTTTAAGAACTTTTAGTTGTGCCTTTTGCAGTGCTTTTGCCTTGCTCAATTGATTAGAGGTTAGCTGTTTGTAAAATTCACTGATTAACTCAGCCGTACTGGCATCATTTACCTGCCATAAGGTTGCCAACGTGCTGCGTGCCCCAGAACGGGTGGCGACACCCGCAATCCCCAAGACCGATCGGTCATCGCCTCTAGCCGTTTCACAAGCACTAAGTACCAACAGCTCTAGCTCACGATCACGACTTAGCTCACTGGTTTTGATCAACTGACTCAGTTCATTTACATTGAGCTGATCTTGCCAGGTCAAAATAAATGTATCCTCAGCTGTCGAGCCAAATTGACCATGGGTTGCTAGATGAACAATAGGGGCTGAAGATGTGGCAATTTCAACTTCTAATACTTCATTGGTGACCTTGTCATTCAGTAAGGCATTGCCGTCGACAATGCCGCTAACATTAGCCAACTCTATTTCAATTGCTGGCAAAGCAATAAATCCCTGTTGGGCTTCGGAAACACCGGCTATAAATGCCTGAATAGAATCCCGCGCAATGGGCTTGGGTTCAACTAGCTGTAACCCAGGTGTTAGGGCTACCGCATATTTCTCAATCAAATAGTTTTGACCATCGGAAAGAGCCGCCATGGAAACATTGCGTAGCTTATCATCCAGAACAAATACCAGTGTGTCCACATCGGCTGCATTCAAATCTTCTTCAATGGGAGTGATTAGCCATTGGTAAAGCTGTTCTGAAAATTGGTCTATGTCTGGTGACGGAAAATCCTGGATAAATTCATTTGTGGTCCCGTCAGATACTTGTTTTGCTGCAGCTGGAAATAGCACCTCTTGCAGCCGAATGCCATCCGACCATTTATCAATGGTGTCATCTAGCTCGGCTTTACTTACCCAACTGCTGTGACGGGTAATTTTATCGGTCAAGCTTAAAATGATTTCTAAGCGATCTTCTAAAACAATAGGATAAATAACCGCTGTTTTCTCATCGACAACCTCATCTAAATTTACGCTTTGAATTTCTAGACAGGCCTCTCGAAAAAAGTTGTCTAGTTCAGCTAGCTGAAGTGATTCTAGAACCTGACGAGCCTCCTGAAGATTGGCTTCATAGGCTGCATCATTGGCATCCGTTTTCAGCAGTAAATCAATAAAATTGCGATATACGGGCTCAACCTGTTTTTGAAATTCAAAGGTTGCGTCTGATCCTTTAGCCGCTAAATCATTACGTAAAAGATTAACGGTACTCACTGCTGCTCGGCAAGCCTTAATGGCTTCACCAGGTACTGGACTATCGGTATTCTGCAAAATTTGACAGAGTTGTTCTTGCAGCTGATATTCTAAATCAGGCAGATTAGCTCCTTGGGCCAGGTTCAGCGCAGTCAGTGTTTGTTGTTTAGCAATTTCCCACTGTTGGGTTTGGCTGTAGAGTCGACCCAGGCGGCTCAGGGCATAAGCCTGAGCTTTAATGTCATTAAGATTTTGGGCCGCACCATAGGTTTCTAACAAGAGTGTGGCAATGGTGTCTCCCTGCGGCAGGGCCTCAGCCAGTGTTAAGAGAGCGTCATTTTCTGGGGAAAGAGCGTCAGCGGACTGGAGAGATTCTTCGTCTGTTGTTAGCTGCTGAGTGGCTTCATCAGTTAAATCTACTGTCGCATTTTCTACGGCTAATTTAGCGGCGTCTGCCTCTCGCTGTGTTAGGGCAACGTCAACGGCCTGACGTAAATCTAACAGTAGCTGCCCATAGGTTAAACGGGCATAAATGTTATCCCGATTGGGGGGTTGCGCTTGGAGTTGCTCAGTCAATGTGGGTAAAATTGTAGCCACCACTTGCCAATCTGTTTGCTCAATAAATAGCCGTAGCTGACTGACTTGGGCGGCTATTCCCAGTCTTGTTGATGACAGTTCAGGGGCGAGCTCAGTTGCCAGTTGATAATAGTTTAAGGCGGCGTCTGGATCATCGTTGGTTTCTGCTAACACCCCTAAACTGTTATAGATAGATGCGATCGCATCTGGTAACGCTAACTCTTCAGCCAGGGTCAACGCTTGCTCTAGGGTCTCGCCAGCTTCATCCCTTTCGCCCGTCAACCTGAGCAGTTCTCCATAGGTACGTAGCGCATCTAAAGTAACGTCATCTGATGGCTGAGATGTCAGGGCTTTTTCTATTTGAGACCGGGCGCGATCATAGAAACCAGCCGATTGCAAAGCCTGAACCTGATTGACCTGAGCGCGCACCTGTTCGCGGGGCTGATTGGCTTGTTTATAGGCAACGGCGGCCTGAGCCCAAACCTCGGCAGCACCAATGTTGTCGCCTTGAGAAAACAGCAGCTGTCCCTGAATTGAAAGCACCTGCCCTCGGCTAGACAACACATCTGGCGGTGCTGCATCCCCCATAGGCGTTAACCCCAAAGCCTTTTCAAGCGCCGCTTTGGCCTCGTTCCATTGGCCCAGTTGCTGATAGCTTAAGGAGAGATTTGCAAATGCCAGGGCCGCTTGCACCATCTGTCCCGCTGACTGATATTCATTGGCCGCTTGAGCAAAGGCTGCGGCGGCGGCGGCATAATCACCGGCTGCATAGGCCGTTCGACCCTGCTGGTCTAACGTAGCATTGGCCTGGATTTCGACCATACCTACACTAGCCATGGTTCTAGTTACCGGCATGGTCAGACACAGGAGCGCTGTTGCTATCGCTAAACAGATAAGCCAGAGCGGGCGACGAAGGGAGAATCGGGGACGGAAATGAGATCGCATAGTTGCTCCTCGGTTACGATACTGAGTTCAGGTGCCTTAAAACGCTCGATAGTTTAAAGATAAATGAATGCCATTTTCCTGCAGCGAATCCCCATCGGCATCACCATCAATGAGAGGAATGCCCCAGTCAAGTCTTGCCGTCAGATTGTCATCCAACTGCCATAACAAACCAAGTCCCGTCGATAGCAAGGTATCCGGGGCAGGATCACTATCATCAGCATTCCAACCAAAACCACCCTCAAGAAAGGGTGTCAGTTGTAAAACAGAACGTCGATTTGATGAACGATATAGGGGCAAACGAAATTCTGCCGAAGCAGATACGCCATTATCAGCCAGCAATAAATCCTGACGATAGCCCCGCACCGTATTGGGACCCCCCAAGCCAAACTGTTCCAGTGGCAATAACGATGAGTCAGCTAGCTGAGCATCTGTCTGAAAGATAAATAATGTATCCGGGGCCAACAACTTTAAAAACTGCCCCTGCCCCCGCCAGGCAAAAAACTCACTGTTGGGACTATTTGCAGACGTTGCCCCTAAAACATCTAACCCCACGCTAAATTGAGACCTAGCAGCCAATACCTGTCTCGGCTGTTGTTTAACCCATTCTTGGAAAAACCGTAATGCCGTTATCCGAGTACGGCCATCATCATCAGCACCTCGAGTGGGAAACCCAACCTCTTCACCAAAAAAGCTTTCTAAGAAAATGCTGCGACTACCTTGACGTGATGCCGTCAGCCCCAGGGCAAACTCCTCGGTGGGCGTTTTCTTCAACGGTTGTCGCCAGGTAATCTCATAAAATGCTGACTCGGACTCGATTTCCAAGATATCAAAAGGTTCTTCAACAACATCGCTTCCCGAAAACCCAGCATTGAACTCCAGCGTGCCACCGATAGGATTAAGAAAAAAGCCGTAGCTTATATCAGCCGAGCGCAGTCCATCAGTACGGCCAATTTCAACTTCTAAGCGTTCACCGTTACCCAACATATTGGCCTCGGTATAAGCCACCTCTTGTTGAAAGGTTCCCACGCTGGGTGAGGCCGCGTTGTTAACCCGTAAGTCAAACCAATTACTATCAGCTTCTTCAACAGTCACTGTCAGTAAACTGGTTCCTTGCTGAGGCCCTGCCGATAGTTCAGCCGATACACGCTGAATCAACGGATCTAGCTGCAATAGCTGCAGCCCTTCCAAGACGTCATCAATCTGCAGCGGTGCCTTTGCAAACCGTTCCATACGACGACGTACATAGCTATCATTAAGCCTGCCAGGGCTAACAACTTTAATATCTTCTAACCCGCCCTCAAGAATTTGTACCTCAAGAGTGCCACCCTCAGGCGCAAACTCCTGCGGTGGCAAAATGGCAGACGACGTCACATAGCCCGCATCAGCATAAAGCTGGGTAATGGCTGAACGCACCCTAAACAATTCCGAAAACGAAAGCTCTAACGGCAGCTCGGTATCGAAAGTGTTTTCCACAGCTTCAGTCAGTTCATCGGCAGTGAATACCGTACTCCCTTCAAACTGAAAATCTTGAATAATGACTGTTTCCGGAACATCTGGCCCTGGTTCAGGCGTTACAGGAATCGGCTGCGTTTCCAGTAACGTTTCCGGTGGTGTGATGGGTTCAAAAATCTCTGGTCGTTCAAACTCCTCCTCTGACGGCGGTTCAATGGTAGGTGTTACGATGCCAGGCTCTTGAGCTAACGCAGAAACAGCAAAAAATAGCATGCTCAACGGCAGAGCAAGCAAAAACAATCCAGAACAATTAGAGCGCATTGCAGATAAATCCAGGTAACACAGGAGAATATGTTTGATGGGGCTGAGCGGCTAAAACGACCTGGCCATCATCACCATATCGCCAGGTTTGAGCTTCGACTGCGCTGCTTGTAGCGTCAGTCATTGCATTGTTGTTATTCGCCGCTATCCATGCATCTGCCTCAGCTAAGTTAGCATCGTCTGGGCTTGACGCTAAACGGCTGGGGGGCATCGTCCCCGTCAGTTTTTCCTCAGGCGTTACCGATAGTCCCTCACGACCTGTCACAGTTAAGTCACCAACATTCTGTGCGGCACTGAGACCTCCTGCCGTACAGCCTTGGGCAATCAATCTAGATGGATCAATCGTATCTGGTGAGGGCTCTGCAGTTGGTTGAAATGACGAAAACTCACTAAACGCCCCGAGAAGAGCACCATCTGACGCGCCACCTTCACCATTAAACGAAATATCATTAGACAGCAGTGATGAATCTTGGATTTCAATATTTCTCAAGAAGGGTTGTGTGCCTGCTACAAATTCAACTATGCCAGCACTTCCACCGGTTCCCCTTGCATCAACCGTAATATCATTATCCAATGAGGGACTAGCGATAATTTCAAAGTCAATGTTTAGGCTAACACCTTGAAAGTTATCAGGTGAAGTACCGTTATTTTCAAAATTTGAAATTGTTGTTACCGAACTCTTATTAGCTAATACTAAAAACTCACTGTCCAAAGCAATTAAGCCACCTTGGCCAGACGTATTTTCTGCAGAAATTCCTGTATTACGTATGCTGCCGTTTGGAGATGTTATCGGCAAACCTCTATTCATAGCGATTAAATCTGCAACAATACCGATTTGGCCAGGTGTCGCAGCTCCCTCACTAGTTGCACTAATTTCAGCTCCATTTAAAACTCCTACCCGACGAGCATCAATAAAGATAAAACCAGGCGACTGTCCTTGAAACTCGAACGAGCTATCGCCAGGAGCATTCACAGCCCGACTTAGTATGAGACCACCATTACCTTTAACAACAACGTCATCATCCGCATCAATGATAATCACTCCTGCAGATCCCTCACCAAAATTAGAGGCTTCAATTAATGCGAGACCATCAGAGGCGTCTATTTCCAAAGAGCCTACGTCCAGAAAAACCAATCCAGAACTTGCTTGAGCATCTGAACCTACTGACGCAAATATACCTGGAGGAAAGTCAAACTGATCCGAACCTTCCAACGTGACGGCTCCAGTCGTTTGAATAAGAATTACACCAGCAAACGTATCAGGGGAATTCACGCCGCCCCTAACCAAAACCTGTAATTGCGAGCTGTCCTTTAAAGTCAACGTCCCAGTATCGACTATTATTGCTCCACCTTGACCTCTGGGACCAGATGCAATTTGGCCATTAGCATCTTCTTGTTCTACGGTTGCAAAAACATCACCGTTACTAAGGGTGATATCACCCTGTGGACTTGTCTGTAACCCAACATAGCCAGCATTCGCCATCGAAGTGGTAAATGCAGTGATATTTGAATCTCGAATTATAATCTCGCCAGATGCTCTGACAAATACTCCTCCAGCGTTTAGATCTTCTTGAAAATCCGAAGTAGTATCTGTGCTTGAAAACAGGTTGTCAGGATTAAGCTCAGTACTGTTAGGGGCAGCTTCGCTAGAGATATTAGTGTTTTCGATCAATACTTGCCCATTTCCTTCAGGAAACGTACCAGCAGGAAAACTAATACCAAGACTGTTTTCGGAGTCTACGAATATAGGTGCTTCTAAAAACGATTGTGAACCTATACCAATAATCTCAATACGACCGCTGGGCGCACGAATCTCATCAATATTACTAATACGAACATTGCTCCCAATTAGTGCAAACGTTCTATCTACGTCAACGTTAATAACTGCGTTTGCGGCAGCACTATTGCTAACAACTTCAATATCACCATTGTTGCCATTAAAGATAAACGAAAAAGGGGTATCGCCAGTGGGTGCACCAGTTGATAGAGATGCAGAAAACGTAGAATTATCAAAAAATGAAATGCTGTCAGCAGTGACACCAAAGAAAGAACGATCAAGCTGAAGAGAGGCATTTTCATTAAAAATCAACCCGGATGGGTTCATTAAAAAGAGATTGACATCTCCTCCATTTATTGCTCCATTAATCACTGAAGCATCACCACCAGTAACCCGCGCGAAAATGCTATCGGCATCTACAGTATTCTCAAATGTTGCGGTTTCTCCCTGCTGCAGGTTGAACTGCTCAAAGCTGTGGAAAAGATTGTTTAGGTCACCAGGTACAAAAGTACCATCTTGAATAATGAACTCTGTCCCCAAACGCTCAACTCTAGTATTCAGGGAGTTATCTGCTTGAATGCTTTGGGCAAGACCTGTGAATTGTAAGTTTACAAAAGCTATGCCAGTTAAGGTACTTATTTTAAGGAAATTGCCTAGTGCCATACACCTACTCAAACACCTTTATAACTCTGCCAATCTACCCAAAAGCGATTAACCGCTTATGTATGATTAGATACTATATTCGCATACTTAACTAGATGTAGTATAGCAAAACACTCTATTTTGAAGTCTCACAAAATAGAGTGTTCTATATATAAAGTAGTATGCTTATGTCGTAGGCTTAGGGTGGGCATTCTCCATCGTCCAGGAAGTGCTCACCATCCAGGCATATCATGGGTTGCCAAAATTAAACTTATGGCGTTACCTCTAAGAGGTTTTTGACACCAGATAAGGCTTCTAAAGATTGCTTTAAGTCAGCGGTTAATCGCATTGCTTGCTGCTTTGCTGAGGCAGAATTTAAGTAGTTTCTGACCGCTAATGGTTGACCGATACGCACCTCGACATTACTACCAAAGGTAGGGCGAGGACTATCGTAATCAAGATATATAGGCAATACTTTAACGTCAAGGTTTGGGGTCGACTGCTCTGCTCGGAGTGCTAATCTGGCCAAGCCGGGCTTAAGACGCTGGATTTGCTTTTTACGGAAAATATCGCCTTCGGGGAAGATTACCAGGGTTTGCTGGTTTTTGAGTAGTTGCACACCATGGCGTAGCGTTGCGATCGCAGGTCTTCTCACATCCACTGGAAAGCCACCCAGTCGCTTAATGGCCCACCCTTGTAACCCCATGCACTCATCGGCCGTTACCATAAAGCGCAAATAACGACCCGTGGCCTGATGGCCCACCAACCCGACTAACAATGCATCCCATCGAGAGCGATGGGTGGGGGCAAACACAACAGGACCGCTAGTGGGAATATTTTCCTGGCCAGTGATGTTAATCGTCTTAAAGAAATTTGGCAATAGCAAGCATTCACCAATTTTGTAGGCTAACGGCGCTAGCCAGGGCGATAGCTTGGACGAACACACAGAAGAAACCACCTCTGATGTGGACTGTCTGTGATGCAAAAATTGCGGACTAAAAGCCATTAGCGATGCTCAGGAAAAGAAAAACACACCCAAAGCGGAATAAAATCGTGAACGATTGCCCATGCATGAGCTTATAGCCATGGCTAGACCATGTGCTCAACGATACCTAACTCCACATTTGTATACATACCATATACCTATCTAGAGAGTAGATCTGCCGGTATGCAGACAGTTTCATTGCCGTCTCTGACGAAACCAATTTTGTAACTGCTGCCGACAGGAAGATGCGAGAATTCCCCCCTGTACGTCTAATCGATGATTAGACGCTGGTCCATCTGGCACATTTAAGACAGAGCGTATTGCCCCAGTTTTGCGATCATCTGTGCCATAAACTAGTAAACCCAATCGGGTATTTACAATTGCACCGGCACACATGGGGCAAGGTTCAAGGGTTACATATAAGCGGCAATCATTCAGATGCCAGTTTTGTAAATATTTTCCTGCCTGGCGCAGGGCCAATATTTCTGCATGGGCGGTGGGGTCATGATCCCGTTCGCGGCGGTTGGCGGCTTCGGCAATCACGTCATCCTCAGGGCCGACGATTATGGCCCCGACTGGCACCTCGCCTGCGTTGCCTGCAGCTTCGGCTAATTCTAGCGCCCGTAGCATCCAGCGACGGTGGTTCAGGTAAATAGGATTATCTAAAGGTGGTGGCGGCACGTCATAGGGCATTTAGACAATCCCGAAATAATTTAGCACTAGGGGATCTTGGCCTGTGTTGGTCACTTCATGAACATCACCCGGTTCTACCAAAATGCATACCCCAGGGGAAAGGGCCTGATCTTCGCCGTTGACGGTCATAGTGCCACTGCCTGCCGAGACAAAGAATACTTCATACATATCTGAGTGGGCGTGGGCTTTAGCAACTTGGCCAGGGGCAAATGTAGCTTGGGAAAAGTTGGTCAGGTGGGGGATTTCCCCCGGCTGCAGCATGACTTTTTTGCGAATGGCGGTGTTATGGGAAACACCTTGAGTGGTTAGCTCGCTAAGGTTGACTCGTTTCATGAGTAGGTTGCAGGGCAGTGACGTCAACCATACTTTAATCGTAAGTGTCCCTATTTCCTCTGGGAAGGCCATGCCAATGACTGCGCTCAGGGTCGCTGGGTTTGCGCGAAGAGTTTAGTCGTGTGATGCTGACGTGTCTTTATTTTCGTTAGCGCCTGCTTCATTGGAGACTATTAGCTCGCTGAGGTCTGTTTTACCCACCATGGGAATGGGGGGCACTGGATCGTAACCGCCTTCGTGCCAGGGGTTACAGCGGATAATGCGTTTGATGGCCATCCAGCTACCTCGCAGTGGGCCAAAGCGATCTATGGCGACCAGGGCGTATTTGGAGCAGGTCGGTGTATAGCGGCAGGTGGCTGGGAATAGAGGTGAAATTAATAGCCGATAGCCGTGAATGAGTGCTTTGAGCACCAGTTTCATAGGAATGTGGCCTGGATGACAGTCTGATTATGACAGCTAGAGTTGGTACACGACTAATTCCTTAGAGCGATCGCAATACCTAACCTCACATAAAAAACCCCCACCCTATGGGCAGAGGCTTAGTGTGTGTGTAAAGGGAGAATCGGAAGAGAAAAGGGTGCCTCATGAAAGGGAATGAAGCTTCACAGATGTACGGAGACACACCAGGCACCCAAACTTGGTTAGCCTGACTACGCCCCGCTAGTCTGTCAGCGGACGACGGACTTAGTGCGGGCATCTAGGGCATCAAGGCGAGCTTCCTGGATGTTATCGACTGCTTTGGTCCGAGCATCTAACGCTTCTAAACGAGCGGCTTGAATATCTTCAATAGCTTTGGACTGGTTATTCAGGTGCTCAATGCGTAGCTTGTGAACGTCGTTCTTAGTGCGGGCATCCAATGCGTCTAAGCGAGTGGCTTGGATGTTATCGACAGCCTTGGTGCGGGCGTCTAGGGCTTCTAGACG
>JAHQVZ010000235.1 GCA_019634055.1 Leptolyngbyaceae cyanobacterium MAG.088
GTGCAATTTCCACCCGACGACAGACCCACACATCCTCATGCTGCATCACATAGTCTAAAAATCGTCCCAGGGAAGCGGCTCGTCCGGGACGACCAGAAAGCCGACAATGGAGACCAACACTCATCATCTTAGGAGCTGTTTCTCCCTCGGCATAAAGCACATCAAAGGCATCCTTGAGATAGGTAAAAAACTGATCACCCGAATTAAACCCCTGGTAGGTGGCAAATCGCATGTCGTTATTGTCCAGGGTGTAGGGAATCACCAGATGGGGCCGACCATAGTCTTCATTCCAATAGGGTAGGTCATCGGCATAGCTATCAGCATCGTAGAGAAAGCCCCCTTCTTCAACCACAAGACGACGGGTGTTGGGGCTCAACCGTCCCTGATAAAACCCTAAAGGCCGACTGCCGATTACCTGGGTATGGATTTCAATGGCTTTGCGAATATGCTCTCGCTCAGTGTCTTCGCCCACATATTGATAATCAATCCAGCGATAGCCATGGCTGGCCACCTCCCAACCGGCATCCACCATGGCCTTACCAGCATCAGGATTGCGCTCCAGGGCCATGGCCACGGCATAGACCGTCACCGGCAAATTGCGTTGGGTAAAAAGCCGATGCAACCGCCAAAAGCCCGCTCGGCTACCGTACTCATACATAGACTCCATATTGATATTGCGTACCCCTGACAGTGGAGCCGCACCCACGGTTTCAGACAAAAATGCCTCAGATGCTGGGTCACCATGGAGAATACAATTTTCGCCACCTTCCTCGTAGTTGATTACAAACTGTAGAGCCAGGCGAGCGTTATTGGGCCATTGAGGGTGGGGCGGCTGTTGACCATAGCCAATGAGATCGCGAGGATAGGCTGCGGACATAAAATAGGAAACCTCAGTCGTAAATGAAGGTCAGCCAGAATATTAGCGCATGGCAAACAGAAAGCTATACAAACCGTAAAGATTCCGTACTAGTGTCCAAGATTGCATGGAGAAAGGACCATCCTGTGGCAGTGTTTTTAAAGCGTTGCCCACGTCCAGAATTGTAGTTGTGCCATAGAGGAAACTCCGGGTTTGGCCGTGGTTGAACAGCAATACCCAAGGAAGCTTTATGACTACTATTACCACCGAAAAGCAGCAGTATTTGACCTATATCTTGACTGACGGTGACTCTCAGGTAGCTGTCGTTCCAGAACGGGGCGGTATTGTCACTAGCTGGAAGATTCAGGGCAAAGAGGTTTTCTACTTAGATGCAGAACGCTTTAAGGACGCTAGTCTGTCAGTACGAGGTGGCATTCCACTACTGTTTCCTATTTGTGGCAACCTGGTTGACGATACATACACCCTCGATGGTGAAACGTTTAAGCTCAAGCAACATGGCTTTGGTCGTACTACTCCCTGGGAAGTAACGCACCAGTCTACTGATGATGGCGCTAGCCTAACGATCACCCTAACCAGCAGTGAAGAAACCTTTGCTGTGTATCCCTTTGAGTTCCAGCTTGATTATGTCTATACGCTCAAAGGTAACAGGCTAGAACAGCGCTTCCGCCATACAAATTTGTCTGATGAGCCCATGCCGTTTTCTACGGGCACTCACCCATATTTTGCAGTGGCAGATAAAAGCAAGCTGACCTTTGATATTCCGTCTACCGATTACAAAATCAAAGGTGGCAAAGAGGTCTATGCCTTTAATGGTACGTTTGATTTTGATCAAGAAGAGATTGATTTTGCCTTTATTAACCTCGAAGATCAAACAGCTACTGTCAAAGATGGCGATAGTACGCTAGCTATCGATTTTGACGAGAACTACTCTACTCTTGTTTTCTGGACTGTGAAAGGAAAAGACTTTTACTGTCTAGAACCCTGGAGCGGCCCTCGCAATGCGATCAATACAGGTGACTTTCTGTTGACTGCTTCTCCTAATGAGACCGTAGAAACGGTTATTACTATGACTGTTAGCTAGTCTCTTTCTTAACAGCCCACCTTACTTTTTGGGGTGGGGCTGTAACCTAAAATGCCGCCCATGAGGCTACCTATTAAACTACCATTACCAGGGATATCATGCTGACTGCTATCAGTGAGCGGACAAACCAGGGTAGTGCTGTTCGTAAGCGCCGCTGTTGCTGTATCCACTTAATTAATAGGATTAATATGACTGCGGGGATAGCTGCGATCGCTAAAATAGTAGCAATTTCATACCAGGGAGAGATTACCGCAAGTAAGGGATAAGCGGGAATAAAAAGCATGGAAAACCTATGTTTCTGTAGGCTTTAACTCAAAACTCAAATACCCCAAAACCTGTCATAACAGACAGCTCAAAGGACTACATTGAAACAGTTCACGATCCCCTAAAATTCCAGGAAAAACTTATTAATAGCCACTTTAGTAAGGTACCCATAGAGGTTATCGACATTTTTTCTCAAGATATGGCAACCGCACAATTTGTGTATATCCCTTAGGGACATCGTAGGCCACAAAGCCAGCTTTCCAAAATCAGAAAAAATAAATTTCCCCCTTGCCATCCTTGGAACTTACTAGCTTCAGAATGAAGTCATACTTGAATTTAGTCAGGCAGATGCTCCGGAGGAATACATCATGACAGGTTCAGTGATTACCCATTACAACCAATCTCTTAGAACTAGAACTAGAGCAACAGAAAAAAGCGTGAGTACTCTCGCCATGAACTTTACAACCGTTTCAGCGGGTTCTAATTCACACCAGTCTGACCATGAAACCATGGGGCAACAACAAGAGTTACTTAGGAAAGAAGAGTTAGCACCTGATTGGGTTTGGGAATACGGCATTATGGGTTAGTGGTCAAACATACCTCCCTTATCACTATCTTGAGCCCCTGCTAAACCATATCCGACACTGTGCTCATTAAGTAAACACTTGCAAACCATTTGTACAATAGCTAAAGACCTGCGCAAAAATGGGCATTAACTTTAGCAAATCTGGAACTTGTATTCATGGCTGCTTCGTCTGAGCAAATTAAAGAAATTTTGGCTCTACGCGATCGCAAAGTCACCCCCAAGCAAATTGCCCGCAAACTAGGCCTAAGACCAGCCGAGGTCAAGGATATTATCCAAACCCAGTTAAACGCGAATCCTGAAAAATATAGCCAGCCCAAAAAGCTACCCAAACTTAAGGAATGCTTAATCGACTCCCAGGGGTTTGATCGCTTCTTTGGTAGTCAAATTATTAAACGGGATCGAAAAGGGTTGTCTCAGGTGATGGTCACCCGTACCGATGGACAACATCATTTGGTAACGACCTTTTTAATCGATGCCTGGTGTCTGGGGGTCAAAAATGCCATGGGACCTCGCAAAGTTAAAACTACTGACTATCCCTTAATGCGAGAGCAGGCCTATGCAACAACCATGGATGACAGCTACAGAACTATATCCCTAGAACAGGTGCAATCGGTCATCTACGGAGCTGTAGACTATGCAAAACATCTAGGCATTGATCCCCATAAAGACTTTGAGAGAGCCAAGTCTCATCTCGAACCTCGTATGGACAACTTGGTCCGCCATGAATTTGGAAAAAATGGTAAGCCTTACTACTTTGCCGGTCCCTACGACAACCCAGAGAAAATTATCGCCAAACTGCGAGAAAGTGTTGGTGAAGGTAACTTCAAATATACTGTTGGCATGGATTTAGGTATGGGAACAGTGCTCTAAAAACTAAATTGCACAGGCCAATTCCCGTGATTTTTCAGTAAATAGAAGATTCTCCCCATAGTCGATGGGGCAATCAATTACCGCTGGCACGTCTGCTGCCAAAGCCTCTTTTAAGGTGGGAATAAAGTCTTCTGTTGAGGTTACTCGATAGCCCTGAAGGCCAAAGCTCTTAGCCAAAGCAACAAAATCAGGGTTGTTGAACTTAATAAACGCCGATTCACCATAGTAGTTGTGCTGCTTCCATTCGATCAGGCCATAGCCGCCGTCATTAAATATAATGGTGACAAATGGCGTACCCAAACGCAGCGCGGTTTCTAGCTCCTGACAGTTCATCATAAAACCACCATCACCGGTGACGGCAACAATCTTACGGTCAGGGTGGACCAGTTTGGCTGCGATCGCACCCGGTATGGCAATGCCCATGGACGCAAACCCGTTGGAAATCAAACAGGTGTTGGGCCGTTCACAGTGATAGTTCCGAGCAATCCACATCTTGTGGGCCCCCACATCTGAAAGCACAATGTCTTCTGGACCCATCACCTGGCGCAAATCATAAAGCAATTTCTGGGGCTTAATCGGAAATGCCATATCATCGCGATACTGTTCATAGTCAGCCCGCATCTCATCGCGCACCGCCTGGAATGGATAGCTAGACTGAGGTTTAGGTTCCACTCGTTTCAAAATCTCGTGCAGTGTATCGGCTATATTCCCAATCACTTCCACCATGGGAATATAGCTACTATCAACTTTTGCGGGCATCGCCCCTACATGGATAACGGGAATTTTACCGTCCGGGTTCCATTTCTTTGGGGGATACTCTACCAAATCGTAGCCCACAGCAATGACAAGATCGCTCTTATCAATCGCACAGGAAATAAAGTCTCGCTGCTGTAGCCCCACGGTCCAAAGAGACAACGGATGCTCGTAGGGAATCACTCCTTTACCCATAAAGGTGTTAGTAACCGGGATATGGAGCTGATCTACCATGGCCATAATGGCGTCGCTAGCGCGGTCACGAATAGCGCCATTACCCACCAAAATCAAGGGTCGTTCTGCTTGAGTAATGGCATCGGCAGCGGCTTGAATGGTGTCAAAGGCGGCAAATGTTCTTTCATGGCAATCACACCTCAATGGTTTGCCCTCTGCCTCCATTTCTGCAATATTTTCAGGTAGATCAATATGTACGGCTCCCGGATCTCCTGTTTGTGCTAGCTTAAATGCCTTACGTACAATTTCTGCTGTATTGCTAGGTCGAACAATTTGAGTATTCCACTGGGTGACCGGGGCAAACATCGCCACGAGATCTAAATACTGATGCGACTCAATGTGCATGCGATCAGTCCCCACCTGGCCCGTAATTGCCACCAGCGGTGCCCGATCTAAATTAGCATCTGCCACGCCAGTAATTAGATTCGTTGCCCCCGGACCTAGCGTCGAAAGACACACCCCAGCTTTACCCGTCAGCCGACCGTAAACATCTGCCATAAAGGCGGCCCCTTGCTCATGGCGTGTAGTCACAAACTGAATAGACGAGTGTTTAAGGGCCTGTAAAACCTGGAGATTCTCTTCTCCTGGCACACCAAAAATGTACTCAACACCTTCATTTTCAAGACAGCGGACGAGAAGTTCTGCAGTGTTCATAAAAGAGATCTGGAGAATGGATAATGGGCAATGGGCAATGGGCGTTTTTATAGAGGCATTCCATGGAACGCCTCTATAAAAAACGGATTAACTAAGGCAAACCGTTTTAGCATTTACAAATTCCAGGATGCCGTGTCTTCCCAGTTCGCGGCCAATGCCCGATTGTTTGATGCCACCAAAGGGCAAACGGGGGTCAGATTTAACCATACTATTAATGAAAACAGCCCCGGCTTCAATTTCACTGATCAGACGCTGTTGCTCTGTTGGATCTTGAGTCCAGCCGCTAGCGCCTAATCCAAACGACGTGGAATTAGCCAGTTCAATGGCTGCATCGATATCCTGAACGCGAAAAATAAGCGCCACAGGCCCAAAGAATTCTTCCTGGTCAGCGGGTGTGCCTGGGGGTATGTGACTCAAAATTGTTGGCGGGTAAAAATTCCCCAGTTCTAATTCAGGCGGCAGCATCGCCTTGAGTTTTTCCAGGTTGCCACCCACCAAAGCCTTAGCCCCAGCAATAAGACAATCGTGCACCTGTTTATGAATGTCTCGCAAAATAGACGGTGTCGCCAATGGCCCAATATCTGTTTCAGGCTGCAAAGGATCACCCACTGTAAGGGCATTAAACTTATCCACCAGTCGAGCTTCAAACTCATCAGCAATATTGCCAACTAAGATAAATCGCTTAGCCGCAATGCAAGACTGACCATTATTTTGTAAACGAGCCATGACAGCAGTTTCAACCGCTGCCTCCAGATCGGCACTGGGCAACACAATAAAGGGATCGCTACCGCCCAACTCCAACACGACCTTTTTCAAATGCTGCCCTGCTAATGCAGCAACTTGAGAACCAGCCGGTCCACTGCCCGTCAGACTCACGCCCCGTACGCGCTCATCTGCAATTACAGCAGCGGTTTGATCGGCTCCAATCAGCAAGGTTTGAAACGCTCCTTCAGGAAACCCTGCCTTACGAAAAACTTGTTCTATAGAAAGTGCACACTTCGGTACGTTAGACGCATGCTTGAGTAACATCACGTTGCCCGCCATCAAAGCCGGGGCTGCCAAACGGAACACCTGCCATAGGGGATAATTCCACGGCATCACCGCCAGGATAATCCCCAGGGGCTGATAGCGTACATAGCCAACGTCGGAGCGTTCATCGGCCAGATAATCAGCCCCATTTTCAGCATAGTGACGACAAACCAAGGCAGATTTTTTTACCTCTGCGATCGCAGCCCCAATCGGCTTACCCATCTCCTGGGTCATAATGCGACCCAGCACATCAGCATGGGCTTCTAAATAATCGGCAGCAGCCATTAACCAATCACTGCGTTCTTTAAATGTCGTCCATCGATATTGTTGATATTGAGCGTCTCCTACCTTTAAGCGCGCCTCTATTTCTTCCGACGCTAGTGGAGTGTAGGTTTTATAAACTTTGCCAGTGGCCGGGTTAATACTTTTAATCGCCATCTCTGACCTCCCGTAGGTCTTATTAGCTGATCTCAGACCGTCAGCCTGAGTAGGTCAGATATAGCGAAAAACAGTCAGAGCTCGTTGATTTTCTCGAACGCCGTCGAAGCCACAAACTGGCTGTTATGGGCTAACTAACCCAAACCCGAAGGTTATCTCTACTGTGGCAATTTCTATCCAATAAGATGGTGCTTTTGCATTGATTATTTACTTTATTAAGTAACGTTAAATAATTAAGGATGTTTTTTATCTGACGACAGTTAAGAACTTATTAAGTTAACCGTCCGCGATCAGATTTGGCAGTTATGGTAATAGGCAAGATACCTCCTAACTGCGTCTCCAGCCTCGTTGAAGCCTTTTTTGGGTTAATAAATCAGCGGGGCTGCTACTTTTTAAAGCAGTCGTTTGCCGTTGAAAAATCACCTAAAAAAGAACCCTAAGTTACATTTCTTGGTAATTAGATGAAATGTAACTTAGGGTATTAAGGTTTGTTTGTAGCTTGGCCCATATAGTTCAGGCCATAGGAGATCGCTAGAGGCTATAGATTTTCTATTCGTTTTCTAGACCGTCAACAAAATCGGTCGCTTCCTTGCCACAGGCTTCATGGGAACCGCCTTCAGTACGGCACTTTTCTTTGTAAATTCTGCGTGCCAGGCTGGGGGGTAGCTGCGCTGCATATTCTAATGCTTTATCAAACATTTCAACGCTGTCATCGGTCGCTTCCTGACGTCGCAGCAATTGTGCCTTAAGGTAAAACAGCTCCGGATTTTCAGGAGCTGTTTCTAATGCCTGGTCAACAGCCTCCATCGCCTCTGACATCTGATCTAAATCACGATAGCCCAGGGCAATGCCCCGATAGGCTAAATAGTCAGGATTACCATACTGGGACAGTCGCTCAATTGCCTTTTCAGGATCAGAAAATGGCAAATTAACAGCCAGCATTAAATCCATATACCCTTTGACCAGGTTCAGTTCTGGGTCGGTACTATCAATCTTTTCGGCTGACCCGATATGGCTAAAAACCTGTTGCAGCATTGCTAAGGCAGCTGGTGTGCTGCGAGCTACCCCTTGGGTGCTCATCATGTGCGCCCCTTCCATAAAAATACCAACTGCCGAGTAGATATGCCCCCGCAGTGGATCAGTTTCAAGCAACGCCTCAGCCGTAGACCGGGTCATTGAAGCCGCCGTCTCCAGGGCAGCCCAATCTTCATCAAGGTAGGCCATTGATGCCGCCATACTATGAACTAACGGCTCGTTTGCTTCAGAATCCTTTGCCAACTCCAGGGCCTCACGGGCTCCCACATAGTCTCCATCCCGAAAGAAGGATTCAAATGCTTCCTCGGCATTAGGCCCAATATCGTGTTCATTGCTTGAGCGAAATGGATCGCCAGCCAAAGCTGGGGAAGCGGCTATTGTTAATGTAGCCGCCGTTAGTACCCCTAAACCTTTTAGATATTTACCTGGGCGGATAAAGGCATTTAAAGCTCGAAACGTCATAGTGTCTATCTTGATAAAGTGGGCGCTGTAAACCTATTGGGCGCTTGATTGGGCGCTATCTAAGGATTGAGTATAACGATTGAATTAGAAAACCACAGGTAATCTATGAAACTCTTTGAGCTGTCATAGGCCATATCTATGAGAAAAAAATGGCTAACTCGACGGTTAGCTCGACGTGACACGGCATTGATATTGTTGTTGCCGAGTGCCTTCGGTTTTAATGGGCTTACCCATGGGAAAACAATTCTTTTGAGGTAGCTTAACGATTGAAGGAAAAGGACCTTGACGTTTCGGTTCCACTAACCAAAGGGTTATTTTTTCTGTCGGAATAGCATGGGTCAGCTGAGGCTGCCAGGACTTCGCATTAGCAGGCTCTGTAAAGGCGACTTGAATGTTTTTATGGGGAGGAAGTGCCAGTACATAGCTGAGAGTAAGCGCACGATAGCGATCTTGCTGCGGCGCGACTAGAACAATTGTAGGCTGAGTGTCTGCGCCTAAACGACGACCAACCTGTCCGGGTAGATAGGGTTTGAGCAGAGCTATGTCATAGCTGATCAAAAGTTGGCTAAAAATACCTGCTGCGATCGCAATCCCCAATACCCAATTCCTCCGTCGAGCCAGTGCTTGCGCAGCTATAACAGTTAACGCTGGATACACCATAAAAAAGTAGCGTGGGGCCAGGGTGAGGTCTTTGCCTAAACCATAGGTAATAGCCATCATGATGCCAAAGACAATCAAACTATAGCTAACGATGGGCGACCATAAATCTAGCAGCCCTTCGCGATGCCAACCCTTGATTATTTGGTTCAGCACCAGACCAAATACCCCTAACATTACTAAGGCTGAGACAATGGTCACCCCCAGGGGCACCTGCTCCACCGGCAGCATAATCAGCATAAACACGGCAGCCACCAGGGACTGCAGCCAGGGTAAAACAATCGTCTGCCAGATTGGTGTGGACTGACTCAGCCAGTTAGTGCCCCCTTCGCTAAAAAAATGAGTCAGGGTTGTGGGGAGCCAGGGTAGATAGAGCAAACCTGTCGCCCCCATGGCCAGCAGCCAGGGTAATACCTGGGAGCGACGATTGCGCCGCCATAGAATTCGGCTAATGGTGACTAGCCACTGGGCAATCACACTAAAGCCATAGAAGTAATGAACATAAAGGCCTAAAGCATTTAAGCCGATCCAGCTCAACCAACGCCAAGGCGACCGCTCGCCCTGCAATAGGGCAATCCAATTCACCAGGGCAAACAGTGCGATCGCAATCGCTAAACTATAGTGCCTGGCTTCTTGAGACAGATAAATACCATAGGGTGAGACGGCCATCAGCAAGGCTGCAAATGTACCAACACGCCTGCCACCAATACGTTGCCCCAAATAAAACACAGCCGCTACGGCAATTACCCCCCACAACACCGCAAATGCTCGCAGGCTCCAAACCGAACTCCCCGCCGCCTGTAGCCAGGCATTCATAGCCATAAAAAACAACGGCGGATGATTACTTTGAGTCGTCACTGTTTGGGCGGCCTGCCCAGGAGACCCCAACCCGTCTAGCAGCGACCAGTAGGCCTCAGGGGGAAGCAACGTATCCATGGGAATCTCATCCAGGGTTTTCCCAAGGCTATAAAACGCGGTATAGAGTTCGTCTACCCAGAGGGGCTTGGCCCCTAGACGCCACAGCCGCAATAACGCCGCTAACAGCAAAATCAGCGGCAGATGCAGTTGTTGATTTTTGAGCCTCAGCTTAAGCAAGGGATAACTCTCGCAAATACTGCCTCCAGCATGGTAACGGATTGGGTAGGATTAAGAACGAGATCTCAAGATTGTTATCGCCACACGCCCATCAAAATTAGGTACTGGGGCGGTCAGTTTTATGACTGTCACCTGGACTTTTTCTATCCGAGGGTCATTGGCTAATGCCTGAGATGCGATCGCATCGCCTAAACGCTCAATTAGCTTAAATTTCTCTATTTGAATAATCTGCTGGGTCTGCTGAATGATATCGGCGTAGTTATGGGTGTCATCCAGATTGTCAGACTGACCGGCTACTGATAGATCCATCCACAGCGTTAGATCTACCTCAAACCACTGACCTAACACATTCTCTTCTGGTAGCGCCCCAATATAACCATAGGCCCGAATGCCTGAAATCTTAATACAGTCCGTCATCTAAAAACGTGATAAACCCCAGCTTGATTTTTGTTGAAAGACAAATAACTAAACTATATTTCATCATTTCTTTACAGATTTGAGACTGAATCCATAAAAAAATTCAGTATTAGCCTTAATCGACTCTCTACACAATAAATCTTGCTAACATTCAGCTAAGCAACGGTTGCTCACCATGTAAAGATATCAGTCTCTTCAGTCACTATGCAAACAAAGAAATCTCTTTTAAGCCTGGCGTTTCTTAGTCTTTCAGCCACCATCATCAATCCTCAACCAGCAGAGGCCGGATCGTTTCAGGGGCTAGGCTATTTACCCGGATTGGAAGACCGTAGTAGCGCCGAAGATGTATCGGCAAATGGCACAATTGTTGTCGGTGTCAGCAGCGCTTCTGGTGTCTCATCCTCATTTATCTGGACGCAGCAAGCTGGCCTAAGACAGATTCCAGTTGACGATTTTTTTGTGGGTGCGATTTCTGACAACGGTCGAGTGGTAACTGGTAGTCGTAATGGTAATAGTGAAATTCTTCGTTGGAATCCGTCAGAAGGGGTTACAGTAATTGGCCCAGAAGGCTTCGCCGATAGTGTTTCCTTCAATGGTTCTACCATCGTTGGTTTCACTGGTAACTTTACTGCTACATCGGCTGCTTTTCGCTGGACTGCAACAGAAGGACTGGTAGATTTAGGTTTTTCAGACCCATCTCTGGAATTTTCTTCAGGCTCTGGCGCAGCAGTGGATGTATCTGCTGATGGCTCGGCTATCGTCGGTTTCTCTGGCGATAGTCAAACAGGAGCACTTATTCCTATTCGTTGGACCGAAGCAACAGGACCCACCAGACTTAGCATTGACGGTGAGTCTGCCAATATTTTTGGTGCTGCGGCAAATATATCTGCGAACGGCAGATTTATTGTTGGTTTCGGAGGCGACATCAACAACAATACGGGAGGGGAAGCCATTCTCTGGACGGGACAGCGAAGCTTTGGCTTTGGCGATTTAGAAAATGGGACTGGCATTAGTATTGCCTATGACCTATCTGATAATGCGTCTGTTATTGTCGGCGCGAGCACCAGCATTGCCGGTCAACCATTCGGCGACTCGATAATTTTCAATGGTCAACCACAAGAGGCTTTTATTTGGCAACCTCGGCTGGGCATGCGCTCCCTTAAAACCGTACTCACGAATGACTATGGTCTGGACCTGACAGGTTGGACCTTATTAGTAGCTACCAGTGTTTCGACTGACGGCTCTACCATTGTCGGGACTGGAATTAACCCTCAAGGTAAAGAGGAGGCCTGGGTTGCAAATTTAGACTAAGAGACTACAAAGAGAAAAGCCCCCTAAGTCTCGGTGGGTAAAGGGCTTGACATTCTCTCCTGAATAGCTGACTGCCGTTATAGTCATGGCCTAGTCACAACCATAACGGCAGCCAGCGGCAAATCGGATGGATACAATTCAGATTAAGCACCGCCTAAAAAATCGTGCAAATCATTACCAACAAGACCATCGTATGGAATGGGAAGATCGTAGTACTCCATAGCAGTTGTACCAATGTCTGAAATCCTCACCGGGGATGAATACGTTCCTACAGGCAAGCCCATTCCCTGAATAGCCATCAAAATATCATCGCTATCATTCGAGCCATGCGCTCCTTTTAGAAGAGTACCCGAGAAGTCTCGCCCCTCCTTTTCAAGGGGAAATTGCCAACCATTTTTAGCAAACAAAAACAAGTGAGGCCAAATACCTTCGTCTGCGTAGTACTGGTGGTAGAGTTCCATAGGCTCAAGATTCAAGTCAGGTCGACCTGTTATCATCTCATCTCGAGTAACAATATCCCAAGGCACTTCTGATTGTCCTGTTTCAGGGTTTACCAACGTGTAATCACCCAAAATATCGTCAACTTGATCTATGAGAGAAATGTCAGCATCTGGACGTAGAAAAACATAGCCCGTACTACCATTGGAAACCACATCCAAAGCCCCTCTGCCACTGACATCAATGCCATTATCGGTAAGGATATCTTTAATGCTTGTTGCACCACGAAGCCCACCTTGATCTTGATGGGTAACCATATTGTGGTCACTGAGGACAACAATGTTGGCATTATCTAAATAGCCAGGAATATCTGTTTTAATCTGTTCAATCCCAGCCATAAGATCGCCAAATGCCTGATCGGTATCCCAAATAGCATCCACTATTGGCTCCATGTACAGTTCGTTATTGACGGGGTTAACATAGGTATATCGTTCCTCAAATACCTCATCGGGGATGCCTCGTGGACGAGGACCAATATCCCATTCTGGCAAACCATCTTCATTAATAACTAATGATCCCAACGCATGTTGAGATT
This sequence comes from Leptolyngbyaceae cyanobacterium MAG.088, assembly GCA_019634055.1. Classification (GTDB taxonomy): domain Bacteria; phylum Cyanobacteriota; class Cyanobacteriia; order Phormidesmidales; family Phormidesmidaceae; genus Leptothoe. Next base: position 12,797 of record JAHQVZ010000235.1, read on the forward strand.
GATCGAGCTGTGCCATTAGGATGTAGATGACATCAGGCTGATCATTTCGCAAAATTTGCAGTGCTTCATCTGCAATCCAATGGTCTGAAGGATGTGAACCACCAGCCCCACCATCATCAACATTTCCATTCAGTAAATTTGATGAACGAACTTGATTTCTAGATTCTGGATCCCACTCTGCATCGGCATCAGTTTCCGGATTGTCATAATAATTAGGCTCTCCAAAAGGATCCTGATATCTAGGCCTACTTCCCGTAACACTAAAGTCCACGACATTTCGATCAGGATTTTCCTCATTTGCAATGTAGGAATCTCCCACCCAATCTTTACCTGCAATATAAGCAGTAGTTGCATCCCCATTTGTTACTGTTTCAAACAAATCAAATATGGTCTGCACTGGTGTGCCATCAGGGTATCTGGCATTAGCAATGTGAATATCCGGAGTTTGAACGCCTCTTGGCCCCCATTCGATGGCTTGGAAGTTCACATTGTACGTACCGGTTAGTCCAGGATTAGTGCCAGCAACTGCATTCAGATGATTGTTGTCTGTGACATAAGGGGCCCAGGCTTTTGCATTTTCCCAGTAGGCTGATTGTTCTCGAAATCCTTGTAAATTAGGCATCAGCCAGTCACCCTCACTGCCTAACCCAGTTGCATAGCGATCGAGATTGACATAGGCAGGGTTCAGAGCATCTAACGCAATAATAATCAATGGTTCTGTTTGCACATCGGGCGCATTGAGGGTAGTTGATGTGCCTAAAACAGACGCGATCGCAAGTCCTTCAACATCCGTATCCAGGACATTTTTATCAACATGATGACTTGCTTCTAAGCCAGTCTCAACAGAAACATCGTAGTCGGTCGAAACGGGTAGGCTCAGCTCAGCAAAATCCATCGATTTTCTTGCTGTCAAACTATCCACAGACGACTTCATTGATGAGACAACATCGTCTAAACCAACAAAAAACTCAATAGATGGAATCGAGTTATCTGAAACTAAAAATTGATAAAGAGCCTCGGTGTTGGAAGCAGAAGAGATTGAAAACATACCGACTGGAGGCTCATAGTCGGGCGCAACTGGAAGTTTAAGCTCACCAAATGATATCAAACTTGTTTTCGTTGAACCATCGACAGAGACCTCCTCTTTTGAGGCACTATCACCTAAACCAATAAGATCCTCAACAGCTAGAATCGGATTATCTGAAATCAAAGAATGATAAAGATCCCAAAAATCGCCAAAAGCTTCAGCCGAAAATATTTCTTGCATGAGTAATATGTCAGGGGTAAGGACAATGGATATGAAGCCATTAGGTTCTATGCGTGTATACTCTTGTCCCCGCTAAATAGTCTTCTGAATCAAATCTGAATAAATCTCACCAACAAGTCCATCTAATCAACCAGGTAAGGACAGAGAAATTATCAAATTCCATCATCCTCATAGCTATTATTTGAAAACTATGGAGAGTTGAAATCCAGTAAGTTGGAGTTTATTTAATTTCTGTCCCTAAGTCTTTGACTACTTATTAGATGTCATTAGATACCATCAAATGACATCTAACCTGATATTTACAACCTGTAAAGGTGTTCCTAAACAGGGAAAAGATTCATTGTTAATGATGGAAAAAATACCAGATGCCCCTGATGTGATTCTCTATTTTTTTTTAGAGAAGGACAAGGTCTTTCTGATTAAGCAAAACACACATTTACTCAATCAGGTAATTCTTTCATGACTTCACAAATACTACTAAGTGTTAATACATTTTATATTTAGAAACTGTGAAGATAGTCCTAACCAAATAAAAGTAATGATGAATAAAATGCCAGATGATTCCAATGTGATTCTCTAACTCTTTAAAGAGCTAAAGACTTACTGATTAAGCAAGACACATGTTGCCATAAGGGTGCAGTTGAATCGACCAAGCTCACTCTGACCTGACGCAAGGACTCGTCCATATTTGGTATGGCCGACCACACTCAGGACATTTGTGGTTTTACGTTTCATTATGAATTTTGCTGCGCTTGAAAACGTTTTGTGAGGTACACCTGAGGTAACAAGCTACTGTGGATGGGGCACCGTAGGACGTCAATGAATAACTCTATCCTGACGTCTTGAGGACCACCATTATGAATAAGTTTTGGCTCAATCGGCGTTTCAGGGAGTTAGACAAGCAATGTCCTCAATAGACTACCCAGCAAGGCTTTCCCTCTTTTTCTAGCATTATGCACAAATTCAAAGAACCCCAAATAGATCGGTAATTTTTCTTGTGAGATCCCTCGA
>JAHQVZ010000030.1 GCA_019634055.1 Leptolyngbyaceae cyanobacterium MAG.088
GGTATTGCCATCTTCAGCAGTAATCCGTAACACCCCAAACCTTAAGCCCGATGGGAGTTCCAGTACGTTACCCCCTTCAATTCGTAACACCCTACTTGATATGGTTTTAGCTGGCACATTCGTATGCCGCTCCATGGCCCTAAAACCCATGCCTATGGTAGGTTTTCCAGCTCCTAGACCGTCAGGATCCATGACCACGACGGAGAGTTGCCGATGTCTGAAGCGTAGGGGCACAATTTGCCCAGTTCTAAACTCTGGTTTTGACATCTGATTAGTCGCTCAACGCCCATTCGATTAACGCTTCGATCACCGCTCGTTTACTCACCTGCTTTTCTGCACATCTCCGCTTCAGACGATTATGTAAGCTGCGCCGGATCTCCACATTGAGCCGGTCAGTTGCCTCCGGTTCATCATCATCAAACTGAGCCCAAAATTCACCCGCACCCTCATGATTGACCTCTACTTTTTCCGAAGATGGCTCATTAGCACTTACCCCTTTCCCGTCAGTGCTTTTAGCCGCCCCGAGCAAACTATCAAAACGAGTCTGTTTAGCCATAATCAAACCAATGATTGTTCAAATGATTATTCAATCACATTTGAGAGTTCCTTACCCACTTCTAGCCAATCCCGCCAATAGGTAGGCATGCGGCCACCCAGTTGACTCATATCAGCCCCCGCCTCACTGGCGTAGATGTAAACCTTTGACTTACGAATCAGTCGGTTAAAACAGGTAATCCCTGCTCGCTCTAAAGCACCTTTTGCATCAATGCCATCCGTTTGCGGTTTCGGCGGAATCATATTAACCAGTGCCATCATGCGGCCATGGCCCTTTGCCTCTGCGGCCACCTTAGCCGTACTCGTCATCGCCAGGGGTTCTGGAGATGTCGGCACAATCAACAAATCCGATCCTTTACACAGTGCGGCAATTTCACCCGCATCCGGTGCGGCCTGAGAATCGATCACCACATGTTGATACTTACCCGACATTAGTAAGGGTCTGGCTTCAGCTTCCAATCGGACATCAAATGGAACGTGACCATAGCTCGCCCATTGAATCGCCGACTTATTCTGATCAGCGTCGATCAGTAGGACATTACCTTCAGCGGATAGCAACGTTGCGATCGCAACCGCTGTGGTCGTCTTACCAACACCACCTTTGAAATTAGAGATCGCAATTAAACTCACGAGATAACAAGACTAAGCGATACCTGAAACTATGCCATAAACACAAAGAAATAAACCAAAAATTATTTAAGTGTTCACAGCAACAATCATTTGATTAATCATTCACCTGTTTATTCAACCATTTGATTAACTGTGTATTTTTAATGTGTATTCCTTGTCCAGTAAGGCTTTGAGAACGTTGAACTCACAACCGTCTGGCATTTCGCTGGGCTTTATCAAATGAACGTCAGACCGTAGAGCGTCTGTCACTGCATGCATTTAATGCTCAGCTGGATGAAATGCTCAAGCAGCAATGTCGGTAAATTGTAGTGGTGATGGGTGGGGTTGCGATCTCAAGTTGAAAAACCATATTGGCAACCGACCAATCGTAAGCAGACTCAGACGATGACAAATAAGTTTGCGTAGGAAAACGTACAGCTTTTACAGACAATAACGCTGTCCCCATTCTAAATATCGCCCACCTACCCTAGGCTCTACACACTGGGAGAACTGGGTCACACTACCGTCAATCAGGCCAAAACTCTCATTCCAATCAGTGTAGTATCGATTGAATTTAACCAGCCCCACTCCTTGGCACTGATCAATCAGCTGAGCACTGATGTTTGTCATAAATTGGGGTGAGTTCATAACATTATCTGCAGCACCTCCATCCAGAGCTAACGTAACTCCTAATTGAAGCCCTGAAGGATACCCTTGGTAAATCTCAGAAAGGTTTGACGCTGAAATATCCGCTACTTTCACATCTCGCCCCTCCTCAAGAGAAGTGACAACACTAGCTAAAGCGGCCTTACACTGCTCCTGCGCTGGGGTTGATTGTTTAGAAACGATGGGTGATATGTCAGCAGAAGCTGATGTAATTGGAATAAAAAAGACTGCGACGAAAGCTAAGGCAGGAAAGCATATAGAACGCATAGCTATGCAAAGATTAACAACCAACGCTAGGTTATCGATCAATTCTCAACCAGTCATCTATCTCTAAGAAAAACTTACTAATTTACGAACAGATCCCCTTTCACCACGTTACGACTGCAACCGCCATCACATTACCAATTGACTGGCAAGCACATCGGTGGTGAGTGGCAAGAGGAAGTGAACGATAAAATCGTTGGCTCGGTGCGGCAAACGAGTCGGCAAACGAGACGGAATTGGCTGCCTTGGTGATGGGGTAGGTTGCGGTATCTAATCCTAAGAGCTTAATAAGTCTTCGTTTGTGGAATTGGCAGCGCTCAGTCCGGATATCCCTGAAGAATTTTGAAAGTATAACCGTAATACGTACTAAGGATAACCAGCCCTAAATTAAGACCTGAAACAGCGGGGCTGCACGAAGATAGAGCGCATTGCACATACACCTTGATTATCCCTAGGTAGGACCATGGTTGTGGTAAAACGTTTACTCTCGTACTGCTTCATAATCTGTTTGGTAGTAGTAGGCTTATTTGCCGTTAGTCCTCTTCAAGCTCTCGCTCAATCACAAGAAACTGCTCTTGGTAAGCTGACAGCAACCTATGAAGGGACTGTTATCGGGAAAAACAATGAACGCCATAATGGTCTGTATGATCTTCAACCAAGCGTCCTCTACGACATTTCAGACTCAGATCGCAATCAACGATACAAAATGTGGTGGTTTGGTCAGTGGGATGGTGGGCAAGATATTCCACCAGATGAGCACACAGATGCTGACCGCATTTATTACGCTACCAGCAAAGATGGCATCGACTGGAGCACCCCTCAAGTAGTTCTAAAAGCCCTCGCCGGGACTGGAGTGGACCAAGTAGGTCGACCACGCAACGCTGCAGATGATCACACACTTGGCTCACCGTCCGTTATCAAACTACGTTTCCCTGCAACCACCCCTGGCACTAGATATAAGTATGTCTACTATATGTTCTATGAATGCTACGGTAACTGGGCAACAGCCGTACGCCGCTTTTTTAACAGCGACTTAGGCGATACTTGGGTAACAAATGGTGCATCAAAAGCCGCAGAGCTAACATCATTTGACTTTAATAGCGAAACGGCCATCACAGATTGGAAAGAGAACTACGGCGTTGACTCCACAGAGAAATTGAATGATGTGTATGGCTTACTCGGCTATGCTCCTCGCTACCGTAAGGTGGGCACACACCCTGTTTATTCTTGTGAGGTAAAACTACCAAACAACAAACTAGACCGCTATCTAGTGCGGGAGAATGACTACGTAAACAACCCCACTGAGAATGTATGCAAACCAGCGCAAGGTATGGGTCGCGTCTTAAATGGTGGAGAACCCGTATTCTGGCTCTACGACAAAGCAAAAGATGACCGCAAGGCACTCTATGCCATGTATGATCTGCAATTTTCGAATTCTTTTGCCACGCTCACTCCTGTCACCACCAGCACACATGTGCCAGCTCCTCAACAAGTAACTGGCGACAATATTCTGGGCTATGTCGCAACCAATCTTGAAGGACCAGATATGATCGGTGCTCTGCAAAACCGTATTTGTCTGGCGAAATGGGACAGCGAAATCAATAAAGCTCCTAAATGGGAACGGGTAATGGGCAAAGGGCGTGATGGTGCAATTGTCATGCCCTGGCAAGAAACAGGCATGAATACGCCACCCACAGACATAGAAGGAAATGCTGACGTTATAGAGTTCGATATTCAACGGCAATATGGTGCGGGCTTTCCAATTGCTTTTGAACGGGACCGACAAATTGAACTGTACTTTATTGATGAAACCTATCCTGTAGCTACAGGTAATCCTAATGACCCTAAACTATGGGGTATCACAATTCCAAAAGGCGGTATAGAAAACCCAGATACTTATGAAAATGCCAGCCGTAATGAACGGCGTCAAGCCTTTACTGGTGGACCTGGTGATATTAAGTGGAGTGAAGGGTTTAAACGCTATTTTTCAATTCTGCTCTACCCAAACCACTTATCACCCCCAATCCTAGCTTGGTCTGAAAAAGATCCTAAAAAGCCCTGGGATAATCCATCACAAAATCCACTGGACTACTTTGCCCCGGCTGAAAGCGATCTGACAAAACGCAGCATCAAACTCTCCTTTCCAGCTGACAGAACTATCAACCAAGGCGGTATTATCGGCAATGATATCGGCCATATCCTGGATTTCCATAAACGATCACCAGCAGAGACCCGGATGAAAACCTACATCTCAGCACACCCTGACGTTCCCGGCTGTACCATCCGAGAGCCAGGCGATTGTTATGACAATCACTTAACCGATATTGACTTGGTGGATATCAACATTCGAGACGTGATTCCTTAGAGCGGGGCTAGCCTCCAACATAGTAAAACTGCAATCTCAATCTCAATTACTCAACCAATTCACTCCAAAACCTCAATCGCTGCCGCCTTTTCAGCATCTGACACATCCAAATACCGCTGCAACGACACCATCGACGACCATCCCCCCAACTCCTGAATCGCCTTCATCCGCACGCCGCCCCGGTCCAACCCAGTTGCCCAGGTGCGGCGGTTGCTATGGGTACTAAATCCTTCAAGCCCCAGGTAACTACACACCCGACGCAGCGCTTTATCACAAGCCTGCCGCGTAATGGGCTTATTCTTATTGCGTCCAGGGAACAGATATCCCTCAGTGGGCAAGTTCGACTCATCCAAAATCTCCTTCAATTTTGAATGAATGGGTACCGCCCGAGTGTTTTTAGTTTTCGTAGTGGTCTTCTTAAAGACGATGGTATTCCCCACCAAACTGTCTGCCCGCAGCTGTCGTGCTTCGCTGACTCGACACCCCGTGTAGTAGCAAATTGAAAATATCGCTCTCATATTGGGATTCAATTCAGCGACTACTTGCTCAAACTGATCGTCGGTCCAGACTTCTGCTTTACCATTGCGATCGCACTTGGGCATAGTTGCTAATTTGAATAAAAGAGCAACTTTAGATTACCCGATTTCCAAGCCATTGACTGAAACGACCTAAAATCGTCGTTTCTTATTGAGAATTACCATAGTCAAAAATCTACTGTCACATACGCTTCTGCTCAATGTACGCAAGTGTTTACACGGTTTACAACGTCTACCGTTTTCAGGACAACGGAAGTAGTCAACGTCACCGCTGATAACCGTCAACACTGTCTACACCGTCTACATCATGAGCAAGCCCGTAGTCTCAGCCCGCATTCCCCATGGTTGGGATGATCAGATTCGTGCGATCGCAACCGAAACGGGTCGAACCCCGAGCGATGTAGTCAAGGAAGCGATTGGGTTATATCTAGAGAAAACTGATCCAAACGGTGTAGCATCGATGGCACGACGACTTGGAACGTTAGAAAAGCAGGTCAAAAAGTTGGTGCAGCTAGTCTAGCTAAATAGCCTAAGTTAAATCGTGATCTATCAAGATCACGAATAAGTA
>JAHQVZ010000031.1 GCA_019634055.1 Leptolyngbyaceae cyanobacterium MAG.088
ACAATGGCAAATTATTGTCTGCATCGCTACGTCAAACTGTTGGAGGGCTGTGGGTCTACCAAGAGTATTGTGTGCCCTTACCATTGTTGGGTTTATAAGTTAGATGGCGAGTTAGCCAGTGTGCCCGAACGAGAGGGATTTTGCCCTGAAGATATCGAGGGAGCGGCGTTGGAAACTCTGGCCACGGAAGAGTGCCTTGGCTATATTTTTGTTGCTCTACAAAAAGACCTGCAACCCGTGGCTGAACGGTTGAAGAATCTTAGCCAGATGCTTCAAAATTTTGAATTAGATCGGTATGAAGATCACCATGTGGTGCACGAAGAACATTGGAACGCTAATTGGAAACTGATCTATCACAATTTTATTGAGAGCTACCACACCACCTATACCCATACCAAGTCCATTGGCCCCGCTAACCCCACAAAGCTGGTTGAATATGGGCCTACTGGCGATCCTAATTTTACGATTCATAGTAATTCTTATACCCATGAGTATCAGCCAGATATTTATAACCCGCAGCTAGAGGTTGATGAACATAAACGGTTTTATGTGGCGGGGGTATTTCCGAATGGGTTAGTGGCCGTTGAGCCAAATTTTGTTTGGTGGATGGCGCTTGAGCCCAAATCTGTTGACCAGACAAATGCGCGTTGGGGGGTGTCTTTCTCTCATCATGCAATGCAGTCAATGGCTGAGCCTGAAAAGTTTGTAGAAGAGATTGTCAATGTGATTGAAGTCGCGACCACTGAAGATAAGGAGATGGTGGAGCGAATGCAGAAAGGGGCAAATTTTGGCTCAGACAAACCGGGATTATTACATGCTCCGTTAGAGGTCTATATAAAAGAGTTTGATGATTATGTGATGCGATTGTCGGGTGGTTGAGCTAGACGAGAAATAGCAAGCAACAGGACGAACCGCCGCCTAGGTCTGTAACATTTCAGCCAAGACAAGCAAATTCAGCGGATAATAAAAAACGCAGTTCAGATTGGAAACATAAATTTTAGGGATATGCCCCTTGATAATCACCGTGAAGCGTTTATTCCCTACCCACGTAAGGACATTATTAAACTTTGTTTAGCTGATGGACGACTTGACAAAGAATCTGCTGAGGCTTTTCAGTCCTTTTGCGAAATTTTAACCGCCTTTTATCATTTCCAGTTTCACAGCACGCTAGAAACCATTAAAGAAAATTATAGAGTATTTGATCCGAATGCAGAGGTACAGCCTCTGTATGAACCCTCTTTGTCAGACTATGAGCAAATGGGGAAAACTGTCATACAGACGTTTGAGCACACCCTGGAGCAAGCAAACTACTATCCCGTCACTGAATCAACAATTCATCAGGCACTTAACAATCGCTCTTTGATCAATCTGAAAACAGATGTTGACTTTAGTGATTTCGAACAGTTGCTTTGCTACTACCGGGGTGATATCGACCAATCGATTACAGTCAAGAAACTTTTCTTCTGGAAAGCTGAACAAACTGTCGATATTCTTGAACGTCTGGTGTTGCTGATTCAGTTTAAGGGGGAAGGGCATTTTCAAGCTAAGGAAAAACAGAATAAGCGCAAGCGAAACAAAGGAGAACGTCAGTTCACTCCTGGCAAAATGTATGTCTATTTTTATAAGAATATTCCCAAGCTAGATATGGATCTGTTGTTTCCAAATGTGCAAACTAGTATGACACTGCGGGACCAGATGATGTTAGCGGTGCCTGCCATTGGGGCCGCCATCCCCGTTTTGCTCAAGGCGCTACCAAATATTTTGATCTTAGTGGCCGCCATTTTATTGACCCTAAATGCAGGTTCAGCTCTTGATTCTATTGATGTAGAAGAAGAACAAGCACGTAATATTATGCCAGTATTGGTGGCGACCCTAACGTTTGTGATTGCGTTAGGAGGGTTTGCCGTTAAGCAATACAGTCAGTATAAAAATAAGAAGATTAAGTTCCAAAAAGACGTAACAGACACATTGTTTTTTAAGAACCTAGCCAATAATGCCGGTGTGTTTCAGATGCTAGTAGATATTGCTGAAGAGGAAGAGTGTAAGGAGATTATTCTGGTATATTATCATCTGCTTACCAGTCCGAAACCTCTATCTCCTCAAGAACTGGATGCTAACATTGAAGCCTGGATAACTGAGAAAACCGGGGCAGTCATTAACTTTGACATTCATGGTCCACTGCAAAACTTGCAACGTCTTCGGGGTTTCACAGGGTCAGTGAAAACAGAAAAATCTTTGTTAGAATATGATGACCAGGGGTGTTGTCATGTGTTGACCCTACAAGAGGCAACAGAAGTTTTGGATTATCTCTGGGATAATGCATTTCGCTATAATGGGCATGTATTGTAGAAATGCATGCTTGATAGGGTGTATAACAACCTATGGCATATAGCGGTTCCTGGTTGCGATGAATAAATTTTGGTGGTGTAAGTGAGTGGTGAATCGTGAATCGTGAGTGGGATGTATTCAATCCATTTGAGAAACGCTATATATCAGCAATAGCCAGTCAACTTAGTAAACGTCTCGGTAAGCAATATCCGCCTTGCTGAGCTTCATGCATTACATCGTCATCAGGCCATGACAATGCCCTTCTACCATAGGAAAACGTTTAGCTAGCCTCCTGATAAGCACGCCATCCGCCAAATTCTGTAATTTCCTTTTTCCCTTCTACCGTTAACGGTTCTCCGATAACGCCTAAAACCTCTTCTCCATCGTCTAGAAAAACCTTGCCAATTGCCAGCCCTGGCGGTTCTTGGGAAAGAATAATACCCAGACCGGCTAGGGGCACCTGCCATACCTCAACGGCCACAGCAACGCCCCCAGAGCTCACCTTAATCATGGCAGGATATTTGTCATCTATGGACCAAATACGATAGGCAGCTTCTGTTTTAGCCTCTCGCTCAAATGTGGCATCGACATTGAGCAGGTTAGGGTTGAGTTCAAGTCCTCGCATCAGAGTGCCATTAACAGCAAGCTTTATAGTTTCGGTCATAGGTTGTAGTAGAGAAAATTATTTGGATCATGAATGTCTAAAATCTTTCTCCCCTTACGAAGGGGAGATACCGTAGTAGGCAGAGAGAGAGGTCAATCATCCTTCCCCAATGCCCCCGGCAAACCCACCAATGTCCTCTGCGGCGAACATGTCACTACCATAATCAACAACGTCAAAATATAGGGGGCCGCATTAAACAAATAATAATAAGAATCTACTCCCACCGACTGAAACGCTGGGCCAATAGCCTGAGCCCCACCAAACAACAACGATGCCCACAAACACTGAATCGGATTCCACCGGGCAAAAATCACCAACGCCACCGCCATCAAACCTTGACCGCTAGAGATCCGCTCCGTCCATACACCTGGATAATACAACGACAGGCAAGCCCCGCCTATACCGGCAAGAAAACTACCCGCAACAATACTCAACATCCGCACCTTAAACGTGGATATGCCCATAGCACGGGCCGCCTCAGGACTATCGCCCACAGCCCGAACATACAGCCCCCAGCGCGTATAACGAAAGAACCAGTGAAGCAGCGGCGCAATTAACACCCCCAGCAAAAACAATGGGCTAATCTTCAACGCCGCCTGAATTGGAGGACTTGAACTCCAATTCCCCAAGTCTAAGGTAAACAACTGCGGAGCCTGGGGCTGAATAAACGGTTTCCCCAGAAAAAAGGCTAGCCCGCTACCAAATACAATCATGGCAATGCCCGTCGCCACATCATTTACCCTAGGCTGTTGTGATAGCCAACCGTGGATAGCCCCCAACGCCATGCCGGATACCCCTGCCGCTACGACCCCTAGCCACGGAGCCCAAAACGGACCTAACGTCCCTTGAGTCAGATAAGACACGCCATAGGCACTCATTGCCCCCATCAGGAGAGTGCCTTCCAGCCCCAGGTTAATCTTGCCGCTTTTTTCTGTTAGGCATTCTCCCAAGCTGACAAACAAAAATGGAGCACTCCCCCGCAGGGTGCCTGCCAATATTCCCAGGGGCACGCCCCATAAACCCAGAGATTCTGCTGCCATTGCTAATCAACCCCGTAATGGTTGGTGTGAAAGATTCGCTGGATGGTGGGCCGTGCCCACCCTACAACTTTCAATTCTCAATTCTCAATTCACCCCTCCACCGTCTCCCGAAACCACGGCAATCTCCCATACAGCGAATCACTAAACAACACACATAAAAAGACAATTCCCTGAAATACTAACACTGTCGCATCGGGCAGATCATGGGACCGTTGCAGAATGCCACCGCTAGCTAGAATCCCTCCTAACAAAATCGCCACTAAGATTGTCGCCAACGGATTATGGCGCGACACAAAGGCGACTAAAATCCCGGCGTAGCCATAGTTAGATACCAAAGATTCATTGATTCGCTTTTGCACAGCGGCCACTTCCACCATGCCCGCTAAGCCAGCGGCAGAACCGCCTAAAAAACAAATGGCCAGGGTAAGCTTACCCACGGGTAAACCGGCTATCTTTGCCGCGCGAACGTTACCACCTGCAGTGCGTGCAGCAAAGCCAAAGGTGGTGCGCTGGATCAGCACATAGGCCAGAATGCAGACGATTAACCCATAAATGAGGCCAAAATGGATGCGGGTGCCGGGAATGGTGCCTAGCAAAATGCTGGGGTCGAGGGCAGCCGATGAGGGTTTGGTGACAAAGCTGCTGTCGCGCATGGGGCCTTCGACAAGATGGTTCATGAGTGCGATCGCAATATAGTTCAACAACAAACTACTAATCGTCTCATTCACCCCACGGTAGTGGCGCAACGCCCCCGCCAGCATCACCCACAGCCCCCCAGCAACAATTCCTGCCAGGGCCATGGCACCCTGAGCCATCAACGGCGGCAAAGAGGCCCCCACCCCCAAACCGACCACAACAGCGGCCAGTCCCCCCATCACGAGAGCACCTTCATTACCAATAATCACCAGTCCTAAACGAGCTGGCAATGCCGTACACAATGCCGTCAGCATTAGGGGGGCCGCCCGAATCAACGTATTCTGCCAGGCACTCCAACGCCCAAACGCCGCCTTATAAATCGAACCGTAAACAGCAAACGGATTCGCCCCTGCCAGGGCACAAAAACAGCCAAACAAAATCAGCGCCACCAGCAGCGCCGCTACGGGTAACACAACCGCTTCTAAGGATCTGCGCCACAGGCCGGACACAGATCCTGACTGAGAGAGACTGACCATTAGCCGTCGATACTGCCCTTAACACCCTCAATCAGCCAGTCCATTTTCTCTAGTTCAATATTTTGCTGCTCATACTTCTCACCACCAGACAAAATCGACTTGCCCGTATTGTCCTTAAGTTCGCCTTCGTAAATTACCAGCTCACCCGTAAGAAGTTTCTCCTTAGCGGCTTCAGCATCGGCCTTAGCCTCCTCGCTCACAGCTGGGCCATAGGGAGAAAGCTTACAGAACTTATCCGCTAGACCACCGCGCAGAATATGATCAATATCGCCAGCCATCAGGGTCTTGCCCCCCACAAACTGTTCACCCAAGAAAGTATAGATACTGATCCAATCCCACTCAGCCCCGGTCAAATAGCCCTCAGGTGCCAGTGGCCCCTGGTTAGCGTGATATCCCGACGTAAAGATGCCGCGCTTTTCTGCGGTCTCCATCACCACCTTAGGACTATCCACATGGCACGTAATCACATCAATGCCCTGGTCCGCCATACTGTTGGTGGCCTCAGCTTCTTTTACCGGCAATGCCCAGTCTCCAGTAAAGATCACCTGAGTAGTCGCCGCTGGATTGATGGACTTGGCCCCCAGGGTAAAGCTGTTAATGTTGCGCAATACCTGAGGAATAGGTTTAGCCGCCACAAACCCCAGCTTGCCTTCCTTAGACATATGACCAGCGACAACACCCGCAACATACTGGGCTTCATCAATGTAACCAAAGTAGCTACCGACATTATCAGGGTGAACCCCATCCTGGTAAAGACCACCTGCATGGAAGAACTGCACATCGGGAAACTCAGCCGCCAATTCTAAAATGTAGGGGTCAAAATAGCCGAAAGAGGTGGGAAACAACACCTTAGCGCCATCAATTTCAATCATGCTACGCATGGTTTCTAACACAGCCGTTGTTTCTGGCACGCTGGCTTCTTCAATAATTTTAATGCCAGGCACAGAGGCCATGGCTGCCGCCCCTTCAGCATGGGCCTGGTTATAGCCAAAATCATCCTTAGGCCCCACATAAATAAAGCCCACAACGACTTCTTCCGCAGCCGTATCCGCCGTATCTTCTGCAGCCGTATCCGCCGTATCCGCTCCACCAGCTTCCGGCGATGTTCCACAGGCATTCAGCTTAGTGGCCATCCCAAAGGCCGTAGTGGCTAACAGGCCACGAACAACCTGGCGACGAGAAAAACGAAACGAGCGTCGATAGGACATAAATTTTCTCCTAGTGCAGAGCTAGCTGTGTCAGTAAAAAGACATAACAAGGGAAGCAGGGGCGCAACCCTATCGCTAGAGTTTATATCACAGCATCACGAAAATTCTTTGATCAAGTTGTATCGTAGACTGCGGTTTCCCAAAGACTTACGACCCCAGGGCCACTTCATTCACATTCCGACCAAACTGGCGTGGCAGCACTCGATTTTTCAAAGAAATACAGTCGGCTAAATACTTAGCATCGCGGGCAATCCCCGAAAATCTGCCCGAACCCCAGGTGTAGAGCCAGGGTAACCCCAGAAAATATAGCCCTTGCACAGGAGTAACTCCGCGCTCATGGCCAGGATAGCCTTTGCCATCAAAGACAGGAACATTTACCCAACTAAAGTCGGCATGATAGCCCGTAGACCAGATGACTGTTGAGATATTAGCGGTTTGCAAATTTAAGGATAAAAGGCTTGTCTCAGGTTCCCAGGCTGCCTGATACGGCGTCTCGCCCGGTGCATCCAGATGGTGTTTTTCAATATAAGCATCGATGGTCCGCTTAATACTTTCAGCCACCGCATCAGCTTGATCCAGATTTTGCGTAAGATCATCCTTAAACTCAAGGCACTCTGCCCCAATATCCTTTAGCCTGCCATATAGCTTCATACCTTCCAGGGCAAACCGTCGCAGATCAATCTCGCGTCCACCATCTCGCCCCGTCACATAATGGTTTGTCTTTACGCGCACAGATTCTTTTTGGGGGTGGTCGTCAATGGACATATCGTAATAGCCCATCTGATCTAACCAATCCACCACATCTTTACCGCGATAGGTGCGTGGTGCCCGGGGAGCGCCACCTACACATAAATGAACTTGCCTGCCTGCTAAATGTAAATCCTCAGCAATCTGACAGCCCGATTGGCCCGTGCCAACAATCAGCACCCCACCTGCTGGCAAAGCGTCTGGATTTTTATACTCTGATGAATGTAGCTGTGTGACATTGGCAGGTAATCGCTCTGCCATTCTAGGAATTTTAGGGGTATGATACCCCCCCGTAGCCACCACTACCTGGTCTGCAATGTAATGACCAATGGAGGTTTCAATATCAAAAACATTTTCAGGCTTGCTAATTGATTCAACCGTTACCCCCTCTTTAATCAGGGGTTTAAACGACTCAGCATAGTCCTCAATATATTGAACAATTTCGTCCCGCTGCATAAACCCATCGGGATGACGACCCGGGTAAGGGTAGCCGGGTAACGTACACTGCCAGTTCGGTGTCACCAAACAGAATGAATCCCATCGTTTAGAACGCCAGGAATGAGCAATTTTATGCTTTTCAAAAATGATATGGTCAATGCCGCGTTGCTTCAGGCAGTAGCTAATGGATAGCCCTGCTTGGCCGCCGCCGATAATAGCAACGGGAAAATGTGAACTAGTCAGTGCCCGCATAAGCTTGAAATTGGTCAGATTGCTATATTCCAACGATAGAAATTTCACCCGCGATAACCTGTAGCGATGGTTACCAAAGCCCTAGATCTCGGCTTATAGGCAGGCTACCACCACAGATAGCCGTCAATAAAATCAGAACACGTTAGGGACGACCTGCACTTTTAGACAGTGGTCGATTTTGCTCGTCAAACCTTATTGGTCCCTACGTTGGGGCGTTGCACGTAACGTAGGGACCACCACCGTAAAATTCTCTCTTATAAATATTAAACCTTTTTGCCTGTCTCATTTGCCAGGCTTTTTAACTTTGTAACAACAGATACGAGGAAGAGAACTTAGACCTTTTAAGCTGCTGACAAATTCATATTGGGAGTAATTCAAATGCCTGAAGTAACCACCCCAGCTCATCAGGCCGGTGATTTCTTTGTTGATTACGAAGAGAAAGTATTTCCAGATGTGCAAGCCGAGCCTGGGGAGAAGGCACTTGTTACTTTCCACACCGTTGCCTTTGAAGGGTCTATCGGTTTAGTCAATTTGTTGCAAGCAACTCGCTTAATTCGTAAGGGCTTTGACACATCCGTATTGCTCTATGGTCCCGGTGTTACGTTGGGTGTACAGCGTGGCTTCCCAAAACTAGGGGATGAAGCCTTT
Organism: Leptolyngbyaceae cyanobacterium MAG.088; assembly: GCA_019634055.1. GTDB lineage: Bacteria > Cyanobacteriota > Cyanobacteriia > Phormidesmidales > Phormidesmidaceae > Leptothoe. The sequence continues at coordinate 8,498 of JAHQVZ010000031.1, forward strand.
CCTGGCCATCTGGCAATGAACAACCAGGTCGTTAAGGTGATGGAAGAAGGTGGCAAGGTCTATGCCTGTAGATTTGCCCTCCAGGCACTTTACGGTCATGGTGAGCCTTCTTTAATTCCTGGAATTACGCCCATTAACCCGCTAGACGTACTGGACATTATTCTGGTACATCGTAAAGAAGGGGCCTTTATCCTGGATACTTGGACAATGTAGGCAATGGGTGAGTAAGTAGGGTGGGCAATGCCCACCATCCACGTCAGAGTGACTCTTGGCAGAGTGACTCTTGGCAGAGTGACTCTTGGCAGAGTAAGGCTCTTGTGTTGATAGAATTCTAGGCTCCATAGGGGAGAAAGTTGTTATGGACTATTCTCGAACCGTAAGGGCGGCTGCAGTGCAGATTTCCCCCGTACTGTACAGCTGTGACGGCACAATGGAGAAAGTTTTAAAGGCAATTGATGATGCGGCTACAGAAGGCGCAGAATTAGTCGTCTTTCCAGAAACCTTTGTCCCCTACTATCCTTACTTTTCATTTGTGTTGCCCCCCGTACTCATGGGGAAAGAACACATGAAGCTCTATGAACAGGCGGTTGAGGTGCCAGGCCCCGTAACAGAGGCTGTCAGTCGTGCCGCTAGCCGTCATCAAATGGTGGTGGTCTTGGGAGTTAATGAAAGAGATAAGGGCTCTCTCTATAACACTCAGCTAATCTTTGATGCCGATGGCACCTGTTTGCTGAAACGACGCAAAATTACCCCCACCTACCATGAACGCATGGTATGGGGGCAGGGGGATGGCTCTGGGTTAAAAGCGTGTGATACGGCTGTGGGGCGTGTGGGTTCCCTAGCCTGTTGGGAGCATTACAATCCGTTGGCTCGCTATAGCCTAATGGCAGAGCACGAGCAAATTCACTGTGCCCAGTTTCCTGGCTCAATGGTGGGGCCTATTTTTGCCGACCAAACAGAAGTTACATTGCGACATCATGCCCTAGAATCTGGCTGTTTTGTGGTCAATGCCACCGGCTGGCTGACGGCAGAGCAGGTGAGTGAGATTGCCCCTAGCGAAGCGTTAGAGAAAGTTTTGCGGGGTGGATGCTATACGGCCATTATTAGCCCAGAAGGGGTGCCCCTCTGTGAGCCAATTCGGGAAGGCGAAGGGATTGCGATCGCAGATTTAGACTTCTCTTTGATCACCAAACGTAAGCGCATGATGGATTCCGTCGGTCATTATTCTCGCCCCGATCTGTTACAGCTTTCGGTAAATAAATCCGCCTATTCTGTTGTTTCTCCAGAAATACCGATGTCGGTCGAAGACAGTGGGTCGTGCCCTCCCTACGAGACTCTCGAAGACTTAGCCGAATAACGCTCTATTGACTGGGGCTTTATACGGGTGCAATCCCTTACAATTTTAGATATCTCTTTTTTATTCGACCATGACTTCACAGCAGGTGATTACCGAGCTTCAGACCAAGGGCCTTAACCTGGTTACCGATGTTGGAGCCTCAGGGCGTAAGGGAGGAGCTGGTCCATCGGACCACAAGGCAGTCACCATTGGTGAAACCACAGTCATGGTGCCGGTATACACCGATGGCGCAGCACAGTCTCCCTACAGTGTGAACTATGAAGCCGGTCAGTCGGTGCTAACCAAAGATAATCAGGTCATCACCGAGTTAGATTTTCCAGATAAACCTAAATTTTACGATCTCACTACAGTGGAGGGAATTCCCTACTGGAAAATTGCCCTACTTCACAGCCGTAATGTTCTAGCAACCACCGTTCTCCAAACCTGCATTCGCTACGACAATCGCAAAACTGCCTGTCAATTTTGCGCCATTGGGCAATCCTTAGAAGCCGACCGTACCATTGCCAAGAAAACACCCCAGCAGCTCGCCGAAGTGGCCGAAGCCGCTGTCCGCTTGGACGGTATAGAAAACATGATTATGACCACAGGCACCCCCAATACCACCGATCGAGGTGCAGCCTACCTAACTGATTGCGCGCAGGCGATTCGTGCTCGGGTGCCTCATCTCCCCATTCAGGCCCAGTGTGAACCCCCTAATGATTTTGTCTGGTTTGAGCGTATGCGCGCAGCAGGCATTGATAGCCTGGGGATGCATCTAGAAGCTGCAGACCCTGAGGTGCGGGCCAAGATTATGCCAGGGAAGGCAAAGGTACCCCTTACTTACTATTTCAAAGCATTTGAAGCAGCAACTTATATATTTGGTCGAGGGCAGGTCAGCACCTATTTACTGGCTGGGCTAGGGGACAGCAAAGAGACTCTTTTAGACGTCAGCGAACGACTGATTGACATTGGTGTTTATCCTTTTGTGGTGCCTTTTGTTCCCATCGGAGGCACACCCCTAGCAGATCATAAACCGCCGAGTAGTGAGTTTATGTATGAGCTATATCAGGGCATTGGACAAATGCTGAAGCAGGCAAATTTGTTATCTAGTGACATCAAGGCCGGTTGCGCCAAATGTGGAGCCTGTTCAGCATTATCTTTGTTTGAGAAATAAATTATGAAAAAACGTACCTATAGCTTTCAACTAGCCCTTTCAAAATCAGAGATTACCGATTACTTTGACTTACGGCAACAAATTTTTTGCGAAGAGCAAGAATTGTTCCAGGGCCACGATCGCGATGCTATTGACGAAACCTCATATCCCATCGTGGCCATCGCCCACACGCTCGATCAGCCCGATCTAGTGGTTGGTGTTGTACGCATCTATGAGAAAAAAAATCGCCTCTGGTACGGTGGCCGTTTGGGGGTACATCCAGACTTTCGCAGGGTGGGCCGCATTGGTAAAGGATTAATTCAAAAAGCGGTAACAACAGCAAATACGTGGGGTTGCGATCGCTTCCTCGCCACAGTCCAGCTCCAAAACGTGCGATTTTTTACCCGTCTCCACTGGAATAGCTTAGAAGAAATCGAAGTCCTTGGGCATCCTCATCATCTTATGGAAGCTGATTTGAAGCATTACCCAGCGACTGATCAACCTCGTCCAGCATTGCCACTTAAACAGGTAGCGTAGGACAGAGAAATAACAACTCCCCTAGTCCTCATAGCTATGATTTAAGAACTATGGGGAGTTGAGATCCAGAAAATTGGAATTTATAGCAAACTGCTGGATACATATTTCCGCAGGAAAGGCTACGCCAACAGCAGTTTGCTGCGCACATAGCTGTTGGCAGCTAAAGCTTCCAGGGAGCATCTATGCATTGAACTATGTGCGCCAAGCTATATTTAATTTCTATCCCTTAGTCGGTTCAGTCTTACACTTATACAGGTTAAAGGCGTTAAACAACGCTTGTATCGTTTATAAAACATTGAACTGACCCACTGATTATGGTTACTCATTCACTGAAGGCGACCTGTTCGACTGTTCATTTTGGCGGGTTTTCTTCTGCGTTACCACCTGCATTGACAGTAAAATCGGGTGATCACATTCAGGTTGAAACGTTTTCAGGGCTGCCAGTTTATCAAGATGCGCCAGCAGAGTTTTTACCCCCTGAGTTTTTAGAGATTTGCCATCATCTGCCTCCTGAGCGACAAATTGCAGAAGGCCCTCACTTAATGACAGGGCCTATCTGTATCGAAGAAGCGCAACCGGGAGATGTCTTAGAAGTGCGTCTAGAAGAGATTATGCCGAGTCTGCCCATGGGCTTTACCCTGATGCGGCCAGGGGCAGGGGCACTGCCCCAACGGTTTGAAAAGTCAGTGCTCCGATTTACACCGATTAATCTTCAGGCTAGAACCGTGGAGTTTCCCCTTGGTAGTGGCATTACCCTACCGCTAAAACCTTTTTTTGGCATTTTGGGAGTAGCCACAGCAGATACTCAGCGCCATTCGGTTCCTCCTGGAGATTTTGGTGGCAACCTGGATAATCGGTTGTTACAGGCTCCCTGTCGGTTGTTTTTGCCCGTTTACTTACCAGGGGCTATGTTTTCCATTGGCGATGGCCATAGTCTTCAAGGAGATGGAGAAGCTTGTTTAACAGCGCTAGAAACATCAATGAATGGAAGGATTCAGTTAAAGGCACATAGCACCCTGAGCGAGCTACCTCTGCCCCTGGCGGAAACTGCCAGCGATTGGCTCACCATGGGCTTTGGTCCTACCCTGGATGCTGCCTTTCAGCAGTGTCTTGAGCGTATGCTGGCTTTTTTAGAACGTTTTGTGGGGATGACGGCTGAAGACGCCTATATGTTCTGTAGCCTCAGCGTTAATTTTCACATTACCCAGGCCGTTAATCTACCCACCAAGGGCGTTCATGGTTGTTTACCTAAAGCCGTTTTACCAAATGCGATCGCACTTTAGCCACTACACCAGCCAATACCATAAACATTCCGCCCATTATCCATTATCAACTATCCATTCCTCCATAGCCCACTATCTCTCACCACCTGAGACTTTTGCCCCTGCAATATCTTGACCACCTGCCGCCACCGTCAGCCCCACCTCCTGACCATAGGAAAGTTCTAGAGTATGACCATCAGGATCGCTCAAAAAGGCCCAATACCCGATAGGATATCCAGAATCCTGAGGAGCTTTGAGCAAAATGCCTTGTTGCTTAGCGTTTGCACACAGAGCATCCAATTCTTCTCGACTGCAACAGCCTACCCCCAGGTGTGCCATGGCAGATAATATTGGGTGCACAGATTCAGTCTGAATCAGCACAATTACAAACGGGCGGGTTTGATCCGACAGCCAGACCACCGGAATGCCAGTTTCTGCATCAATGCGCTGATGAACCACCTGCATGTTGGCATAGGTTTTATAAAACGCAATGCTACGCTCCACATTAGAGACCGGCAAAGCAATATGGGTAAGGCCAACGTCTGTCATGACTCATCCTCCTGAAAGCTGTAACCAGTTAGCATCTTTAAGAAACAATCTGTAATATCAAATATTAACCATTCCGTGATCCATGATGGCATCTAGCTGGTTGGGCTATATACTCTGGGCGATCGTGCTATGACCGTTTTTCTCAAACAGCCCCATGTTTATGCTTCCGATGCCCGTTCTTGTAGCCCAACTTACGCCTGATCAATCTCTTGGTGTAGAACAGTCGATTGTGATACAAGATACGGAATTGGGAGGGGAATTAGCCGATCTCATTGATGGCGGTGCTATCCGTGGCCCTAATCTCTTTCACAGTTTTTCTGAGTTTAATATCGATGAAGGACAACGAATCTATTTTGGTAACCCGAACACCGTTGACCACATTTTTAGCCGTGTTACAGGAACCAATCCTTCAAATATTTTCGGCACCCTTGGCGTCGATGGTCCAGCCAATCTGTTTTTCATGAATCCTAACGGTATTCTCTTTGGTGAGACTGCCAGTCTGGATATTGAAGGTTCGTTTGTAGGTACAACTGCCAGTTCATTTCAATTTTCGGATGGTTCAGAGTTTAATGCATCTCCTGACACTGATAGTGGCCTGTTAACAGTCAATGTCCCGCTAGGATTACAATATGGACCGACACCATCTGGTTCAACAATTACTAACCTTGGTACACTCCAAACAGGACAAGATTTTGAATTGAGGGGAGATCTCCTCAACCTCCAAGGTCAGCTTTTTTCTGGCGGAAATCTAACTCTTTTGGGAACGGATTCGGTACAAATTCGAGATTCGGTGGATAATCCGTTTATTGCGGCGTCACTAGACGATTTAGTAGTACAGGGTGACCGTCTAGTCGATATTTTTGCCCTGAGCCATCCTGATAGCGGGTTATATTCGGGTGGAGATATGGTCTTGAGATCGGCCAACCCAGTTGGTGGTGATGCCCATTATTGGAGTGGTGGCAGCTTTCGTATTGAAGAGCTGGACAACACCCTTGGTAATCTAGAAAGCCCTAATGATCCTATTATTCGGGCTGTTGGAGACGTTGATCTCAGTGGCTATTTAGGGACCTCATTACACATCCTAGCAGGTGGTTCAGTTAATGCTGGAGTAATCGTGGTAACTGGCCCTGACATTGGGACTGAAGGAACTGATTTCTTGCAAGAAACTATAGAGCTATCCAATGGCGACACTATTTCTATTGATGGTAGTGCTGAGGCTACGGTCGATATTCGTGCAGGAGTTAGACAAGATGCCATTGGGCTGCCTGGATTAAGTGGACTTTCTCTATTCGATTTCTTCATTGATTTAAATGGGCAATTAACC
>JAHQVZ010000236.1 GCA_019634055.1 Leptolyngbyaceae cyanobacterium MAG.088
GTTCCCCTTACTAAGGGGAACCCTGAGTAGGTAGTCTTGAAACCTAATGATTTTAAGAGTTTTAGCAATTATCCCTGACGTATGTATACACAGTAGTCTTGCTAAACGGCACCAATTATCGCCCAGACCTTTAATGCCACCGCCCCCTCTTCCATATGCTAAAAAACGTTTCACTTTTGTCAGCGAATTTTAACGCCGCCTAAGCTGATAGCTAATGAAACCATGGGGATGGCGTCTGTGTATCAACTAATACAACTATTCCATCTAATTTTGCTGCACCTGATGCAATGGCTGCAGCCTTATCTTGGTCCGGTTTGCCTTGTGCTTGCCTGGTCTATTGTGGCCATGGGCATCTGGCAGGTGATTGCCGCTACCCGTGATGGTGTGCAACGTGCCCAGACCATGCACCGCATTCCCTGCTCAGACTGTAGCTTCTTTACCAATCAGGCCGTTCTTAAGTGTCCGCTTCATCCTTCTACCGCGCTGTCAGAAGAAGCCATTGATTGCTCAGACTTTGAGATCGCAAACCCGACGGTGGCCGCTCAGCAACGCTTAAAGGCATTAAATAACTAAACATTGAAGTATCTAAAAGGACTATGAGAGTATCCGCCATTTGGCGGACTCATTAACCTTTCCTTAAAGAAAATAGGGTCCAATAAAAAGAATTTAGTAAAATACAGCACACCCTAAACGTTAGCTATAGCGTTTGTAGATTAACGCAGCATGAGTTTTTCCGGGCCTTTATGGTTTGGTTAGCTTATATCAAAAGTTTGTGGTGAAACAGACTTTTTGCTGCATTACCCAAGGTTAGAGGGCAATCTGATAGACATAGCTGGTTGAGTGTTCTCTGTTACTCCCTTATCAATAAGATTGCTGGAACGTTGCAATGATTTCGATTTTTATTTTGACTCACAATGAAGAGCGAGATATTGCAGCCTGTATAGAATCAGCCCTGGTTTCCGATGATGTGATCGTGGTGGATTCGTTTAGTAGCGATCGCACCCTGGAAATTGCTCAGCATTATCCTGTTCGCACCGTGCAGCACGCGTTTGAAAGCCATGGCAGACAGCGTACCTGGATGCTGCGCAATGTACCCACCAAATATGACTGGGTCTACATCCTTGAAGCTGACGAACGCATGACGCCAGAGCTATTAAACGAATGTGTCACGGCGGCACAGTCTGGCGAGCATATAGGGTACTACGCGGCTGAGCGAGTCATGTTTATGAACCACTGGATTCGCCATAGCACCCAGTATCCGCGCTATCAGTTACGACTGTTCGACAAGCAACTGGTCTGGTTTGACGACTATGGCCACACCGAGCGCGAAGTGTGTGATGGGTCTACCGGGTTTCTCCAAGAAACCTATCCCCACTACACCTGTAGCAAAGGCTTTGGCCGTTGGCTAGAAAAACACAACCGTTATTCCAGTGATGAGGCCGCCGAAACCATTAAGCAACTATCGGACCACGGCGTAAACTGGCAGGCTCTGCTGTTGGGCCGTTCCGAGGTAGAGCGTCGGCGGGCCCTTAAGGACCTGTCCCTGCGCATGCCCCTGCGCCCCCTGGTGCGGTTTATCTACATGTACTTTTTCCTGGGCGGCATTCTAGATGGTCGTGCCGGGTTTACCTGGTGCATGCTCCAAGCATTTTATGAATATCTGATTACCTTAAAAGTGTGGGAGCTGCAGCATGGCTGTACCAGCGATGTGAGCCCATCCGTTGCGGCCACCCAGCAAGAAGACACCAAAGAATTAGCACCCTCTGCCTAGTGGTCCGTCAGTTCTTACTGGCTCCAGGCGCTCACGCCACTGATCACCCCCCAATAATTCGATCCACTTCAATTGGACAAATTGTTTTCTCAGTGCCGCGCTGACGCACTTGTGTTAACAGGCGTTGACGAATGGTTTCCTTAGAAATCATTGGCTCAGGGTTTGCAGAATAGCGGTATTGGTCTAACTACGGGAAAACTAGGTACAAAGTGTATCCCAGGGTAGGGCTATGGACTGTTTTCCTACCTAAACTTTCAAGCTTGATGCCGTAATAGAGCCAAGCCCAAAGCTTCAAAGTATTTTTTTATATGCTGACCCAGACCCAATCCTTATCCCAGTATTTACTGACCCTTGCCCGGAAACGTTCCACTGGTGAACTATTGGTCGGGGCAGCCACTGGTGAACCGTGGAAACTATATTTTTATTCTGGCAGATTAATCTATGCTACCGGGGGGAAGCATCCAGTCCGGCGTTGGTATCGCTCATTAAGACGGCATAATGAGCAGTTTGCTAGCAGCTGGTTTACTGATATGCGCACGCCTGATGATTATTGGGAGGTTGACTTTATCAGCCAGGCGATTGATCGTAAATACATTTCCCTAAATCAGGCTAAGGCTAGTATTCAGAGCATTGTAGATGAGGTGGTACTAACGCTTATGGGGCACTCCGCCGCCGATGCGCAATGGCACCCAAACCGGATGGTGGCTCAGCAGATGGTGTTTTTGTCGGTGCAGCGGGCGTTGTCGCGATCGCAACAAACCTATGATGTATTACGGGCCACCGTAGGCGGCTATTTACCCACCCTGGCTACCCATGAACTGCCCTACATGTCTCCGATGGTCATCAACGCCCAAGGATTGCAGGTCAATTTACCCACGGCTAAGTATGAGCGTTTAATTCGTTGGATGCAGGGCAATATTACTATCTGGGATATCGCGGCCCAGGCCCGTCGCACTATCCCTGAGGTAATGAAACTGCTATTGCCACTGATCCACCAGGGATGGGTCCAACTACAGCCGCTGTCAGATATTCCTGCTCCCTACGTGCCCCCCCGCCCTGCAGCAGCTAGCTCCCAAGGGGCAATTAAGGGTCTGATTGCCTGCATCGACGATAGCCCTCTAGTGAGTAAATTTATGGCTGAACTAGTGCAGCCTCTGGGCTATGAAGTACTACCCGTGACGAAGCCAGTCGAGCAAATTTCCATACTCACGCAGCATGAGCCCGATCTGATTTTTCTAGATATCACAATGCCTAATATCAGTGGCTACGAACTTTGTAAGTTTCTACGCCGTACTGAAGTGTTTTACAAAACACCCATTATTATGCTCACAGGCCGCGATGGTGTAATTGACCGCATGCGGGCCAAAATGGCCGGTGCCGATGACTTTCTGGCTAAACCACCCGCCCCAGATAAGATAGCTCAGTTACTCGACAAATACATAGCATAGTGAGTTCGCTCGCTGGGCAATGGGCAGTTCGCTCGCAACGCTCGCTGGGCAGTGGGGTATACAGTCAGAATTGTTTTTGTACATGAAATAGCCTAACTTCAAAACCCATTGCCCGGCCTAAAGGCCCTGCCCATTGCCTACTCCCCATTCCCCCAATACAATTAACACCTGCACAACTATTACTGACTTTCCCTAACGCATGGCCAGCTCCCAGCCTAATGATCAAAGCCCTCGCGAATTGCGCGCTGCCCGTCTACAAAAAGTAAATGAGCTGAAACAGCTAGGGCTTAATCCCTACGCTTATACCTGGGATGTTACACATCAGGCGGCGGCACTCCAGGAGAAGTTTACTGACTTGCCCACGGGGGAAGAAACAGAGTTTGAGGTCAGTATTGCTGGTCGCATTATGGCCCGGCGAGTATTTGGTAAACTCGCCTTTTTTACGCTTCAAGACGAGACTGGTTCTATTCAGTTATTTTTAGATAAAAAGACCATCCAGGCGGCCATGGCCGAGACGGATGAGCAGGCGTTTACCCACCTTAAGCAGCTCACTGATGTGGGTGACTTTTTTGGGGTAAAGGGCATTATCAAGCGTACCGATAAGGGTGAGCTGTCGGTCAAAGTGAGCACCTACGCAATTCTTACCAAATCCCTATTGCCCCTGCCAGATAAGTGGCATGGCCTAACTGATGTGGCTAAGCGCTATCGTCAGCGCTATGTCGATTTGATTGTGAATCCTGAGGTCAGGGATACGTTTCGTAAGCGGGCCCAGATTACGGCCTCAATTCGGCGCTATTTGGACCAGCAAAACTTTATTGAAATTGAAACTCCTGTTTTACAGGCCGAACCTGGCGGGGCCGATGCTCGACCTTTTGTGACCTATCACAACACTATGGATATGCAGCTTTATCTGCGCATTGCCACAGAACTGCACCTGAAGCGCTTAATTGTGGGTGGTTTTGAACGTGTTTTTGAAATGGGTCGGATCTTTCGTAATGAAGGGATTTCCACCCGCCATAACCCAGAATTTACCTCAATTGAGCTATATCAGGCCTATGCCGACTACCATGACATGATGGACATTACCGAGGCTCTGATTGTTAATGCTGCTGACGAGGTGTTAGGCACGACCCAGATTACCTATCAGGGTGAAAGCATCAGCTTGAGCACACCCTGGAAGCGTATCACCATGCATGATGCTGTGCAGGAGAAGACGGGGGTGAATTTTGCTGAATTTACTGATTTAGACGCTGCCAAGGCCGCTGCTAAGGAAGCGGGACTGCATGGCATTGATGATTGTCCCAGTATTGGCCATGTGCTCAATGAAGCCTTTGAGCAGACTGTGGAACCAACTTTAATACAGCCCACCTTTATCATCGACTATCCGGTAGAAATTTCCCCTCTGGCTAAGCCCCATCGCGAGAAGCCTGGCCTGGTAGAGCGGTTTGAATTATTTATTGTCGGCCGTGAAACGGCTAATAGTTTCTCAGAGTTAACCGATCCGGTAGATCAGCGCCAGCGTCTAGAGGCCCAGGCCGCTAAAAAAGCAGCGGGTGACCTGGAAGCCCACAGTCTTGATGAAGACTTTGTGACCGCTTTAGAATATGGTATGCCGCCCACTGGCGGTATGGGCATGGGTATTGACCGGTTGGTCATGCTGCTGACCGATTCTCCAAGCATTCGAGATGTGATTGCATTTCCATTGCTTAAGCCTGAATAACCCATTTCTTGTCTCTGTTTTGCCTTGATTGGCCTTTGATTTGAGCCTGGATGCTGATGATTTGTTGTCGAATTAAGCAAACCTGCTGACAGACTTATCAATCAATCTGGTCAAACTGATTAAACTAGAAGGTAAGCAGTGGGTGGCAAATCTTTTGCCATTGGGTGGCAACCTTTTGCCATGTTGGCTAGTGAAATTTAGAGGGTACCTTAGTGAATGCTCTAACTAGTGTGTATTCTGTAGGGTTCATTAACTTCCATTAAATTATAATTTTGACTAATCCGTATAAATAACTATGGCTCAGTCATCTGCAGATAGCACGTTGGCCCGATTGTCTCAGGGCACTATGCCTGGTCGTCTTAAGGCTCAGGTTCAGCATTTATCTAAGCCTAGGTTTATTGAGCTCCTAGAGTTGATCATTCAAGAGTTTGAGTACTTTCTCAAAGCGATCAACTTAATTAACAATCAATCCTTAGAAACCCTGCTCGAAGAGCTATTAGAGGCATTTACCTTAAAAATTGGTCAAATCCTAGAAGCTGATCGCACTACTATTTTTATCGTTGACGATGAAAATAAAGAGCTGTGGTCAAAAATTGCCCAGGGTGAAGGAGAAAAAGCGATTGAAATCAGAATACCGATGAATAAAGGTATTGCTGGTTATGTGGCTGAGACGAAAAAAACGCTAAATATTTCTAATGCCTACGATGACCCCAGGTTTAACCGGGCCACCGATGAGGAAACGGGCTATCGCACTAAGAATATTTTGTGCATGCCGATCTTTAGTAACGATGTCAAGGTTGTCGCGGTAGTCCAGCTGTTAAATAAGTTCGGTGGCGATCAGTTTACCCTGGAGGATGAAAAGGAGTTTGAATCCTTTGCGCGCTCTATCGGTGTATTGCTAGAGAGCTGTAACTCGTTTTATACGGCAGCGCGCACTCAGAAAGGCTTAAACGCTCTGCTAAATGCGATTTCGTCGTTGGAGCAAAGCTTAGATTTAGAGGTGACGCTGCAGTCGGTCATGGCCGAGGCGCGCAAACTGATGCAGGCAGATCGCAGCACCCTATGGCTAATGGATGGTAATCAGCTGTGGTCTAAGGTA
>JAHQVZ010000237.1 GCA_019634055.1 Leptolyngbyaceae cyanobacterium MAG.088
CCTGTGGATCTAGCACAATAAAATCTGCGGCTTTACCTACATCAAAATTACCCAGGGTATCATCCAGGCATAATGCCCTGGCACCACCCAGGGTAGCTAAAAATAACGCGTTGAAAGGCGATAGTTTTTGATGGCGCAGCTGCGCCACCTTATAGGCCTCATTAGCTGTTTGCAACATTGAAAAGCTCGTACCTGCGCCCACATCTGTTCCCAGCCCTACTTTAACAGGGTAATCTACGGACTTTGCCTGCTCAATTTTGAACAATCCACTGCCGAGAAATAAATTGGACGTGGGGCAAAAGGAAATGGCTGATTTAGCCTCCGAGAGCCGTTTAAATTCGTCATCGGTTAGCTGTATTCCATGGGCAAACACCGAACGTTCTTTGACTAGCCCTGCTTGGTCGTAGGTGTCTAGATATCCATGACAGTCAGGAAAAAGCTGTTTTACCCAAGCCACTTCGTCCATATTTTCCGACAGGTGGGTGTGCAAATAAACGTCAGGAAATTCTTGTAAGAGTTGACCGGCTAAACGAAGTTGTTCATTGGTCGAAGTAATGGCAAATCGAGGTGTGACAGCATAGTAAAGGCGACCGCGCTTGTGCCATTTTTGTATGAGGGCTTTGGTCTCTTGATAGGAAGATGTTGCCGTATCGCAAAGATTGTCAGGGGCATTGCGATCCATCATCACTTTGCCAGCAATCATGCAAAGGTTACGGCGCTCTGCGGCTTCAAAGAAAGCATCTACTGATTGCGGAAAAACACAGGCAAAAACCAGGGCCGTAGTAGTACCATTGCGCAGTAGCTCATCTAAGAACACTTCGGCCACATTTCGGGCATAGGTTTTATCGTTAAATTTACTTTCGGTAGGAAATGTATATTGGTTAAGCCATTCCAGAAGTTGTTCCCCATAGGAAGCAATCATCTTGGTTTGAGAATAGTGGATATGGGTGTCTATAAACCCTGGCATGATTAGTCGACCAGGATACTCAGTAATGGAAATATTTTTATATTGCGACTGTAGCTTTGTGTAAGGTCCAAACGCATGGATGTGGCCGCCTGCTAGTATAAGCAATCCATCTTTCAAATAGCGAACGCTCTCTGTCTCTGATGTATAGAATGGATCGTCAACAAAGTCTAAGAAAGCACCACGAATACCTTTGAGTGGGGTTTGACTGGGTAAGCTTTGGGTAGAGGACATTTTCTATTCACCACTCAGGATAAAGGCCCAGGACCATGGGCTTACGTGTATTACTACTCATCAACCGCTTAATCATTCAAAAAATAGTTGAGTCATTGTAGTTACCAGGACAATATCTGATTCTGGTAGGTGGCGCTCAACTTTCCAACCTAGCTTTGTATTGTAATTAAGCAAGATAGTAATGAATCCAAGGCCAGAGTTGAAAGCATGTTCATAATCTAAATTTCTTTCTAAACGCTCTACGTAAAGGTCATTGAGATCTGATGTTGTTAGATCATGGGTGAGATCTCTAAAGGCATTCACATTATCGGCATAGGTCGTATTGGCAACCATCATAATTATACGGTCAGGATAATGGTAAACCGACAACTCTACAGGTTGTTGAGCTTCGGGACAAGAGAATTTGAACGCATTCTCTAAGAGTTCGTTAGTAATGTAGCGGGCGGCATCGGTTACTTCTGTTTGTTGGCGCAGTTGGTCTAATTGCTCGTTTTCAATGGGAAAAAATATGGCTATATACTCTGAAATAAACTTAGCGGAGCGATTACTATTGGGCCAAAACTTTCTTTGTTTGACTAGCTGTGTGGGGAAATTAATTTTGACACATAGTTTTTCGTCTTGCAGTTCGTCTATGAACTGACCGAATGATTCTGATTTGGATGATGTGGGTATAGCCATGTTTCTGGTTTCCCCCCTATCTTTGTTTAAGAACCAGTAGGGTAATATCATCCAAGATTTTTTGCTGGCCGATATGGCTGGTTAAATCTTTAATGACAGCGGCTCTGATCTCTTTTGCTGTTTTCTGATAGTTATTCACGATGACGTCACACAGCCGTGGTAAGCCATAAAGTTCACGTTCTATATTTCTTGCTTCAGTAATCCCGTCAGTGTAAAGCACGACTACATCGTTAGTATTTAATTGGATTTGGGTATGGGCTAGGAAATCGTCAATGTCTTCTTCGAGGGCAATGGGAAAGCCTAAATTGACGGTGTCAATCTGTTCTAGGGAACCATCTGCTCGTACCAATAGCACCTCTTCATGTTGCCCACTTAGACAAAGGGTGCCCTGTTTGTAGTCTAATAAGCTTAGGGTCAGGGTTTTGTCAGAATTGATCCGCTGCACGTTGTAGTACATAGAGCGGTTTAGGACACTTAGAAAATTTTCTGGTTTTGTTTCTTTGCTCTCTAACAGGGTTCTGACGGCAGTTTGGACCATAATCATGATCAGTCCACTTTCTAGGCCATGGCCAGTGACATCGCCAATGCCAATTTTTAGGTTTCCCTGGGGACTGGAGATGACGTCATAGTAGTCTCCACCGACATCATCACAGGGATCCATATACCCAGCGATATCTAGATCTTCAATCGCTTGCAGTTCTTGCTCTGGCGGCAGGATCATTTGCTGCAAACGGCGGGTGATATCGAGTTCGGTTTTAATCCGCAGGTTTTCGGTTTTAAGCTTTTGGTTGAGAATCGTAATGGTGGCAGAAGCGGTCGCCCCCAGGGCAATTACGGGTGGTACCAGGGGTAGCCATCCCCCTTGCAACATCAGGAAAAAACAAAATCCATAGAGGCTGGCGGCGACTCCTAAGACGGTTAAACTCAGTCGCCATGGGCGACGGATGTACCAAGCGAGGATGCCACCGACCATGGCCCAGGTTAAAACCCAGAGGGCTTCAAGGGGGGCGGGCCATACCCAAATTAACGGTCGCCCATCCAAAACAGCACTTAAAATTTGGCTGGTGGACTGGGCGTGAATTTCCACACCCGGCATTTTTTGGTCATCGGTTTGGGCCTGACTATAGGGGGTGTAAAAGTCGTCACCGGCCTGGGGGGTCAGGTAGCCTATGTAAACGATGCGATCGCGAATCAATTCAGGATCGACTTGATTGGTCAAAATATCGTCTAAGGTCACTAATTCAGTTGCCTGCTGTGCCGAGCGATAGTTAAGCATCAGCTGATAGCCGCTCCCCGTATCGGTGGTTTGATAGCCACCAAAATTAGGCGTTAACGGCGGAATAATTTTAGACCCCAGGCGTAGTTCACCACTTTCGAGCTGTTCTGGATAAATACCTTCGGCATCCAAGTATTGCATTGCCGTTTGCAAACTCAAGGAAATAACTGTGTCAGGGCCACTGCATAAATGAGGTGACTGAGTCAGTCCGCCAGCCGGTACGGGCGGAGCCATCAACATCAGCGCCCGTCGCATGGCCCCACCTGAATCAATCACCAAATCTGCAAACCCGACATAGTCATAGGTCGTGCCAGGTGGGGGAGGAACCCCGACATAGTCCTGGGTACTGGCTTTGCAAACAGTAATAATATTGTCGCTGGATGTTAATCGCTGAAGTAACGCCTGTCGGCCAGGTTCAAGGGGGACATCGCGCATGATATCGAGACTAATCACTCGCGGCCCATGGCGCTCTAATTTCTCTAAAAGCAGCGCAACTGTTTGATCCGTAAGCGGCCATTCATTTCGTGTTTGGATATCTTTTTCAGTGATGCCAACAATCAGTATGCGTGGATCTGTGCTTTCACCAGGGCGCAAGCTGATGAAGTGGTCATAGGCACCCAGTTCCAACTTTTCAAAACCACCCAGATGGCGAAGAGCTAGCACAGACGATGCAACAATTAAACTAGCAAGCAATACGGGGCGACCCAGCTCAACCAAAAAGTTTGGCATGGGTAGTTTATGTACACTCTGAACTAGCGGTACAGAGCGCAGGGTTTTCTGCAGAGCCTTAATCGATGGTTTAAGGCTAATCGTACGTTTGATCTTGAACCCTCCTAATAGCCGCGCCGTTAGTTTTGAAATACGATTGCTGTACTTAATTTGGCCTTTAAATCAATATTAATTGATCTATCGAACCATTGCCTCTAGTCAAAATACTAGGAGATTTAGGCCATTGCTATCAAAATTTCCTGATAAAGAGGTTACAAAAAGTTGTTTTAACACCGATAGAAACTATATTCCCTGTTAATATCTTGCCAACGATCTTGAAGCCCCTAAACGCAACGCCATGAAACGCATGCTACAGCCAAGTAATCTAAACACTTACTTCAAAGGACTAGCCATTACGGGGTTGGTGATAGTGAGTGGGTTGACGGTCCCGGTTTTGGCCCAAGGTCGTCTGGGCTTTCGGCCAACATCAACGGGAGCGCCGGGAAATCGAGAATCGGGTGCAAATCGGGGTGCCTGTGTTGCGGGGAACCAAAAACTGGTAGCCCTGATGCCAGCCAATAATTTGGCGCAAACAGCCACCTCTCATCCGGCTTTGTATGCGTATTTCCCTGGCAGTAGTGCACAGTTTGCTGAGTTTGCTCTCTACGAAGCGGGCTCCAATGAACTGATCTATGGCACCTTGTTTAACGTGACAGGAGAAGCCGGTTTGGTCACCATTGATGTGCCTGATACGGCTACGGTTTCGCCGTTGAGAATCGGACAGCGCTATGACTGGCAGCTGAAGTTGATTTGTGATGTTAGCGACCCTGCCGGGGATATGAGAGTGGAGGGCAGTTTTGAGAGGGTTGACAGTGGCAATGTAAATCAGCAGTTACAGGGGGTGCCTGTGGAGCAGCAACCGTTTATTTATGCTGAGGCTGGGCTATGGCCAGAGACGATCGCTAGTTTGATAAAAGCTAGCGAGGTGAATCGCACAACGGCTGAACAAAATCTAAAGGATTTGTTGGACTCGGACCCGATTGAGTTGACTACGCAATTACCCAGTGGACCGTTATTGCCTTAACAGTGAATGGTTTTAATGTGCTCGCATATCCCTGAGCAGTCCCGTTCATTCCTCCTAAATTTAACGCTTAACTCTGGGTTCGACATTGAACTGCAGGTTGCCATGGACTGCGGGGAATAGCTGTGTCTGCATCAGCGGTAAGCACAACGTCACCTCTGTCATTAACAATCCATCCCTGAAACTCCTCAATTTGTTGAATAGTCCTGCTCTCTAGCTCAGAATCAATGGGTTGAGCACTACTTTGGACTTGTTCAGGCGTATCTAGCGTTTCCCACTCGGCCAGGCTTGTTTGGGCGGTGAGTTGTTCTGGTGTAGGTGGTAGGCCCCCTCGCCCGGTAATTGTAAACTCACCCAGTGACGTGGCAATATCTCTGTCTCCACAACCCTGGGCTACTAATCGTGATGCATCGACTAGGTCAGTGGGCAACGTAGCTAAATCTTTACTGGGGTCAACATCTGGGGTCTCAATGGTGACACTACCCTGCAAACCAAAATCAGAACTGGCAGTAATATCACTCTGTAACGTTGAGTTTTCTTGAAACTCAATGCCAAACAACCCCTGGGCGACAATATTAACATTACCCCCATCCCCTAAAAAGGCATTGGCTTCAATATTACTATCTTCGTCTAATACAGCCACAATAAAGCCATCGGGCATATTGATAGCAATATTGCCACCATTACCAAAATTTGCATTTTCACCTGCTGTTGCCGTAATCTCACTGCCATTACGCAACAACAATAATGGACCTACATCGAGAGTAATGTTACCGCCATCGGTGTTAACAGTTTCTGCAGTAAGCGATGCCTGATTTTCCAGTCGCAGCTCGTCTGCCCTAATAATTAAGTTGCCACCGGTTCCAGTGCCACCAAGCGTCTCTGCCGTAATTTCAGCACCATTTAAAACCTGCAAAAAGGGTGTTTCAACAGTTAGCGTGCCAGCGACTCCTGTTGTATTCTCATCAGCAATTACACCAACGCTGCTAACACGGTCAAATGGTCCAATGCCGTCAAATGTAGCTGACTCTGTAGCGTTAATGGTGACGCTACCAGCATTGCCATCACCATCGGTTGACGCTGTAATGGTTCCACCGTTGGTTACCGTGAGGACAGCCGTTGTGAGATTAATGATTCCGCCTTGACCTGTTGCATCCGTGAATACATCGCTTGCGATCGCGCTAGGAAGAAATTCACCTGCGGCCCCATCAATAGTAATACTATCGCGAGCGTCTACAATAATGGACCCCGCATCACCATCACCAAAAACACTGCTGATGATTATAGAGCCATCTACCAGGGATAAATCTCCTGTATTGATCTGAATACGACCACTATCACCAACACTATTAAAAACAGACGAACTAATGATCTGAGCCTGGTCTTCTAAGAAAATAGAATCCTGAATATTGAGCGTTACATTACCTGCATCACCAAATCCAAACTCTTCAACAAACGAACCAATAAACGCTCCTTCAGTAAGTGTTAAATTATTCGCATTAATTTCCAAATCTCCACCATTACCTTTGCCAGAGATAAAGCCAGAGCTAAGGGTTGTAGTGCCAAGAAATGTGTTGGTTAGTAAAACATCACCTGCATTAATAGTAATA
>JAHQVZ010000238.1 GCA_019634055.1 Leptolyngbyaceae cyanobacterium MAG.088
ACCCGTAACTATTCTGATGCTAATTGGGCGAAAAAAAATCTCAGACCATCCACACGTTCCAATGCGGCTAAAGGTTTACCGTCGATGCGCCGCCCCCAGTCTGTGGGGGCCGCTGCTGCCATCACAACACCTGGGCCACAGCCACTAAGTTTGCGCAGTGGTGATGTGCAAACTATGGTGTTCGAGGCAGTATTTACAAAACTGCAAACCGATTTAGATAACACTACAGCCGACCCTTTAGAAATAGATATTCTACGTCTCGATAAAAAGCGAGAGCTTTTGTTTATAATTCTTCGCCGCTTTGAAGATCTATTAGATG
The DNA here is from genome assembly GCA_019634055.1 of Leptolyngbyaceae cyanobacterium MAG.088. Lineage (GTDB taxonomy): Bacteria > Cyanobacteriota > Cyanobacteriia > Phormidesmidales > Phormidesmidaceae > Leptothoe. The sequence continues at coordinate 320 of JAHQVZ010000238.1, forward strand.
ATTTGCGCCAGTCGTCCCTACAGCCAGGACAATTACGAGATAAATCTTCTCAAATTTTGCGTGATCTGTGGGTAGCCACCATAGAAGAGTTTTTTGGTCGATACTATACCGTGCCATTAAACGGCGTAGAACAAGAACTGGTGGCTATTTTGTATCAAGAAAAAGAGCTCGTTGAACAAGACATTCTTCAGCATATTCCCCAGGTACCAGAATTACTTGCCCATTGGCTGTTTCAAGATGCGATGGTGGTGGATGGCAATAGTTACATTGCCACCGCCCCCGAGGCACTAGTCCATAGTGAAAAATTGCTGGAAAACTTGTTAATCCAAATGGCTAATGCAGTGATGCAGCCTTTGTTAAACCGCTTAGCCGATGTGGAAGTGATCAAAAAGGGGCTATATAGCCGTCGGATTATTTCTACTCGGGATATTGAACGGTTTCGCAATGACCTATCCTGGCGCTATCGATGGAATCGGTTGGTGAACGAACCAACGGCCATTTTTGAAAGCCAGTACCGTTTATATACCCTGGGACCACGGGGCTTTATGCTCACACCTATTTATGCACCTCGTCGAGCAGAGCTAGACCAACTGTCAGGGTTGCCCTGGGCCATGACATTATTGCTTGAAACTCGTGATGCCCTTAGCCCAAGAATACGGGCCTTAGTTTCCTTAGTGGGCAGCAGTGTTGTTTATGTGCTCACTGAGGTAGTGGGTCGAGGGATCGGTTTAGTGGGTCGAGGAATTTTACACGGAGTAGGCAGTGCCTGGCAGGATACTCGTCGAACCAGACAGCGCCAAGAGCCACCCACATTTAATGAATGGGAGTAGCGTTTTATTCGCCCAAACTCTACTCATTTTTTGTCACTATCAATAGGGCTGAGCCCAAACTATTGCAGGGCAACCACCTGTGGTTGCCCTGCAATAGTTATTCATGTTGAAGCAGGCTTGATTATTAGCCTTTTGATTTAAATCTTAATCCAGCCAAACCAGGATAAGAAGACGGCTAATAGACCACTGGTTAAGACAATGGCACCGGCGACAGTGATAGCGGCACCGACCTTGCGCAGACCTTCTGGCGGCAAACCATCGCCAAGCAGCAGACCATCACTCGTAGATGCATAATTATTGCCGAGAGCAGTCAGTTTTTCTAGATGATCGCTACCGTAACGAGGCATACGCTCAAAAGGCAGTTCACCCATAGTCTGCTGAGGCAGAATACGTCGCCGCTGATAGGGCACCGTATCTTCACCAAAGTTACTGATATACTCCTCACTGCCCAGCAATGCATCGACAAAGCCTTGAATTCCTTCAGTGGCTAGCACAATTGACCAAGCCAGGGTCTCGCGCTGATCATAAATCTGGCGACCAAGCACCCGCTGAACGCACATGTCTACAAAGCGATAGTTGTTGCTACACTCGTAGTTGAGGCGTCTAAATGACTCAGATAACAATAACCCTCGAACAAATTCACGAACAGAGATTTGGTTACTACGTAACTGAGATTCGAGAAAGCGATCGCGATGGGATGATAACAGCTGCTGCTCATTAAAAATGCGGCGATAGGCAGCAAAGATAAGTGTTTCAAACTCCTGGACATCAGGGAGTAGCGTCGTGGAAAAGATCCGGGAATGCTCATCACCAGGAACTTCAAAACCGTTCACACGCTGGTTTTGACTACTGGAAGGAAAGCTCAACAAAGGTAAGGTCATCGGGTTCAAATCCTTGTGCGTTTCAAGCCTTTTGTTAGGGCAGTACCAGGGAAAAACTGCAGGGTAACTATTAGCAACAACAATTACCCAAAGTGCAGTTATATAGGAGTTCTCGTCCTCCGTATTCGTTCTAATCGTAAAGATATGTGGGGATCGACTCAAAAAAAATGTACAGAAACGCAATCAAAAAATACAAAAGTAAATGATCTTCTAATAAATCATTAGAGACACTCCATGGTTTGATCGGCTCTTCATGGCTTCACAACCACAATAAATCCTGAAGTTTAAGGGTTTTCACTTAGACACTTTCCGAATATAGCCGCTGGGAATGGCTCGATTTTTTGGGGGGCTTTAATCTGAGGACTTGTAATATCCCGTTACTCTTAGCGGCGGCGGAGTTTGCTCATCATCTTGCGAGACCAGCGGAGCTGTAGTTTTTCTTCGCTAGCCCAATCTTGGAGAATACGAAAGAAAACCTGGCGATCGTGGGTCTGCAATACAGCAGTTTGGTCGGCGGTTTCAATGGCATAGGGATAGCCGCCACCAACAATGATTTCGGCTCGAACCCAGTTGATAACTTGCTCGGTAATTCCAGATTCATGTATCCAACGGGGCATTTCAATGCGGGCTGGATATCCCTGATTTGTTTTGAGATAGGTAAATACAATGCGATGTTTGTGGTGCTCGCCGTATTCAGAGAGAATGCCGGTGCGATCGCACTGACATAAAGGTGTGCAGTCCCCCCATTGCATATAGCCGTTTAAAAGCTGAGCATCGGTCACCTTAGGCACAGCTGCGACGCTAGCCGAATAATGTTCTAGCAAGGTGGTCAAATCATGGGCAGAGCTAGTATCCACATAGCCAACCAGGGGGACACGATGGTCTTCGCTAGCTTGCAATAGACTGATCAATGCGTCCACATAGTCTTTGCGGTCCTCATCTTCATAGGCATCGGCAAAGGTAGCAACCAAAGCTCCGTCAAACAATACCAGGCATCGTTCAGGTTCCTTTACCTGTTCGATGTATTTCACCAGCCGCTGGATTTCCATCTGAAATCGATGCTTATTCACCAGGCGATCTAATGGTTTTGAATTATCCCCAAGGGCTAAATCCCTTGGGGTCATCACATCCAGCTCAATATCTTTCACATAATCCGCCGCCGATGTGTGGGGATTTTCAAACCAGCCAATTTGGACCAGGGCAATGGGCGGAGATAAATCCTTGCTGGGAAAAATCTGAGAACCGTCCACGGCAAATGTAGTGATGCCGCTGAGATGTTCATTGACCCACTGCAGGCTATGTTCCCGGTTGCCCCACTGCAGACCACTGGGACAAATACCGTGCTCGGTTTGACTCAGTGATTCTAAAGGTCGAGCGCCGATGGTGCCTTGCTGTTGATCAAGCCACTGATCTAATTGTTTTTTAGGTGTTTGACACAGTGACTGCCAGGCTGTTTGGTAGATGTCCAGACTAGATTGTTGAGCTTTTTCGAAGGCGTCGAAATGGTCGCGCTTGTCCTTGAGAACTACCTGAATCTGGGACGGCTTGATGGTCATAGGCAAAATAGGGCATTTGTACTGCTATTTTGCCATGGGTTTACGATTCTGGTATGGGCATTACATGCAATGCCCATACAGGTGATTATCGACGTGATTGCAGCTTCCGATAGACATCCTTAATGTCCACATTGTGATGGGCCATGGCCACCAGGGTGTGATACAGCAAGTCGGCCACTTCCCCAGCAATGTCGTCGGGGTCGTCATCTTTGCAAGCCATTACCACTTCGGCTGATTCCTCGCCGATTTTTTTGAGGATTTTATTGTCGCCCCCGGCAAAGAGCTTGTTGGTATACGAGTCGGGTTTGGGGTTGGCTTTGCGATCGCAAATCACCCCATACACTTGCGATAACGTATCCGCTGCCGGTGCCGTAATGCCCCCATCCACCTGGTGAAAGCAACTGCGCTCCCACGTGTGGCAAGCGATATCGCCCACTTGTTCAATGGTTAATAACAGAGCATCGCTGTCACAGTCATAACGGATGGCCTTGAGCTTTTGTAGATGGCCAGAGGTGGCTCCTTTGTGCCACAGCTCCTGACGGGAGCGGCTCCAGTACCAGACATCGCCCGTTTCCAGGGTCTTTTGTAACGAATCCTGGTTCATCCAGGCCATCATCAGTACGGTGCCGTCGAGATAATCTTGTGCGATCGCAGGTACCAGGCCCTGGTCGTTGTAGCGAATTTGATCCGTGGGGATAGCGCCTACAAAGGAAAGCGGAGTACTCATGGGCTGTGTGGGTTCAGCAATAAATCAGTTCAGTGCAGGCCCATTGTCTCAGTTTGCGGGCTTTCACTCCATTGCTACATTCCTTAACATATTGCAATCGTTACTCTCACAAACGCTAGGATTGAGAATACTGCAATCTTCAGATACTGTTCACAAAGACAGCCATTGCGGGCTGTCAGTTTGATCCCTTCGACAAACAAACTTTAATCATAAGGAGAGCCCGTTGGTTAGCACCACATCATCATTAAAAACAACAAAATCAGATGAGATTTTTGCAGCTGCCCAGAACCTGATGCCCGGAGGCGTGAGTTCTCCTGTGCGTGCATTTAAGTCCGTCGGTGGCCAACCCATCGTTTTTGACCATGTTAAGGGGTCTCATATTTGGGACGTTGACGGTAACGAATATATTGACTACGTCGGTACTTGGGGACCTGCCATTTGCGGTCATGCCAATGACGAAGTGAACGCCGCCCTGGTTGAAGCTCTCTCCAAGGGAACCAGCTTTGGTGCCCCCTGCTACCTTGAAAACGTGCTGGCCGAGATGGTAATTGCCGCCGTCCCCAGTATTGAAATGGTCCGTTTTGTTAACTCCGGTACCGAAGCCTGCATGGCAGTACTGCGTCTGATGCGGGCCTTTACCGGTCGTGACAAAGTGATCAAGTTTGAAGGCTGCTACCATGGTCACGCCGATATGTTCCTGGTAAAAGCCGGTTCTGGTGTGGCCACATTGGGTCTGCCCGATTCCCCCGGTGTACCCAAGAGCACCACTGCGGCTACGCTGACCGCCCCGTACAACGATCTAGAGGCTGTTAAGGCCCTGTTTGAACAAAATCCTGACGAAATTTCCGGCGTTATTCTGGAGCCTATCGTTGGAAATTCTGGCTTTGTCACCCCCGATGCAGGATTCCTGGAAGGATTGCGAGAAATCACTCAGGATAACGGCGCTTTACTCGTTTTTGATGAAGTTATGACCGGTTTCCGCATTGCCTATGGCGGTGTGCAAGAGAAGCTGGGTGTTACGCCTGACCTGACCACCCTGGGCAAAATCATCGGCGGTGGTTTGCCCGTCGGTGCCTATGGCGGTCGTCGCGAAATTATGGAAATGGTGGCTCCCGCAGGTCCGGTTTACCAGGCCGGGACATTGTCAGGGAATCCTCTGGCTATGACCGCTGGCATTAAGACTTTGGAGATCCTGGGTCGTCCCGGTACCTATGAGCAACTTGCAGAAAAGACCAATAAGCTGATTACGGGATTGCTAGAAATTGCCCGTGAAAACGGCCATGCTGTTTGTGGTGGCAACATCAGTGCCATGTTTGGCATGTTCTTCACCGAAGGGCCTGTTCATAACTATGACGATGCCAAAAAGTCTGACCTGGAAAAGTTCAGTCGTTTCCATCGGGGAATGTTAGAGCAAGGGGTATACCTAGCACCTTCTCAATTTGAGGCGGGCTTTACCTCTTTGGCTCACACCGATGACGACATCGCTAATACTCTGGCAGCTGCTCGTACTGTACTGTCCTCTATCTAGTGGTTGGTCACACTTAAATCTGGAAACTATCAGTTGCAGACTTTAATTTAGGTGTGTAACGAGCAAAGAGTGAGGGGTAAAGAGTTAATCCTCTTCACCCCTCACTCTTTATCAATATTCAGTCAAACTTTTTAGCGTTGACGCTGTACTAAGTTTTATGCTTCCTTAAATCCATGGATGATTTTGATGCCCTTGATGTGTTAGACGCTGAGGTGGGGATGGATGCGCCCATCGATCCCCTGGATGACATCCCTTTGGAGGATGATGCCCCTCGTTATAACCCTGATCAAATGCTGCCGCTACTGCAGTCAGAAAATCTGCAGCAGCGGATGTTAGCGGCTCGGGCATTTTATAAAATCCAGGAACCTCGCGCCATTCCACGACTAATCGAGCTGTTAGATGATGAAAGCCCCCTGGTACGGGTGAATGCCGCCTATGCGTTGGGGCGTAACCCCAGTGAAACAGCGGTGGATGCGCTGATTGAGCAGCTTAAATCCGATTCCCATGGCTATGTGCGTAAGGCGGTGGTATGGGCCTTGGGCAATTGCCGCAATGAGAAAGCAGTCGCTCCCCTAGTAGCAGCCATTGAGAATGATATGTCTGTGGTTAGACTTTGGGCAGCGAGCGCCCTGGGACAAATGGGTAAAATCAGTTTCGAAGCGATTCTCAAAGCGATTCCGGCTCTAGTGAAAACCATGCGCAACGATCCCATTGCCATTGTGCGCAGCAACTGTGCCTGGTCCATTGGCGAACTGTGCCAAGACCTCACTTACAACGTGGTTTATGCCACCGCCATCGATGCCCTGATTGAAACC
>JAHQVZ010000239.1 GCA_019634055.1 Leptolyngbyaceae cyanobacterium MAG.088
CATCCACATCTAAAACACTGGTACCAGGCTCGGTCCCTGTGGCCAGTTCAGCTGTAACTGTTTCAATTAATGGATCTAACTGTAGCAGCCGTAGCCCGTCTAGCAACCGTTCAGAATTAAGCGGGGTTTCCCCGGCCAGGGCCAGTCGACGACGTACATAGCCAGGGGACAGCCGACCATCGACATCGACATTAATGTCCGTCAGCCGTCCCTCCAGTACTTGAATTTTTACTACACCATTATTTAAAGTTTGAGGTGGAATATAGGCTCCTGAGTTTACATAGCCAGCCTCTACATAACGCTGTGTAATGGCCGAACGCACCTCAAATAAATCTGCTGGTGTCAGGGGACGATTGAGGTAAGGGGCCGTAATTTCCGCCAAGTCTACTTCATTCAATACCGTACTACCAACCACATCAAAGTCGTTGACGACAATCGTCTCCGGTATAGTGCCAGGTCTGATCAGTGCTGGTGGTGCCACCTCAGTGGGGGAGGCTTCCAGTAAAGGCTCTGGTTGGTTGTCAGGTAAAGCAGGCAGGGTTTCTATCTCAATCTGGTCTGGAAACTCACTTTGGGCATAGCGAGTTTGGGCCAGCACTGGCCCAGATGCCAGACTAGTGAAGAGCCCATAAATCCCGATAGATAGACAAAACCGCAGAAAACAGGGGGCAGAAACATGCAACAGAATCATGTGATGGCAATGCCTTTCTTTAAAGGTATGAAGGCGTGGAGATAGAGGGGGCTAACCTTTGGTTAGAAAGTTGCTGCTTATCTTAACCCGAAGACTTTTCTTTAAAGTCTTCTCGAATTATCTTTTTAATAAGTGATCGTAGCCCTTGAAGAAAGGACTGTTTGGATCTGCTTGATTTGATAAAAAAATGATTAAAGTGTAAAGCGCTCTTGCTTCATAGTAAATTTGGCATTTTATGTAATTTTTGTTAAGTCGTCAATCTGGTGCGTATTTTTCCACTTTTGGAAAGGAACTGCAAATAAGCTCCTCTAAAGTATCTGCAGTTATTCGTAGTTATGTCATGTCAGATAGTGATTCAGTTCCTCATGCCGCGCCCGATACTCAAGCTGCGTTAGACCAGCGCTTGATGGAACTAGAGCAGGAACGAGATGACCTGCAACTTATGCTTGATATGGCCATTGAGCATTCAGATATATTGCTAGATTCCCTCCGAGATGAAAACCATAAGCTAACGTTACGGCTGGGACAGACCTCAGACTCACCTAATCTAAACTCAGCTGCGCCAAAGGAAGGGTTTCGGCTTATCGTTGAAGCTTTTCCTTTGGCGGTAATCATTGCCCGCATTGTCGATGGCAAAATCGTTTATGGGAATCCAGCCACCAGCAAACTTTTAGGCGTATCCGTTGAAGCGTTAAAACAACAAAAAATAACAGATTTTTGCCATAATTCGGAAACCTCTAAACAGCTGGTTGAAGCGATGCTTACCCAGCAAACATTTAACGGCAAGCTCTGCTGGGTGAAGCTTAATGGCAAATCTTTTGACACCACAGCATCAATTCAACCGTTTGTCTTTAATGACGAACGAGTTATCCTTATGGTGATTCAAACCGTAACAACATTAAGCTGACAACAACCCAGGTCGCCAAAGATTAGCGCGACAAACAAGAGCACTGTAGTGGGAAATTAGCTGACGTTGTGTACCTTCAGGATGGCACTGGGCGACATCATATTTTGCGATCGCAACCGCAATCATGCGTGCGGCTTCCGACGGAATACCAATATTGATCAGCTGCTGTAGGTAGTTAGAACCCACCCGCTTAATTTGAAGCACTTGCTTACATTGGTCTAATGTTTGAGGGATTGGCATAGCTTAGTTGGGAGTTAGAGGAGTTACAAACAGTTACAGATATTATTGTTAGCCCAGCTAACATAATCTATTTGGTTGATTAAACGTTCATCCGCCAAATGTTGTATTGCTTAGCCTAGTGTGGCGTAATTTTGCTACGGGACCTTTCCTGCGGTGGCAATTTAGAAATCAATTTTTTCCAAATTTGGAATCACCTAGAAAGGTATTCATTTAGACAGACAATCTTGCAAAAGTTGATGCATTAATAATCAGTCTCTCACTAGCCCCTCACCCGTGATCCCCATTCTTGGGAAAACTTATTGCTCGATATTGCAGTCCTTAATGAATTAACCCAATTTTGCGGGCTTCAATTTCAATTTGCACCTTTAAGTCTTTGTCTGGTTCATCTCCAATTAGCAAGGCATCTTGAATCCTTACCCAGTAGTTACGAATGGTGCGATCGCTCGTTCCCATGCGTTTGGCCACTGCCTTATCCGTCAAGCCTTCCTGAAACCTTAACTGCAGCAGCTCTAGCCACTTAGGATGAAACTCAGGTCGAGACTTTACCTTTTGCGGCAAATACACCGACCCCCGCATAGCAAAGTCAATGTAATTAAGCATCTCCTGCAGCGGCAAAGACTTGTCCATGGCCGCAAAGCCCCCTTCATAGCCCTTAATGATCGACTTTAAGCGCACCAGAGGATTAATATCTGTACTCAATACCGCAATATTGGGGGCTAATTTGCTTGTCAGCAAGTCTTCAACCAACCTTAACCCCACATCCGGTGTTGCCACCTCACCTGAATGCTCTGGAATACTTAGATCCACTACCATAAGTTCAGGTTCAACCTGAACCATCATTTCCATGGCCGATGCATACGTCTGGGCTGTAAAAATATCTGCCCAGGGATAGGCTTTCTGCAAAGCAGGTACCGTACCTTGTAGCACCGCCTCATGGTCGTCGACCACCAAAAAACATTGCTTACTTGAAATCTCCCTGGCTGAGTCCATACTATTTTTCCATGCCTGATGGCACTACCATAATGGCTAGAACCCCTAGCCGTTACAAAACTGACAGCAAATTTTACGCTAATTCGACGATCTGGAATCTGTCAGGTTAGTTGAAATATATTTTGAATTACCGAATAACAATTTCTGACTCAGCTGAATGCTCTATCAGCATAATCATTCCCTGGGTTAGTCGGTCTGCAGTAAACCCTAACAATACACTGCTAGATAAAAGCAAAAACATAATCAAACCGAGGGTCATCAAACAATCTATGACAGAACCAAGCATTTCATTATGGACATTGTTTGCCCTGATTGCTGATGCTGCCAAGCCGTCAATAGACTGTTCTGTAGGCCACTGTCGAGGCTCTTTTGATAGCGACTTAAGGTGATCACAACTATTAACCCGTATATAGGAAGAATCGTCTTGCATGGTGAAATACCTGATGGTTGCTATGGGTGTCATATGGTCTAGTATTACGAACAAAAAATCGAGTTTTATTCCAAACCAGGAAACCTGAGGCCGTTAGGTTGCCAACATTGGCAACCTCTAAATACCAGATATCTTTTAGCTGTCTGGTGGATTGTGCCCACCAGGCATAGACAGTAAGGCAGCTTGTCTTTACGATTTGACGAGCACTTACGCCAACCTCTTTCCGAAGGGGCTAAGCTTTGTCAACAGCTGGCCACACTAATTCGCATCGTACCCCTTGAGGCAAATTACAACGCCGCTGAAAGTGGCCCGATAGACTTTGCGCTAACCGTTTGGCCTGGTGTGTTCCTTGCTGATCAGACCCTGAGTCTAGATCTGGGCTCAGACCCTGGCCATTGTCCACAATGCCCAGGTAATAGCTACTGTCATGTTGTTTGCAGAGCACCTCTAACCGTGTTGTTCCCAGGGCATGTTTACCCACATTGCACAGGGCTTCTTGCAAAAAGAGACAAAGCCCCCGCTTATGGTCCAAAGATAATGACGTTGTCGCCAAGGGACTAAAGTCGGGCGTGATCTGAAACAAGATTGTTTTAAACCCAGGAAAATCTCTTTCTAGAGTGTGCTCAAAGGTTTGTAACAGTAAGCCAGGTAGGTCAATGCTGAGATCCAACGTCAGACCACCTTCTAAACACAACCCTTCATGGTGGTTGTCAACGGCCCCGCGCATAGATTGATAGATGCCTCGGAGATCGATGTTGATTTTTTGCAGTTGCGATCGCAACTGTTCATCCGAAAATAAACTAATATCTGTACGCAACAGTACGGCTAATTCTTGTAATGGTCCATTATGCACCGCCTCATAGGTACGTTCAATGGTAAGGGAGCGTTGTTGTAGCACCTCTTGCGTTAATGCCAGGGCCTCTTCCTGAGCCTGCTTGCGTTCGATAATCTCTTTGGCTAACTCGCGATTTGCCGCTTCTAATTCTGCTGTTCGCTGTTTTACCCGTTCTTCCAATACACCATTTAGCTCCCTTACATTGCGTTCAGCCAACTGGAGTTCGTTCTCTAATAGGGTGGAATGTTCTACAACCGTATCCAGCATGATCTCTGCATCATGCTTCTGGGCCTCTAAGACCTCTAATTTTTGGGTTAACTCTTTAACCAGCTTTAATAGTTCATATCGGCTGGCTTGCTCAAAGGAAAAAGCCATAAGCGCAGCATCAGCGCAACATTTGCCCACAATACTATAGCTTGGCGCACATAGTTCAATGCATAGATGATCCCTGGAAGCTTTAGCTGACAACAGCTATGTACGCAGCAAACTGCTGAATGCATCCAGCAGTTTGCTATAGTAGGCTGCCAAATTTAAACAAAAAATCAAGACAAAAAAAATCCCTCAGCATTACCTGTAAGGGATATGTCAAGGTTCATCTACTCATTCACACCTTCTTAAAGACCGGTGGTTATCCGGAAAGTTTTGACCATTGTGTAAAGAAATAGCCAATTTTCTATAAATCGAAAAAAATTGAAGCGTATTAATGCTAAAGGGTTGACGCCTTATTTCAGCGCACAAATGAGTCTAATCAGCGTTCTGGTACTTGACCAGAACGGACAAATTCTGCCTGTTCTAAAATCAATGATGCAAAATCATTTTCACCATTAGCCGCGTAGAACTGGGCCGCCTTTTCATAGTTTTCAATAATGTCTGCCCGAATTTCGTCAGATAAATCATTGGGGCCACTAAATTCTTCACCCAGCAAAAGTGCCTGCTGACGTAATAGGGCATCAGCCCTACCTAAATATGAATCTGGTTGACTTGGCTCTAACGTAATAGCTGCCTGGTAAGCTTCAGCCGCTTCGCTATAGTCCTCAGACTGCATTAATTTCAATGCCCGGTCATAGACCCACTGAAAGTCAGTTGCCGGTTTTACAGAAACTCGATAGTCCCCCCCAGCCAGACCATAAAATGAACCCGCTAATAACGTGTACTCACCGCTCTCTGGTAACTTCGCGATAATTGTGGCTTGGGGAGTGCCATTATAATCGTCATTTTGATCAAGCACTTCGCCAGCCGGATTCAATAGGGTAATAAACGTATCAAACTCTTCGCTAACCATCTCAATGATGACGGTTTGCCCTGCTTCAGCCGTAAATGTATACCGATCTTGCTGAGGTTGAAACTCAAATTGCTCATCCAGAATTGTCTGGGCAACCGTGGGCATGGTGCATAGCGTCAAGACTGTCCCCATGGAGACTACTAACCCAGCCAATCGATGGCATTGTCTATGGGGCCAATGATGGACCTGACGACCCATTAAACTAGAGATGGAAAAGTTAGGCATAAACCTCCTTAGTGCTGCCCGCAGCAGCAATCATAGATAGCAATGCATCACAATAGCGGAAATTTTTTATCTAAACCTCCCCCTACACGTAGGATGCCCTGGCAAAAAGCCTTAGGTATTGGCCTTAGCTGTATTGGACTATGGTTTACCTGCAGCAATTGGAGTCTGGCTCAATCCATCCATCCATCCATCCCCCAGCCTGGTCCTGCGGTTAATCCTGCTACAGATTCTAATCCTGCTACGACTTTGGGAGCTAATATAGACCAAATTTTGCTGCCTCCCGATGACGATGTGCCAGAAGAAATACTGAGGACTGAAATCATTTTCGAAGCTCGCTCTCCATTAGATGGTTCACCCCTGTCACCTGCTGACTATGCTCAACTACAGGCAGAATTAGCGGCGGCTCAAACCACCCGCACTCTTAATCTCGGCTCTGACATTAGCTTCATTCTGCTGTTATTAGATGCCCGACGTGCGTTTAAGCCGGTAATTCCGTTTTTGCCATAGGCAGTGAATTGTGAGTTGGTGAATCGTATTTGAAGGTGGACCGTGCTGCAGTAAATAGCGTTTATGACTTTGTAACCTCCTCACTAGCGAGCTTTTCGAGCCCACTCACCAGCGCAGCGCCCTCACCATTCACCAGCAAGCCCAGCGAGTGCATTCACTACTTTTCTCAGAAAACAGAACTTTCGTAACAAGCAATTGTTGTTACGTTCTGTTAACCTAAACTTCATAGTCTTTGTTTACGACAAGGTTTTGCCTGAAAGGCAAGATTTTGCGATCGCAAAGCGGTTTAGCACACCACCCTCTTTAAAAAGTACGTTTTTATAAGCTTAGGTTTAAACTTCTATGGCATTAACAACGGCCCCAGAGCAAATTGACCGGATTGTAGGCAACTACCACCACAATCCTTTTGACGTTCTCGGTCCCCATCGCGTTCAAATCGATGGCAAAGACGTTTGGACTGTGCGTGCCTATTTGCCAAAAGCTGAGACAGCCTGGGTTATATTGCCCGATAGCCGTCAAGAGGTACTGATGGCAAATGACCATCATGGTGACTTTTTTGAATGTGTGCTTGATGTGGATGACCTAGCTAGCTATCAGCTACGCTACAAAGCTGATGGTCACGAGCATGTGGTCTATGATCCCTATGCTTTTAGGTCCCCAATGGTTACCGAGTATGACGCTCACCTGTTTGGTGAAGGTAACCACCACCGTATTTATGAAAAGCTGGGTGCACACCCCACCACCATTGATGGTGTGGCGGGGGTTTATTTTGCGGTTTGGGCACCCAATGCTAGAAATGTATCGATTCTAGGGGATTTCAATAGCTGGGACGGTCGCCAACATCAGATGAGCATCGGCCATGGTGGCATCTGGGGACTATTTATTCCTGAAGTCAAGGCTGGTACTGCCTACAAGTACGAAATCAAAAACCACGAAGGTCATATCTACGAAAAGTCTGACCCCTATGGTTTCCAGCAGGAGGTACGCCCCAAGACTGCTTCGATTGTGGCGGATCTCGATAGCTATGACTGGCAAGACGAATCCTGGATGGAAACCCGCCGCCATCAGGATCCTATGGCCCAACCCGTCTCGGTATACGAGCTGCACTTGGGCTCCTGGATGCATGAAGCATCTGACAAACCTGCTAAACAGGCCGATGGCTCAGATGCTCCGGTGGTTACCGTTGCTGACCTTAAGCCCGGCGCTCGCTTTCTCACCTATCGTGAGCTGGCAGATAAGCTCATTCCCTATGTCAAAGAACTGGGCTTTACCCACATTGAGCTACTGCCTGTGGCAGAGCACCCCTTCGATGGCTCCTGGGGATATCAGGTAACCGGCTACTATGCTGCCACCTCGCGCTACGGGTCCCCCGAAGACCTGATGTACTTTATCGACCAGTGTCACCAAAATGGCATTGGTGTCCTGGTTGACTGGGTTCCTGGCCACTTTCCCAAAGACGGCCATGGTCTAGCCTTCTTTGATGGCACCCATCTCTATGAGCACGCCGACCCCCGCAAAGGCGAGCACAAAGAATGGGGCACCCTGGTCTTTAACTATGGCCGCAATGAAGTCCGTAACTTTTTGGTGGCCAATGCCCTCTTCTGGTTTGACAAGTACCACATCGATGGCATTCGTGTAGACGCCGTAGCTTCTATGCTCTATCTGGACTACAACCGTAAACACGGTGAGTGGGTTGCCAACGAGTACGGCGGTCGTGAAAACATTGAAGCAGCAGACTGTCTACGCCAGGTAAATCATCTGTTGTTTACCTACTACCCTGGCATTCTCTCCATTGCAGAAGAGTCCACATCCTGGCCCATGGTGTCCTGGCCCACCTATGTCGGTGGTCTTGGCTTTAACCTCAAGTGGAACATGGGCTGGATGCATGACATGTTGGACTATTTCAGCATGGACCCTTGGTTCCGGCAGTTCCACCAGAACAACGTCACCTTTAGCATTTGGTATGCCTTTAGCGAGAACTTTATGCTAGCCCTGTCCCACGATGAAGTGGTCCATGGCAAGAGCAACATGATTGGCAAAATGCCCGGTGACGAATGGCAGAAGCATGCCAACATGCGTTGTCTTTATACCTACATGTTCATGCATCCAGGTAAGAAAACCCTGTTTATGGGTATGGAATTTGGCCAGTGGAGTGAGTGGAATGTGTGGGGTGATCTGGAATGGCATCTGCTGCAATTTCAGCCCCACAGAGAACTCAAAGCCTTTATGGCACGGCTGAATGCTACCTATTGTAGTGAGTCTGCCCTTTATACCCAAGACTTTGACCAACAAGGGTTTGAGTGGGTTGACTGCAGTGATAACAGACACAGTGTTGTGGCCTTTATTCGCCGTGCCAAAGACAGCGACGATTTTCTTGTTGTTGTTTGCAACTTCACGCCGCAGCCCCATAGCCACTATCGTGTTGGAGTACCGGCCAAGGGCTATTATCGTGAAATCTTTAATAGCGATGCCCGCGAATTTGGCGGTAGTAACATGGGCAATTTAGGCGGTAAATGGTCTGATGACTGGGCATATCATAATCGACCCTATTCCTTAGATTTGACCTTACCGCCCCTGGCAACGGTTGTATTTAAGTTAGATCCAGCCAGAACTTCATCGGCAGCCCTATCTGGGTTTGTATAAAACAATAGGGGCGTTCCATAGAACGCCCCTATTGTTTTATTTCAGCTCCATTGTTTCCCAATCTTTGGATTTTGGCCCGAATGTCTGAGTGGCCTTCTCTTCAGCGGCTTTGAGAGATGGATGCCAATCGCTCAGGGTATAGTCTCCATCAGTTTCTGTGGCCAAGAGGCAGTAACCATGGCCATCAAATTCTATGGCTAAGCGGACAGTTGCTCCGGGTGCTAACTCGGGTGGCCGATTTGGCACATTTTGTGGGATCCGCCATGAACGGATTTGCTTAACCACCATAGAAGGCATGAATTATGAATAATTTGCCTTTAGAGACAAAATATTGGCACAACTTACCCTTATACGCGATTTAGCGATGGATTCCGTACCAAATTAGTTGTCACTCCATGACACAAATGCGAGCAGAACAATCCAAAACATGCCTAATTGTCGCTTCGAACGTATGCCTGGCCTTGTTCTTCGGCTGTCAAGTCAGATAAAGTAATGTCGTTTCTTAGTACACGTCCGGTGGGTCCAACGATCTGTCTTGGCAGGGTTTCAGTGTCTACCAGGGTCATTTGATTCATGTTGTAGGTGGTGTAGACGGTCTCGCCAGTATCAAAGAAAAAGTCTAAAACCGTCAGGGTTTGCATGGCGGCATCGGTACGATACAGCCAAGTACGAGGGCCACTGCCAAGGGCACCACAGTGAAGCAGGTTCAGGTCGCCAGCGTGCCCCGGATAGTAAGCGTGGTGGTGGCCGCTCATGTAGGTATGGACATTATGACGCTCTAATACGGCCTGGAGTTGGTCGGCATCATTGAGAAATTCTCCGTAGCGATCGCGCCCCTGGGAAATGGCATACAGCGGCAAATGCCCCAGGGCAATGCGGAATTTTGCCTCCTGGGCTGCTGCGCTACCCAACTGCTGGTCTGCCCAGGCCACCTGCTCAGCAGGCACATTGGCCGACGACGCATCCCACACGATATAAAAAATATCGTTCTGCTTAAAGCTGTAATGGTAAGGAAAATCCCCCATATCGACATACTGCAGGTCCAGCTCATTTTGGTGCGCCTGCCAATAGCGGGTGGTCACCTCCCGGTCGATGGGATAAATATAGCTGCCATCCTCATAGGTTTGACTCGACGCATCGTGGTTGCCAATGGTCAGGGCATAGGGAATATTGGCCTCTCGAATTGACTTAAGAATCAAGTTATCAAACCCTGCCCACATGGCCTCTACTTCTGGGGTGCTCAAAGATTTACTTTGACCCGCCACCATATCCCCCACACACAGAACAATATCCGGCTCCCACTGGGGCAAAATGGCAATGCCTTTCATGACTTCACGGCGGTAGTCGGTAGCTCCATAACGGGAGTTCATATCACTGATGACCACGGCTCGCACATCGCCGCGTTTGGGTGCAAACAGTTCTTCAGGGCCGATCGGTTTGTTGAAGTTAGGATGGCGTTGGGGAGCAGCTGGAGCAGGGGGAGCACTGGCAGATACCTCTGGGGTGCTGCTAGTCGTGACGGATTGGGCGATGGGACGGCTGGAGCAGGCCCCAATGGCTAGACTGCTGAGCAAAAGAAAGCGACGCCGATTGAACATGGGGAAAGCGGAGAATGATTAGACCTATGGGAAAGTTAGCGCAGGGAATGGAAGACGTAAAGGAGTTTGGATGCTGGTTGATGAAAATCCATAACATCTAAAGGGTATTACCCTAGTAGGGGGTCAGCATGCTGGCACCCTATGATGAACCCACGAATTTTATCGGGAAGCATTGCTATGACGTCGAGCTGCATTCGGGCCAGGGGTGATTTTTTCTCCGACAGATGCGGTGATTCCAGATGTGATTTGGGTCAGCAACGAAAGATCTAAACAATTGCTAGATGAAACTGGACACTTTATGGGAGCACCTGAAATTGCTATCGAAGTATTATCTCAATCTCCCAAAGATAAAGAGCGGGATAAGAAAACTAAGCTAAAACTGTATTCCAATCAAGGGGTGTTGGAATATTGGATTTTTGATCGAGAACTCAATGTGGTTGAAATTTACCGTCGTGAAGAGGGGCAATTGGTTAAAGCAATAACGCTCTATGATTCAGATACTTTAGAGAGTCCGATTTTGCATGGTTTTAGCTGTCGTGTTGCAACTCTGTTTGAGTAAAGCTCTCCTTTCAAATTAGGGGATTCACTCATGGATAGATTAGTCTGTGATTTCACAATGCTTGGTGCGTTACGCTGGCGCTAACTGTACCCTACAAACTGAAAGGGCAGCCACAAGGGTGTAGCCCTACAAGACCATGCTTTTTAGAATGCCTAATAGCTCATCTACCTGAGTGGCAAAGTACTGTTTGGTGTCGATAAAAATGGTTCTTTTCTCATTCACCGACTGTAGCTTGAGAAACCGCCATAGGTCTCCGGTGGTGACACAGCCAAAGATTGTTGTGAGTTCATTTTCTTCCTGACGGTTAAATAGATCGGCGGCAATCATTTCTGCCATACACTGGCCCAATCCAGCATTGATGCGATCGTTTTTTGTTTCGACTAAGGCTAGTACAGGAGCTGAAAGGCTGTACTGCGATCGCGACCGACTAACAATATAATCACAGCGCCCCGTTAACCCCTGGGATTTATCCACCGTAAACTCAATCCCTGAAAACAGACTGATCTGACGATCCAGTAGCTCCCGAGCGGCCGACAAAATAGGAGCCACAATAAATTCTGATTTAGCTTTTTCAGTACCAATGGCATCGGCCAAGGGTAAATGAATTTCCAAAAAGTCCGATAGCCATTGAGGTGGTGTTTGGCCCTTAACATCGGTAAACAGAGCCTGATCTTCAATCAAGTTAACGGCAAACTGCTTTTTGATGTCATTGATTGTAAATTCGTTGTAGGCCATTTTTGGGGGGTATCCAGGGCTCTTACACTAGGATAGTAATTGAGTCTGCTAATAGATGTCATCCAGCTCATCAGGAGTGAGTTCAGTGTCCTCGCCATTGCCTGGAATGGATCCATATTTAGAGCATCCGGAAATTTGGCCTGGTGTTCATATGCTATTGAGCCAAGGACCCTAACCCGCTACTATACAGGCGCATATTTGCTAGCGGCCCCAATGATTGACTCAGTAATGCGCACCCTTACCTTTGGACAGTTTTCGCTACACCAGTGGCGTGAGGTCAGCCTCATCCATTGGCTGTTATCACCATTGCGTAAGTGGCGGCAGGGCAGCGGGCTATTACCCCATGGTGACCTGATTGCAGCTGTCATCATAGCGGTGCTGTTGGTACTGTCACCCTATACCTCCACCACCCTTATCGGCATTTTGCTGATGGCCTGTGCAGCGCTATGGTTTTTACTCACAGTCAGCGATGAAGCCAATGGCTGGCTTACTCCTATTCATTTGGCAGTTA
>JAHQVZ010000240.1 GCA_019634055.1 Leptolyngbyaceae cyanobacterium MAG.088
GGGTGTTCCACTGCTTTTAGTAAAACAGTCTCACCACGGGGTGAAAATTTGATGGCGTAACTCAACAAATAAGTTAATGTCTGTTCAACATGGTCAGGGTCAGCATAAACTGTTGTATCAACAGGGACTACCGTCACTGTAACCCCCTGGGTTTGAGCCATGGGTCGCATTGCCTGGGCTGCCTGTTGTAATACATCGGCTACTTGACAACGCACCTTGAGCATTTTGATTCGACCCGATTCAATCCGTTCTAGGTCGAGCACGTCATTAATTAAACGGGTTAGCCGCTCAGTATTGTTGAGGGCAATTTCTAGCAGTTCCTGTCCCTGGGCTTCTAACTGCCCTAACCGACCGGTCGTCAAAAGCTTGAGCGAGCCATGAATGGATGTCAGTGGCGTACGTAATTCGTGACTAACCACGGAGACAAATTCATCTTTGAGCTGGTCAGCTGCTTTATGATGGCTAATGTCTTGAGTCAGGGCAAAACAGCCGCGAACTTCACCAGCTTGAATATCCGGTTGATAGCTAACGTTCACCCAGCGATAGGGGCGATCACCATTGGCATACTCTACTTCAAAGGTGACGCTTTCACCGTTGAGGGCCTGGTGTAAATAGGGCTGAATCGTATTGTAAATAAAAGGGCCGAGGGCGGTGGCCAAAGATTGCCCTGCCAGGCTTTGGTACGGTACCCCTAACCAGTCTTCATAGGCACGATTATTAAAGCGATAACGCTCATTGGCGTCAATATAGGCAATGAGTACAGGTAGGGCGTTGGTAATTGTGCGCAGCTGTTCTTCACTGCGGCGAATAGCGGCTTCTGCCTGTTCTCGTTCGGTCACATCCTGAAGCATAACCGTAAACCAGAGGCCATCCTTGGTCTTACTTTTAGAAATGGATGCTTCGGCGGGAAAAATCTCTCCATTTTTACGCCGACCGCTTACCTGGTCCCTACGTTCCCCCATGCGACGAGAGGACACAGACGATTGGCCAAATTGCTGCACATGCTGACGATGTATAGTCTGAAAGGAATCTGGCAAGAGGAGATCAAGGGGTTGACCGACGGCTTCAGCTACCGTGTAGCCAAAAATACGTTCAGCTGTTTGGTTATAGAGATGAATTATTTGTTGTTGATTGATACAGATAATGGCTTCCCCAGCCAGGTCAAAAATATTTGCCAGGGTTTGTTGATTATCCAGCAGCGCAACCCTGGTTTGAGTTTGCTTGTTGAGGGCGTTGACCGTATCTAAAATCGATTTTGAAAAATCGCGCTCCTGCTGCAAAGACTGTTCGGCTTGTCGTTGCTCCGTAATATCGGTTGCTGCTGCATAGATAAGACGGTCATGGACAAGGGCATTCCAAACTAAATGGCGATAGCCGCCATCGGCACAGCGATATCGATTTTCAAAGCTAATACTGTCTTTTTGCTGAATCAATTTAGCGATCGCACTCTGGGTGGTTGGCCGATCGTCTGGATGAACAAAGTCAATAAAAGGCTGGGCTGTTAAGGTCGTCATGCTGTGACCCAACACCTTGGAAAACTGAGGCATTACCTGCTGAAAGCGGCCGTCAATATCAATGGTGCACGGCAGACCTGGATTGATGGCTAACCATAGCTCTATGTTTTGCTCAGTCCATGGTGGATTAACTTGATACTGCTCAGAGCTAACCATAGGTAAGGCTTGTTACTTCAAATTGAAGGTCCAAGTTTGTAGACAACGTTCAAAGTACTGATAAAGGTAACAGATAATTTTTTAGGAAGTTATGCACAGCTGACCTATTTCAAGGGAAAAGGCTTTATTTAAGTCGTTCCTAGTGAGCTCTACAATCGGCACGGGTAACCTAACCTAGTGCCTTAGACGGCTTTGGAAACGGTGGAAACTTAGGTGGCTTATTTTTTGAGAAAAGCCTATTGGGACTATTAAACCTCAGATTTTCTTCATATTCTTGGCGTAGGGTTTAGAGATTAGGAGGCCATGTCAATGCAATATCTCTATAGCTTTGCAAATTTAAGTCTAATCCTCAGGGTCATGGATCGCATATCCCAGATGACCCATTTGCCGGTGGCATCTATAACGATCATTTATTTAGTTGATCGTTGGGTGATGCGCTTAACCCTGAAACAGCCTATAACTACCGCTGACCGAAAAAATTTAATTGCTTTTCTCAGGGAAAATGGCATTTCCCATAATTCCTCGGTGCAGTTGCTTAATGCCTTTATTGCCTTAGACCAGGGGCAGACGCCCACTCAGGTGATGAATACGTATCAGACGGTTGTGGTTTCCCATGGTGGGGCCAACCCAACTGAGCTGCATGAGTTTTGCGATCGCTTTGTCGAAGGCTTAGGCTATTATCCCCCCAGTTTGGTGTAGTAAGCGTGCCTCTGGTGGGTGCTCTATTTCTAGTGAATGTTCTTACGCGCGAATTTGATTCAGAATGCGTACGGCCAATTCAGATGTGGCCACTGATTTATTAATAAAATCGTCACCACCAAAACGAAATGCTCGCCCTCGGGTGGTTTCCGCTTCATGCACTGTGAGAAAAATAATTGGCAGATGGCACCAGCGTGGGTCTGCCCGCAGCACCTGACAAATCTCAAAGCCACTCATTTCTGGCATGGTGACATCCAGTACCAGGGCATCTGGCTCAATGCTTTCCAGGGTTTCCCAAAGTCGTTTGCCGTCAGTGAGCGATGTAATGTCAAAATTCCAGGGGGTGAGGCTTACGTGCAATAGCTTCAAAACCTGTGGATCGTCATCAACGATGATAATTTTGGCAGGACTGGTGTGAGTCTGCATCATCGTTAAGGCGTTTGAGATCACTTGCTTGGGAGAGCTGGTGCGTTGCAGCAGCTGACTGGCCCCATGCTTGACTAACTGCAAGCGAATTGGGGCTGAGAGTGCCGGTAACAAGAGTAAAAACGGACCTGTAAATCGTTTGGTAAAGTTGGCCATATCCCGTAATAACTGGTCTGGCAACTGTTCCAGGGACTCATTAGCTAACAACGGTAGCGGCTCAAAAATCACTACCTGGGGTTTAAGCTGTTGCAATAGGCGCTGGGCGTGGATTAATGTATTGGCTTGCCGTACCCGCAGGGATTGTTGCGTGGCCTGTAAACTAAGCTGCTCAACCAGACTATTATCTGGACTGACTATTAACAGCAAAGGAGCGCCAGCGGTAATGGTTTCGGTGGCATCTTCCACCGATGTTTCATTAACTTCATGGCGTAGCTGTTGAACTAACTGATGAAATTGAGCCGCTGGAATATCGGTGGGGGGTGTAATTTGTAGCATCTTTTCTAACCGTTGAGCCAGGGTAGACCCCATGGGAAAGCCAAAACTACCCAATGCACCCACCAGTTTATGGGCCGTCATTTGGCTGGTTTGAGAGAGCTCACTGCCGAAGTTGCCCTGTTCAATCGCGATCGCAGCCCGTTCTAGCAACTCCACCCGCTCCTGCATCACCCCCTGATATTTTTTCCAGGCTTGCTCCACGGCAACAGTCGTACTTGACTTTAGAGCTGTGGGCTCAGGGGTTTCGCTGACATTCAGTCGATAACCCAACCCATAGATCGTTTTAATTAAGTTTTTGGGGGCACCCACCCTACTTAACTTTTGTCGTAACCCCTTGATATGCGTTCGTACAGCATCCTCACTGGGAGGATTTTCAAAAGACCAAAGGTCATCAATAATGGCATCTAAGCTATAAACCCGAGTCGGCCTGCGTAAAAATAGTTCGAGTAGGGCAAATTCTTTGGGAGTAAGTTTTACCGGGTTGCCATTGTAGCTGGTTTCACAAGTGCTGGGATCTAAATTAACCCCTCCCACTTGTAGTAACGTGGGCAATCCCACCTGTTCACGCCGGAGTAGGGCCCGAATACGAGCATCAAGTTCATTCAGGTCAAAGGGTTTAACAACATAGTCATCAGCCCCTGCATCTAACGCCTTAACCTTTTGGGCAGATGTGTCAGTGGCTGACAGTACCAGAATGGGTTGCCCATAGCCACCCTGCCGAAAGGCCTTACAAAACTCAATACCACTGCCATCAGGCAGATTTAGATCAAGCACCACCAGGTCATAGCTAAACAGGTCGAGATATTCCTGGGCACTTTTGCCGTCAGTGGTAATGTCCACAGCATAGCGATGACGAACCAGGTGGTTGGCCAATAGGTCCATCAACCCTTCGTCATCGTCTACTAACAATATACGCATCGTACAGAGAAGCTATCTGCTGAAACCAATAGTATTGACCAAATTGGTTAGGACAATTCGAAAAAGCGTCGAGCGAAGACCAATGTGATGGGCAAGCGTCCTAATGAATCAGAACGGTTGCTACTCCTACCTATGTAAATCGGAAAACTCTGTAAGTTAATAACCTTTCATGAAAATTATTACCTTTCTTAAAATAGAAATGATTTTTAGTTTTAAGACATCAACTATGCCCAAGGGCTCACAGAATTTTCTAGAATAGATATGCAAGCTCGTAAGGCAATATCCTTATTCAAAATTGGGAAAAGGGACTTATGAAACGCTTCTCTATGGCTACTATCCCATATTCAATCTGTTTTGCAGTCGTTAATGCTACAACAACACTATTTGGGCTAGTGACACCCGCCATGGCCCAAACTGCTCCAGCCCCAACCCTACCCGTTACACTTGACCAATCGAGCCTGGCAAGAATTGCCGCAGACTTGGTTTACCCCAACAGCGCTCAACGTTTTTTTGAGGCTGGCAATGCTCAGTTTGAGCAAGAAATTCGCAGCCTTTCAGAACAAGATGACCAGCCTAAACCCCTACTAACTGTAAAGCCAGAGGTGCTAGAGCAGTTTGAAGAAAAATGAATCATCATTGCCAACAGAGGGTGAATAAAATTTAACCTCTGTAGCCTGTCACCTGCAAGCCTGAAATAACAACAGCTATCTGACCCGTAATTGACGTTGGCGTAGCCTCTCCTGTAAGGATATATTCGTCGATTGCGATAGACTGACATCATGGTAAGCGACTGATCACAATATGGAGGGCTAATGGCAGAACAGCAAGCGGCAGAGCAGTTTTATGATGCGTTCATTTCCTATGGGCGGGCAGATAGCCGACAGTTTGCCATCTCTCTTCATCAGTATTTTGTTGACCAGGGTTATCGTCTTTGGTTTGATAGCAATGATATTCCTTTGGGGGTAGACTTTCAAAATCAGATTGACGAGGGTATTCTCCGAGCCCATAACTTTGTGTTTTTGATTTCTCCCCATTCTGTTAATTCAGACTATTGTTTACGGGAGATTCAGCAGGCAATACGGTTTAATAAACGAATTATCCCGGTGCTACATGTTGAGTCTATTGATCAAGCTACCTGGCAAAAACGTAACCCCAACAAAACTGATGCGCAATGGGAACAGGCCAAGGCCGCTGGTCAGCATTCATGCTATGAAAATATGCATCCAGCCATTGGCAAAATTAATTGGGTTTATTGTCGTGAAGGGCAAGATGATATAGAAAGTGGCCTGCGGGGCTTAAAAGATATTATTGAACGTCATCGAGACTATGTCTTTCAACATACGTATTTCTTAAATAAAGCCCTTGAATGGCAACGGTTACAGAAGCAGTCGCGCTATTTATTGATACAGTCGGAACGTCAGCAGGCAGAAGCCTGGCTCAAGGTACGCTTTGCGCCTGAACAACCCCCCTGTATTCCAACAGATTTACACTGTGAGCTGATCACAGAAAGTATTCAAAATGCCAATAACCTGAGAACCCAGACGTTTCTGGCCCATGCGGATGTAGATCGGGTTAAAACTGAGCGGGTACGTCACAGTCTGTTGCGCGAAGGTATTACGGTATGGACCAGTCGAGCTGATATTAAAACTGGGTCTACATTTCAGCAAGAGCTTAATCGTGGTATCGAGCAAGCTGATAACCTGATTTATCTGATCTCCCCCGATGCGATTAAATCGACCTATTGTCAACAAGAGGTTAACTATGCGTTGAGCTTAAATAAACGGGTCATTCCCTTATTGATTGAGTCTACCCCTCTCGATCAGGTGCCTGAAGAACATCGCGCGCTGCAGTTTATTGATTTTACTGAAGAGAATGGGCATGAGAATGCCCGCTCAAAATTGTTGAAGGCTTTAAAGGATGAAGCAATCTACCATGAGCAGCATACTCGATTGCTGGTAAAGGCTATCAAATGGAGACAACAGAACCACAACGATAGTTTACTACTGCGGGGCTACAATCTGCGTAATGCTGATACCTGGCTACATACAGCGTTAACCCGGAGTCAGTATGGCCCCATAGAACTACAGAGCGAATTTATTCAAGCTAGCCTACAGCGACCCACCGATGAATCGTTAGATGTATTTGTTTCCTATTCGCGAGCAGATTCTGATTTTACCCGTAAGTTAAATGATTCACTACAAACTCAAGGTAAAACCACCTGGTTTGACCAGGAAAGTATTGATCCGGGTGCTGACTTTCAACAGGAGATTTATCAAGGCATTGCCACATCAGATAACTTCTTGTTTGTAATCTCGCCAAGTTCTGTAAGTTCGCCTTACTGTAACGATGAAGTCGATTATGCTTGTCAGCTTAACAAACGCATCATCACAGTGGTGCATCGGCCTGTGGCCCCGGCTGATTTGCATCCTGAGTTGGCAAAGGTGCAATGGATTGATTTTAATCAACATGAAGGGGAGTTTTATCCCAATTTTAGTCAGGTGGTGCGGACCATTGAGTACGATCGCGAGCATGTGCGCAACCATACCAAATGGTCTCAGCGAGCAATGGAATGGGAGCAGCGCGATCGCACCGAAGATTTGCTGTTACGGGGCAGTGAACTAACCCTGGCCAACACCTGGTTTGACAGTCAGAAAAAAATGACCCGGTCGCCTGCTGCAACATCGTTATTAAAGACATTTATCAATGCCTGTGTTGATTTACGCGATCGCATTGAGCGAGAACGGGAAGAACGCCGTCTCAAAGACCTGAGACAGGCGCGACGCATTGCCCTGGGAACCACCCTTGCAGGTATGCTCATGGCAGGCTTGTCCCTATTGGCAGCCCAGCAAGCACGGCAAGCTAAAATTGGCCAAATCGAAAACCTGTTGGTGGCATCCCAGGCTCATTTTGAGGCCGAAAAACCATTTGAAGCCTTGTTGACCAGCCTAGAGGGGAATATTCGCCTTAAACAAGTATGGTGGCCAGATCGAGGATTGCAGACCGAGGCCGACGCTACCCTCAGACAAATGACCCATGCCGTTCAAGAAGCAGATCGTCTGGCCTATGGCCACAGCATTGTTGACGTTAGCGTTAGCCCAGATGGTCGCTATGTTGCTTTGGTGGGATGTGAAGATACGGTTGATCTTTGGGATCTAGAAACACGAACCCTGGAAACTCTGACAATTGAGAATTCTGACAACAACGTTGATGGCCCCATTGAGCTAGTAAATGTTGATTTTAGGGTAGATGGTCAACAACTAGCCCTTGCAGATAGCAATGGGAATGTCTATCTGCAAAACCTAAATGGCGATCCATCACAGGTGCAATTTACAGCCCATAATAACGTGATTACCCAGGTCCGATACAGTCCTGATGGTGAGTATTTGGCAACAACATCACAGGATGGAAAAATGTATCTCTGGACACTTCAGGGACAGCCGATACAACAGTTTGATCATCATCAAGACATTGTTTGGGATGTCGCCTTTGGCGCAAATGGCCAACAGTTTGCCACGGCTTCTGAAGATAAAACGGTTCACGTAATTGATGTTGACGGCAATGCCATTACCCCCCCTATACAACATAGTGAATCTGCTGTTGATGTTCACTTTAGTGCTGACAATCAGTTTTTAGCCACCGCCTCTATACCCGCTTTAGTAAATCTTAAAAACCTGACCAATGCACAACAACAGTTAGTAGCATGGGACGTTGATCTAAAAGGGCAGGGTTTGCTTCAGAGACTCCTATTTAGCCCTAACGGTCAGCACATGGTAACGGCGACGAGTTCTGGGGCTTTAGAACTGTGGGACTTAGCAGGCAACTTATTAGATACCTTCGTTGGCCACAATCGGCCAATTACCTCAATCAGCTTTAGCCCTGACGGACAATACCTGGTTAGTGGTTCAGATGATGGTACGGCTCGCTTGTGGCGTATACAGCCAGAGAGCTTTCGCCATGTCCATAAACCCAACGATAGTGCAGTTGTCGGTGTTAGTTTTAACAGTTCGACCGGACATCTGGTCACTGAATTTGGCCCCAGATTTCAGCTTTGGACCCTGGACGGACGTAATTTTGCTGAGCTACCGGGCTATGAACAAGGCGGCAAACTAGTACAGGTCAGTGCCGATGGTCAGATTGTTGCAACACTGTCTTATCCAAATTTATCTGACAACACAGAGCTTAATCTCTGGCAGATCGATGCAGGCGTACCTAACCCTTTGGCACTAGGTCTGTCTGAGAATGTGCTAGACATTAGCTTGAGTGTTAACGGTGACTATTTTGCCGTTCTTTTGCAGACAGGGATTACCCAATTATGGTCAATAGATCAGCCCCAAACACGGTTGTTGTTTGAGCAAATAGGAGTAGCCATGGATTTAAGTGCCGATGGTCAAACCATGGCTACTCTAACTGAAGCGGGTGTTGTTGAGCTTTTTGATCGTCAAGGTAATCTTAAAACATCTTTTGCCCACCCAGATACAATTAATCCGGATGAGATTCAGGCTGTTACCCTTAGTTCTGACGGCCAGCATATTGCCACTTGGGTCGGCATCGATATTTATCTGTGGGATGCCTCCGGCAATGCCATCACTACACTAACCCCCCCCGCTTCAGCTGTAGTAGAAAACTACATTCTAGAAATAGCCATCAGTCCCGATGGTCAGTGGCTGGCTACAGCCACTGAAACAGGCGCTCACCTCTTTTCTACAGCAGGGGAGCACATAGCCCATTTCCCTCACCCTGATGCCGTAACGACATTGCAATTTAGTCCAGATAGCAATCATCTAATAACACGGTCAGCTGACGAAGACGGCACCGCTCGTGTATGGCAGGTGGAAACCCCAGATGCACTGCTAGCAAGAAGTTGTCAGTGGGTAAACCCTTATTTACAAACCCGATCTAATCAAACTTTGGAGGACGATTTAATAGATGCTGATCTGTGTCAAAACATAGCCAAATAGTAGCGTTTAACCCAAAACGCTACTATTTTTATATCGATTATCGATGCACAGCTTTTCCTTTCTGATAAGGTTAGTCCAACTTAAATGCTTTAGTTTTGTCGTATTTAGTCGTATTATTCTGAATATTCTGACCTTTTTTCGCACTTTAATCCATTACATTAGCGTACGATGCTCCCTAGTCTATATAAACAGGTTTGGTGCCATAACAAGTGGGTGATCGCAGGGCTAACGCCGATTCTGTCTGCAGCCCTTGCTGCTCCAGCCGTCGCCAGAACCTATGAATTTGTTTTTGGTAACTATACTGGGCAAGACTTAGTGGGGCTATATTGGCGCTCAGCCACGGCAGAAGAGGACAAGGCTGGCGCAGGAGGATGGGGGGGCAACTTCTTAGCTGAAGGGACTGTATTACCTGCCGATACTTTAGTCAAACTCCTAATTGATGACGCGGCCCCTCCGCTAAGTTCAATAGATCTAAATGAGGAGAATGTGATCTATCCAGATGACTGTTCCTTTGATGTTAGGGGTGTTTTAGCTAATGGAGACATGGTAGAAGAGTATGGCATTAACCTTTGCGAAATTAGTGAAGCCATTGGATTTTTCGATTTTGTTGACACCGAAGCCTTTTATGACGAGGGTGGAAAAGAACTTTTTATCACAAATGCTGCAGACTTTCCTTTGATAGAGCTGACCTTTGAAAATGAAAACGCCGAGCAATTCTTTGTGTTTGGGAATGCACTAGAAAGTGAGTTAGGTGAATCCCCCACACTACCTGCAGGAGAAACGGAGTTATTTTTAGTAGACCTGCCTGAGTCTGTTTGTGACTATCAGGTAACCCCTCGATTTTGGAATCAGGCTACTGGTGAAAAATTTGAACCC
>JAHQVZ010000241.1 GCA_019634055.1 Leptolyngbyaceae cyanobacterium MAG.088
CCCTTCTCGCTCATACAGGTACGGCACCGCGTCCATCCGCAATCCATCTACACCCATTTCCAGCCAAAAGTCTAAAACCTCAAACACCGCTTGCTGTACCGCCGGGTTATCGTAATTTAGATCTGGCTGATGCGCATAAAATCGATGCCAAAAATAGGCCTTAGCAACCGGGTCCCAGCTCCAGTTCGAGGTTTCAAAATCCTGGAAAATAATCCGCGTGCCCTTGTACTTTTCTGTTGAATCGCTCCACACATAAAAATCTCTTTCAGGGCTCCCCGCAGGTGCCATCCTTGCCCGCTGGAACCAAGGGTGTTGGTCCGATGTGTGGTTCACAATTAGCTCAATAATCACCCGGATATTGCGCTCATGGGCAGCCTCTAAAAATGCCTTAAAGTCATCCAGCGTGCCGTAGATAGGATTGACCGACTTATAGTCGGAAATATCGTACCCATCATCCCTCAGCGGCGACGGGAAAAAGGGCAACACCCAAACGGCGGTAATGCCCAGCTCCTGCAAATAATCTAGCTTTTCCGTCAGTCCCCTAAAGTCGCCAATGCCATCACCATTGCTATCGGCAAAGGCTCGTACAGGCACTTCATAAATAACGGCGTTCTTGAACCAAAGCAGGCTGTCTTCGGAGGACATCGTTGTAGGCATATTTAACAGTTAAAATTAATACATTGCTACAAAACTATCGGATATTTGAACCATTATCCACACCGCTTAGGTAAGAACTTTAGAGAAAATTTTAGAAAAGAAATTTGAAGAAGCGTAACGAACTCCCGGCCCTTCTCACTTACCTACTCTAGTTCTCTCATTTACTCTCATCTGTGTACGGATGCGATCACCTTAAAAAAGATACGAGCTATTTTCCGTAATGCAATTTGCAAGTATCGATAGAGCCCTTGCTAAGGAGCAACAGGAACAAATCAGACGAAAACAGTCTCCGTACAAAAAAGGCTTTTCATGTATAAATAGCGTCATTTTCGTGCAATCTTCTAAAAAGCTATTACCTCAGACAGACGCTAAAATTCCCTAGTTGCTTCGCAATATGTCAGGGTATTTAGCTTGTCCCCAGCTTCAAACAACGTTTCCCTAAGTGCCTATTTGCGAATAAGCTGACGCTATCAGCCCACGTAGAATTTGTGTCTATTTGCATATGAAATTTGATCGCGCCAGCGGCATCCTTTTACACCCCACATCCTTGCCCAGCCCCCATGGTATTGGCGACCTCGGCCAGTGCGCCTACGACTTTATCAATTTCATGGAGCGCAGCGGCCAAACCCTCTGGCAAATTTTGCCCCTAGGCCCCACAGGCTACGATCACTCTCCCTACACCATGAACTACAGTGCCTTTGCGGGCAATCCACTCATGGTCAGCCTGGAGAAGCTTGCAGAAGAAGGTTTGCTAGCACCTGATGAGCTTTCTCACCTAGAGGGCACTGATCCGAATCGGGTGTCGTTTAGCAAAGTCATTCCCCACAAAATGGGAATTTTGCGAAAGGCTTTTGAAAAATTTAAAACGCACCTACAAACGAACAGTGAAATCAATGCTCACTATAGTCGCTTTGGGCAAGAGCAAGCCTGGTGGCTAGACGATTTTGTCCTCTTTATGGCGCTATTAGAAGACAATGATGGCAAGCCTTGGAGCCAGTGGGAAACTGGCCTAGCACGTCGCCAGCCAGAAGCCCTCAAGGCAAAATCAGAAGCCCTCAAAGAAGAGATTGATTTCCACCGATTCATACAGTTCAAATTCTTTGAACAGTGGATGGCGCTGAGACAGTATGCCAATGGCAAAAATATTCAAATCATTGGTGACGTTTCTATTTATGTGTGCCACAACAGCTCAGATGCCTGGGCACATCCCCAGCTCTTTAAGCTAAATCCAGAGACCTTAGAATCGGCCTACATTGCCGGTGTCCCCCCCGACTACTTCAGTGAAACAGGGCAACTGTGGGGCAACCCTGTCTATAACTGGGATGCCTGTGAACAGGAAGGCTTTGACTGGTGGGTTTCCAGATTTAAGGCCACACTCCAATATGTAGACTGGGTCAGAGTCGATCACTTCCGAGGCTTTGAAGCTTACTGGCAAGTGCCCGCCAGTGAAGAAACCGCCATTAATGGTGAATGGGTTAAGGCACCAGGTGATGCCTTTTTTGAAACGCTAGCGCAAAAGCTCGGCGATTTACCCGTCTTAGCCGAAGACCTGGGCGTCATTACCCCTGAAGTTGAAGCACTACGCGACAAATTCGACTTTCCCGGCATGAAAATTCTCATGTTTGCCTTTGGAGGAGATCCTAATAACACCCATCTTCCTCACAACTACGTTAACAACTGCATTGTGTACTCCGGCACCCACGACAATGACACAGCCATCGGTTGGTGGGACACCACCAGCGCCGGAGAAAAACAATTTCTTGCTAAGTATCTAGGATTTAAGC
The DNA here is from genome assembly GCA_019634055.1 of Leptolyngbyaceae cyanobacterium MAG.088. Classification (GTDB taxonomy): domain Bacteria; phylum Cyanobacteriota; class Cyanobacteriia; order Phormidesmidales; family Phormidesmidaceae; genus Leptothoe. The sequence goes on from JAHQVZ010000241.1 coordinate 2,442, forward strand.
AGCCAGAAGATATTCAAGAGATTAACTGGGTACTAATCCAAAAAGCACTCTCTTCTGTTGCAAATTTGGCCATTGTTCCACTACAAGATCTGTTGGATCTCGGTGGCAGTGCCCGCATGAATGACCCGAGCAAAATTCCGAATAACTGGCGTTGGCGCTATAGCAGCTCAGAGCTACTGAGCAATGGTATTAGCGATCGCCTTCGAGACCTTACCCATCTTTACAGCCGCATACGATAGACTCAATACAATTGTCAGACATAGAATCTAAGCAAAATTAACCTAGAGAGACCTAGAGAGTCTCTTATTAAAAAAGGTCCATGGGAAAAGTAATTCCCATGGACCTTTTTTACATTCATGTCTCAGAGGCTAAGTGTTAAGCAACCGGATTTTTCTTTGGAGAAGGGCCGTAGGCATTTCTCTCGAAGCTGCCCTCTTGTACACAAAAAACAATTAAGACAATTGGACCAATCAAGGGAATCAAAGCAATGAGCTGCCACCAACCACTACGTCCGGTATCGTGAAGCCGACGGGCACCAACAGCAACGCTAGGAACGAGCACACCCAGTGAATAAATGCCACCTAAAATCCCGTTAGTTCCTAGGACACCATCGATGATGGAAAGGACAATAGAGGCAAGAATATTGAATAAGACAAAATACCAGAATTCTGAACGCCTAGCTCTGCCTTCAAAATCGGCATATTTTTCCGTCAGAACTTTAAGATACCATTCCATACTTTTTTCCTTGATTTTATTCCTTATAAGGTAGAGTCACTGACATGAAGCTCTCTGATTAAAATCAGCAAGCTTGAGAGTAAACTTAAACAAAGCGCCATTGAAAAAGCGCCATTGAAACCAATCGGTTTGTTACTGAGCGCTGCTGACTCTAGGTTATATATCACACAGGATTCTTTTGGTCTAATGGAAACGTTACGTTAGTAACAATTAGAGTACCCTTTTATCCCTACCTTCGGTTGAATCGACTGTCACCATTGGGATACACAGATTCTATCTCTCCATGCTGCAACAGCAGCACTGATATGTTTTGATACAGCCCCGATAATTTTTTGTTGTTTTGAATGAAAGAGAGAAGCAGATGATAATGACAGCTATGCTTTGATGAGCTTTGATGACCCAATAGTTTTGCCAAAGCACAGTTTGGCTGAAGTGTTACTTAGCCAGGCATCGCAAATGTGCCATCCGCTTGAGGAATAAAATCCCTCACCTGGACAACAGCCTCTATGTTTAATGGCCCGTATAGGTGTGGAAATGTGCCATGGTCAGAGACCTTTTCATAGCGAAGCTCTGACTCCAGGCGAGCTTCATCAATGCCCAGCAACACCAATCCTAATTGACCTTTATAAAATCGATTGCCCGTTGCAACGACCTGGTCTGCCTGGGAGAGATGAATAAATCCTTCGCTAGCCAAAGACTTTGCCTGATAAACCCCCTGCCCTTGCGCCTCCTGCCAGGTAGTGAGTTCAGTAATGTGGAATAGCATTGAAAGTGATTGTCATAAACAGCATTTTTACCTTGGCCATTGTAAGATCCTCATCAAAATAACCCATTTTTCAATTCACCTGCCCTAATCCATGACTCAATTCACAACTCAAGAGGTTTTAGACAAAGTCCGTGCTGCTCAGTCCTTACAGCAAGCTGAACTGAGCGGTATCAACCTCGAAAATACCTGTTTAGATGAAGCGGATTTTTCAGGGGCTTATCTGCGCCGCGCTAAATGCACTAAGGCATCTTGTCAGGAGGTCGATTTCTCAGGGGCAACGCTGATTATGGCTGATTTTCAGCAGGCTGATTTGCAAAGGGCGCGCCTGGTAAATGCAGTGTTCACCCATGCCCACCTAGAACAGTCCAATTTAGGTCAAGTTAAAGCGAAAGGCGCAAAGTTCTGTGGGGCCTTTTTATCAGGCGCGGATGGTGCCAATGCCCTGTTTGATGAGGTGGATTTTCGAGAGGCTAGCGGAGAGGGTTTACGCTTTCACAGAGCCAGCTGCGTGGGTGCTGGCTTCAATCGCGCTAAATTCAGTTTGTCTAGCTTTGAGGAGGCGCGCTTGGCGCGATCGCAATGGCAGCAGGCCTCAGTTAACGGATCCTCTTTTGTGGCGGCGGATTTAGAGCGCACATTTTGGGGAGATGCCGTTTTAACCGAGGCGAATCTGTCCCAGGTAAACGCACTCAACTGCGACTTTCGGCAGGCCGACCTGACAAATGCCAACCTTAGCAAAGCCCAGTGCGATTGGACCACCTTTGCTAAGGCTATTCTGACAGGTGCCAACTTAACATCGGCATCCTTATTCAACACTGATTTTACGGCAGCGGACCTGACCCAGGTTGACTTAACCGGTGCAAATCTTCGAGATGCCTGCCTTGAAAAAGCTCAGATGTCGGGTGCGTGCCTAGAAGGGAGTGACGTTCGAGGTGCTTTGTTCACTGATGTGAGCGGTCTTTCGACGGAGCAGCGAAGCTGGTTGAAAAAGAACGGCGCTTTGAATATAGAGTAGTTCTCTTCTGACGAGGTTGTTCTTTAGGCTTTTTCGTGGTTCCTTTTGCCAGAGAGAGACCTTCAAATAATTCCTCGACACAGCTGATCGACCTTTTTTAACACTGTTGGAATGCGATTATCACCATGCATTGATTCAACAGAAAGTTTTGCCGTTTCTAACGGCATACCCACTGCGGTTACAAAAAGCGGCTTTTGGCTACGCCCTCTCAGGACTTCACAAAACTCTGGCGTATGGGCGAACTTGTTCTTAGCAACGCCAATCACCGGCACAGCCTGGGACAGCGCGTCATACAAATGCATGCCTAAGCCCGGTTTTTGATGCTGACCCAAGCTCACGTAGCCATCAACGATAATCGCCTCTAATTCAATGTTTATATCAGCGAGTAATGTCAAAAGGCAGGGCAGCTCTCGTTTGTAAAACGCACCAGGTTCATAGGGGGCTACGGTATGGATAGGCCGAACCAGATGGCGATAACTGTGCTCGCTTTGCCAATGTGTAAAAAGGACGCCCGCAGCGATCGCAGCGCTCTCACCATCTCCAAGCACATTCTCAGCAGGGTCAGCATACTGAACATCAGTCGCTAATATCACTGATTATCCCCCACTGTTTCTAGGCTCCAAGATTTTCAAATTATTGTTGTTTAGTCGTTGTTGTTTAGTTGTCCTTGCTGTTGAGCACTACGACGAATCGCTACGACGACTCTAGTGATCAATCTGTCGATTGCTAAGCGGCTCTACGCTGAGTTCACGGTGCACGCTGGTGCCAATTTGAATCGCCTCATTCAGTAGCCGGCCATAATCACTTGCTTCATCGCTTACCTGCAATAACTGTAGCGTAGCTAAGTTTCTTTCAATACTAGAGAACATTTCTGCCCGTCGAGCCATAAAGCGCTGATGCTTACGCATCACGCGCTCTGTCATCAAGCCACACACTAAGCTCTCACGGGTAAGGTGAAGCGCCTCCAGCACTTCCTGCCGATTCTCAAGGTTTAACCGGCTGTTTTGGCTGGCGCCGAGTTCTTCTAAAATCTCAACGGCAGAAACCATTTCGTTAAAACGGTCTATTTCATCGAGCAAATGGCTGAGGGTAATCAGCCGCTTGCCCTCTTGCCAGCGGTAAATGCCCCAAGCAATGGCGATCGCGATCGCCATAATCCCACCCAGAGGCAGCCAACGCAGTACCGCCTGCGTATCATCCCCACTGATAGCCCGTGTCAGCATCAGCGTCACAGGCACGCAAAATACCAATGTCACCCCTAAAGTAAGCAGCTGTTCACCGAGCCAGGCCAGCCGCCGCTGGGGATGAAAAGCGGTTTGCCGATAGGCCCAGCCCATGGTGACATCGCTAATGTCAAGGTCTGTGAGCTTGTCTAGCTCGCGCTGGCTGATTCTTAAATTATCCAAATTCGCCAACGGTTTGCCTGTTTCCTCGGCCATGACTGCTCCTCTTTTAGCCCTTTAAGTTCTAGCCCTTTAAGGCTGGTTTTATGTCTGCTTTTATCTTTGCTAGTGTTTTATAACGATCCATTAGGTCTCTTTTGGCCTAAAAACCTAGCATCGCTCCGATAGACTGCAAAACTTTGGCATAAAAGTTGCCGTTTATTTCAGGCCTGAAAATCTGGAAGGCATTTCCTTCAGAGCCGAAAAAGGGTCGCAAAGTCCAGCCCAGTTGCGACCCGACCAGACCATACAAAATCACCCATCCCTTTAATAGGGTATGACGCATTTTTTGATCGATGGTTTCGGGGCCAACCATATCACACATGCCCTTATAAAAGAGTCGGACGCCAACCGCACCCGTAATGGCCATAATCAGCACATTAAGCAGTAAGAAAAAGTCATACCCCTTAACTGAAATTAGAAAGAACAGAACCACCGGGGCAAAGCTAAAGAGCAGAACGCTAATCACCGAAACCGATGTGAGCGCCATGGTCATATACTGCTTAAAGCTCAGCTTAGACCCAAATAAAATATCAAAGAAGAACAGGGTTGGCACACAGATTAATAGCGTAATTAGATAGAGTGCCGGGAGCTTAATGGCTGAAGAAATAATTTGTA
>JAHQVZ010000242.1 GCA_019634055.1 Leptolyngbyaceae cyanobacterium MAG.088
CGCTTTTATCCACAGCAGGCTTTGATGTCGCAGTTGGTGGGATATGTCAATCTGGAGGGTGCTCCCCAGGCTGGTTTAGAGTATGCGCTGCAGGAAAAATTACTGTATGAACTTAATGATGCGCCGCTGCCTAATTCTCTGAAGCAGTTGCCTACCCGTGATGGTTTAAGGCTGCAGTTGACTATCGATAGTCGTTTACAGCGGATCGCTCAACGAAATTTAGAAGCGACTGTGCGCCAGTATGGGGCCAAGCAGGGGGCTTTGATTGTGATGGATAGTCGTAATGGGGCTGTTTTGTCGTTGGCGGTTTCTCCTACGTATGATCCTAATCGCTATTACGAAGCAGATGTTGATCAGTTTAAGAACTGGGTTGTGAGCGATCTGTATGAACCGGGATCGACGTTTAAGCCGATCAATGTTGCGATCGCAATCGAAGAAGGTGTTATTTCCCCCGACGATTACATTTATGACGAAGGTCGACTGCAATATGACCAATGGACTATTCAAAATGCCGACTATCCGGCAGTCGGCTCCCGGGGGGGGATTTCCATTACCGATGTGTTACGTCATTCGAGCAATGTCGGTATGGTCCACATCATGGAGCAGCTAAAGCGCTCTGATTATTACGACTGGCTTGAAAAACTAGGTTTGGGTGAACCCACAGGGATTGAGCTGCCTGCTGAGGCGACGGCCCAACTCAAAAGTCGTCCTCAGTTTGTAAATAATGCTGTCGAGGCGGCTACCACCTCCTTTGGGCAAGGGTTTTCCCTGAATCCTATGCAGCTGGTTCAACTCCATGGGGCCCTGGCCAATGGTGGCAAACTGGTAACGCCCCATGTGGTGCGCGGGTTGATTGACCAAGAGGGAAATCCTACCTGGCAGCCCCAGCGACCCAGCGACAAGCAAATTTTTTCTGAGGATACCACCCAGGCGGTGCTCCAAATGATGGAGGCCGTGGTGGACTCTGGATCTGGTAAACGGGCTCAAGTGGCCGACTATCGACTTGGTGGGAAAACGGGTACCGCTCAAAAAGCCAATGGCTATGGTGAATATGGCGATGGCCGCATCGTTAGTTTTGTGGGTATTGTGCCGGTCGAGAATCCACGCTATGTGGTGCTGGCCGTCATTGATGAACCCCTGGGGGAAGACTCCTATGGGTCAACCGTCGCTGCGCCTCTCGTTAAGTCGGTGGTTGAGTCTCTGGTGGTAATGGCGGGGGTCCCTCCTTCGTGGCCGCAGGAGTAAAGACAGCTTTTTCTAGCTCATGGGTGGCTTGTTCAAGGTCATCGTTGATGATTTGAATGTCAAATTCATGGGCTGCTTCAATTTCAATCTGAGCCTTTGCCAATCGTTTTGCGATCGCAGCCTCAGAATCTTGCCCTCGTTGACGAATCCGAGTTTCAAGTTCTTCTAAGCTGGGTGGCAGAACAAAGATTTGCCTTGCTTCTGGTAAGGTCTCGCGAACCTGACGAGCGCCTGCCAGCTCAATTTCCAAAATTACCAGGTTGCCCTGGGAAATCATGGCGTCTAGGGGTTGACGTGGGGTGCCATAGAGGTTGCCTGCAAATTCGGCCCATTCCAATAGCTGTCCCTGCTGAACCATAGCCTCAAAGTCAGGACGGGATACGAAGTAATAATGCTTACCATGTTCTTCGCCTGGCCGTGGCTGTCGTGTTGTGGCAGAAATCGATAGCTGAATATCTGGGTAACGCTCTAGCAAACGGCGCAATAGGGTGCCTTTGCCCACACCACTAGGCGCTGTAAAGACAACCAGTTGCCCCGAGGTTGTGGATTTTGCAGCGGTTTGTGAACTCAGGGGCAATGATATTGAAGCCATAGGGAATGGAGAGAACTACAGCAATTTTACAGACTTACTTGGGTGGAACGTTATTCTTCTGGTAGGTCAAATAGGACTGTAGTCATATAACGCTCAGCCCAAACCGGGTCGAAGGCTTTTTCTAAAATGCGGCGGGTTTTGTCATTTTGCTGTTGATGGGTGCAGTAATTACGCTGACCAGCCAGGATTTCAGTGCGTTTCCCAGGGGTGGCGGCGATGGCCTTGGCCTGTTTGCAATGTAGCGTGAGGTAGTGATTGACTTGATTTAGAAAGCGCTTGTGTTCTGGAGAGCCAATGGGTTTCACAAAACAGCAGTATTCCGAAAAAATATGACCCCAGCTTGGTAACTCACGGGGGTGGCTATAGCCCTGGGTGCCCATGCCTTCTAGGCCCTTGATATAGGCAGTGGGTAAGCCGTCAGAGCTGGTGGGGGATAAATCGACAACGGCGGCACTAATTTGCCCACGTCCGCTAACAATATCGCAACCAAACATAGGTAGCGCGTAGTCTGGACGTGGAAACATAACACAGTGAAGAATATCTAGGTTGGGGCCCACCTGAGCAAGTTCTAAATGCAGTTTACGAAACTCTGGGGTTTGATAGCAGACATTTTCAATGACTAACCGCTCACCTTCTAGACGACTTTCTACGTAGCCCAGATCGCTAGGAAGATGGTAAGGCGATAAGGCAAGATGTCGCTGCCAGGTCGCTTCAATAATGTCGGCCAGGTCGCAGATGACAGAATGCTGATGCTGGCGTATAGATGACTTTACCGTAATCGACATGTATGAGCGTTCAGTTCACCTTATAAGAGATTGGACTGCACCATTAGAGAAACGGTATCGCCGCGGACAAAGTAATATACCAAGTTTACAGCAGCACCTATTGCATCTGTCAGGTTAGTTAGAACATGGATATGCCTGAAATGCTTAAATTGCGAAAACGAACCTGATGTGCAAATGCCCTAATGTATCAGGGTATTTAGCCTTAAACGTAGTTACATAGCAATGATTTAATTCGTCACCTTATTCCTGATGTAGCCTTTTTTTTGAGGAAAAGATGTGTACTTAGTTGTTTCCTTTCTTAAGGTACAACACGGGTCACGCTAGTATTCCAATGTCGAATGCTGCTTGGCTTAAGCCTCCACTTTTGTTGCCCCGCTCCAACGTTACACACACTTTTTCTACGCTATGGTGGCTACACAACTTAGATCTCGCAAAGTTTTGGGGCTAAATCAACGTCAATTTCAGGGACTCAAAACCGCACTACAGCTTAATCTTAGACGTCAGCTTTTGATTGCCGTCTGTGATAGTGAAACGCTGCAGCAACAGCTCGTTAGCAGGTTGCAAGACGATTTATCGGTGGCGGATGCTACTCTGGATGACTTTGGTTCGGTCTCCCTGGCACAGCTGACCTTTGATCCCCATCAGCCTGATTTGATGTTGCAGCTTGTTCAGTGGTTGAAGCAAGCGCCCAAACCTACGCCCCATCTTCAGGTAGTGGGTTTAGAGGCGATGACCCATCAGCCAATGCGATCTCAAAATCATTTTTTGCGCTCCCTTGAAGGCATTCAAGCCCTGCTGCCCTATCTTGAAAGCACCCTGGTGCTATGGCTGTCATGGCCCTGGTATCGTACATTGCAGCAATCAGCTCCTGAATTTTGGAGCTGGCGTAGCGGCGTCTTTACATTTGTGGGGGAGCCTGTCCCCATTGTTCCAGATCCTGCGGTTATGCCCCCAGCAGAGGATGGCCTTTATGGTGATGCCCCAACGGTGCAAAATGCAGATATCTGGCAAATTTTGAGTGAGGATCTAGCCCAGCTAGATCAAGCCCCTGAGGCAACCGATACGATCGACCAGGCCGCCGTTCAGTTGCCGCGCCCATCTCTTGAAGCTCTGGAACAGGTAGAGCAATCTCCTGTGTCAGCTGATGAGCTCGATCAGATAGCCCAGGCTCTTGATAAGGATGAGCTCGATCAGATAGCCCAGACTGTTGATAAGGATGAGCTCGATCAGACAGCCCAGACTGTTAATGAGCATACGATCGATCAGATAGCCCAGCCTGTGCCACCGTCTGAGACCCTGGCAACTGTGGACGTCACTACCCTGAATAACCCCCTAGAGACCTTAGCCCAGTTAGAAGATCAGGGGGCAACGCCGGAGGAAATTACTCACGCTTACCGGGCGTTAGGTAACCATTATCGAGATCGCATAGAAGCTGGGGAAATGACCCCCGATTTGTTAGAGCTCGCCATTAAAACCTTTGAAATCTATCTAAAGTGGTTGCCAACGGATGATGACCAGCGAGCTGCTGGGTTAAATGATTGGGGGACCCTTTGCTGGCTGCAGGCCCAGCAGCAAAGCGATCGTTCTGTCTTAATACAGGGGATGAACCGCAGTGCTGAACTCTATCAAGAAGGTCTGAGCTGTGCGGAGATCGAGGTAGATACTGCCAGCCGCCTCCACGGTAATTTAGGGGCTGTCTATAGTGCATTGGCAAATTATGACGACCCAGCTACCCATCTCAAAAATGCAATCACTGCTTACTGCCAAGCCTTACCGTTTTGTTCTATAGAGAGTAGCCCTGACGAATACGGTACCCTCCAAAACAGTCTGGGTTCGGTGTATTGGAAACTGGCTTACTATGAGCAGCCTCAGTCTCATCTAAATCAGGCGATTGCTGCCTACAATGAGGCTCTACGTTGCCATCATCCAGAAACGTCTCCGTTAGAATATGCGGCGGTCCAAAATAATCTGGGCATTGCCTATTGGAGTCTGTCTCGTTATGAACGGCCCATCTTTTTGCTCAAGCATTCTATTGCTGCCTATCGCGATGCCCTCAATTACCGTACCCCTACTGTTGATGCGGCTGCCTGTGCCAGCACCTACAACAATCTGGGCACTGCCTTTTGGGAGTTAGCTAACCATCCAGATACCCCCGCCGAGACAACGGGACGCTATAAGCAAAATGCAGTTATAGCCTATGAGGCTGCCTTAAAAGCTTCAGAACTAGCACCGTCAAGCCTTGCTGTAGTTTCGATTCGTCATTGTTTAGGCAGTATTTATGACAAACTGGCTCGTTCGGCAGCACATAAGGATGTTGTTCGTGGCAACCTGGAGCGGGCGTTAACGCATTACATCGCTGCCCTTGAGCTAACGCCTAAAACGGCGGTGAACTACGAATCGATCTTTAAATCTTTGGTGCGTAATATTGCTGCCCACTATGAGCTATTGGGTTTAGAGGGGCAACAAGCCGCCCTTAATCATGTACCAGCTGAGCTTTTGCCTGAGGTGATGTTGAAGTTATAAGGCAAGACAGCTACGCGGGCCTTTCCTTTTGTAGGGGCGTTACACGCAACGCTCCTACAAAAGGAATTTAATTTGTAGTGGTTGCCAATTCGGGGGCATTTTTGGCCAATATGGTTTTCAGCTCTTTACTGAGATCGTTATCGCTGCGATGCGCTTCCCACGGCCCACTATTTTTGGAATTAAATTGCCATTGGCCATTCATATGATTACCATCTTCTGACACGGTGCCTGAGTATTGGATGGTATAGCTGGGATTATTGAAATACTTTTTGGTAAAGCTGATGTGTCGTCCAGTCACTTGCCCCTGGAGCTGAGCTTCTCCTAAAGGGCCATCATCAATGATGCGGCCACTTAAACTATTGTTGGCTTGTACAAAGGTGGCTTCAAAACGAGTAGGGGCATTGGCTTGCCAATATGAGCCTAACCATGGGCCAGTTAATTCAGCCATTACAGATGTCCTCGTAAACGACACTTAATATTTGATTTTGATTCAACTAGCCTGATTTGGCAGGTCATGCGCTCTGACGATGAAAATTGAAGAAATTCTCAATTTTGGCCGATAGCTAAGGATGTTCAGTTTCACTAAGCTTGGGTTACTTGCTGTCTGATGGCTTTTTTCTATGGCGCTGTTTCTTATTTTTGCTCTTATAGTTGCGTTTTTTGCGATCGCATTTGCCCTCCAAAACGATCAGCTAATTACCATCAACTTTTTTCTCTGGCGGCTAGAACAGCAGCATCTAGCCACGGTACTGCTGCTAACCTCAGGGTTAGGGGTTCTGTTTGGGTTGCTAGTTACCATACCAGCATTTCTCAAGCGAGAATGGCGCATTTCCCGAGGTAAACGACAGACCCATAGCCTGGAGGACCAGCTACTCGCCAAGCAAAAAGAAGTTGAAAGTCAAACCCTTAGAGCCACTACGCTCCGTAACAGCTATCAAAATTTGCTGCAGTCTTTAGATTTGTTAGATCACACCACTGGCCTGGTGAGTGATGCTGTGGTTCCCCGTACTACCCGGGCCCTATTGCAGCAAATGAAAATGCAGCCACTCAATGAACAATTTCAGGCTGTAGGACTCCTGTTGATTCAGCCTCAGTGGCGACAGCCCGACCCCGGCGATCTCAAAAAAGAGCAGGCGTTATGGACTGCTATTTCCCAGGTGCTGCAAAAAAATCTGACCGTTGATTCCTGGCTATTTAGTAATAACCAGGGTCAGTTTACCTGTAGCCTCATGGGGTTAGATGTGAAAGCAGTGACGCAATACGCAGAAACCATCAAATTGGCCCTTACAGATCAACCCATTGACCTGCAGGACGGTACGCGTATCACCCTTGATGTGAACATTGGCGGTGTGGTGACTGATAATGATCACCCCACTGAAAGCGAACAGTTATTGATCAATAAAGCAGAAGAGGCCCTGACTGTGGCCATAAAACGAGGACGCAACCGACTGCGGGTCGCATGGGTGACGGACTAATGGGTGAATAGACCAGAACATAAAGTCCTGACAAACTATGGCGTCAGAACTTCTAAACTTTTTTAAAGATTTTTCGTTATTTTTTGTAATTGTGAATGCGCCTTAGGCGTTACCCGTCAATGCTTATGAGTATTTTTACTCAACAGTGAATTTGATGAGCATAGGTGTATTCCTTGACACAGATTCTTGAGCCCAGTGCCGTTGGTGAATAAGATAAAGCTAACGCCTGAGTTTAAAAAAATCTAAAGAAGCAGGAGATACGTCCATGGCTGAGCGTCCAATTATCCTTGGTATTGTTGGAGACAGTGCCGCTGGTAAAACCACATTAACTCGCGGTATTGCCCAGGTACTCGGTGAGCATGATGTAACGACCATCTGCACCGATGATTACCACCGTTACGACCGTCAACAGCGTAAAGAAATGGGGATCTCCGCCCTGCACCCTGATTGCAACTATGTTGACATCATTGAGCAGCATCTGGAGCTATTGCGTCAGGGGGAGCCTATTCTGAAGCCTATCTACAATCACACCACAGGTGAGTTTGATCCGCCGGAGTACATCGAGCCCAAGAAATTTGTAGTCGTAGAAGGTCTGCTAGGCTACTCCAGCCAGCGGGCTCGCGATGCTTATGACGTCAAGGTTTACTTGGCGCCTCCTGAAGAACTGCGCACCAAGTGGAAGATCAAGCGTGATACCCGCAAACGTGGTTACGATGAGGCTGCCGTATTAGCCGCCCTCGCTGCCCGTGAGCCTGATTCTGAGGCGTTCATCCGTCCCCAGCGTAAGTGGGCTGATGTCATCGTTACCTTCTATCCCCCTGATGCTCCTGAAGATCAGGCTAACGATCTACTGCTCAACGTGAATCTGATCCTGCGTCCTACCATTCCTCACCCTGATTTCACTGACATTTTAGACAGTGACCTCGGTAAGGCAATTCGTCTGGATCTACAGCGCGATATGGGTAAGCCCGTAGACGTTTTGGCCATTGACGGTCATGCCACCCCTGATCAGGTACAGAAGCTTGAGCGCATTCTATGTGGTGATGTTCCTTACCTGGGGCAGTTCTGCAGCCTAGAGGGCAACCAGGAAGTCGGTAAAATTGTCGGCACCACTGGTGAAACTCTGCAGAGCTATCCTCTAGCCTTGACTCAGCTGTTGATCACTTATCACATGCTGATGGCCATGGGGTCTGCTGGCAAGATGAAAGTAGCTGCGTAAAATTTGACCGAATTGACTGACTAGTCGAATTCGCTTTCAGCGTTCCTTTGAGTTATCGAGGGGACGCTGTTTTTAGGTTTAGTCTGTATGGCTTTTAGGATGGCGTAGGCAATGGCGGCATATGGCGGTTTTTTTGGGTGCTGACCTATGCAACCATGCGATATAAGTGTGTTTTTTGTTTTATACAACTCGGTCAGATTAGTCGGAATAATGGACATTCTTGATACCTTTAAATGACAAGGGTGATGTGCCAATGGTCTTAGTTATTAAGACATTTGCTATTGGAAATGCTTTGAATTTCTAATTTAAGTACATTTATTTAGCGGCATTCAACGCCCCCTTATGATCGGCTTTCCTCC
>JAHQVZ010000243.1 GCA_019634055.1 Leptolyngbyaceae cyanobacterium MAG.088
GGTCAGCTGATTGTTGGTAATTCATTGGTAGGTAGTCGGTTGTTGCTGCGGCAGTTGTTGCAAGGTTGGTCAGCTGCTGCTGCGGTCTCACTTGCCCCTATCGAAACGTGGTTAGATGCGTTGGCAACAGCATACTGCACTACTTTGCCAGATGCTGAGTCAATAGACCTACAAATAAAGCATCTAGAAAAGCAGTTGGCTGACGTTGGATTGACTCCAGAAGATTTACAAAGTGGAAGCGCCGAAAAGACCTGGTCCCACCATCAGATTCGTCAGCAGCTAACGTTAGATTTGTTTCGGCTTGCCAAAAAAGTGGGCGGACGATCCCTCGGTCGCGACTTTGTGATGCGTTTGGGAGACAACGGGGTGACGCCAGATTTGCTCTTTTTCAAAGGTCAGGGACTTAACCACCTGTATGAGGCTTATCTGAGTGGACCAGCCGAACTAGTAGTTGAAGTGATAATGCCCGGCCATGGGCACAGCGATCGCACGCTCAAATATTCTGGCTACCAGACTACAGGAGTGCCAGAATACTGGCTAATTGTTCCAGAGACTCAGCAGGTAGAATTTTATCGACTGATAGAAGGACAGTATTGTCGTCAATACCCAGACGATGACGGCTATTATCGGCCAGCCAGTGTTCCAGGTCTAGCGTTTTCCCCAGAAGTGCTTTGGCCGCATGACGATGAGCACGCTCCCCACGCATCTTGTTTTGTCGTCGAGCAAGCAATAGAAGCCGATCGACAACTGCAGTCTGAACCGGGCGCTAGTTGGGGATCGCTTTTGTTTACGCCTAATGTTCAGCTAAAAGCAGTGCCCATTGCTTTTGAGGAATATATAAGCTGGTGCCCTGAGGCTAAGTTTGAATTTATTCAAGGCAAGCCGTTAATCGGGTCTACTTCAGGATCTCGTAATGTCTTGGCCATGCTATTGATGACCTTTGGTCTGGAGAGCACAGTCAAGCTCTTACCACCGTCAGTCTGGCTTCAGGAACTGCGGCAGCAGCTGGAGCAAAATCGTCAGGATGCCAAACGTAAAGCAGCCTGGTGGACAATTGCTCACCAGGCTGCAGCTTCTTTGAGGCAGAACTTTTCAGTGGATAAATTGGGTGTCATTGGTGATTTGGTGATGACACCTCCTTTAAATTACTGGTCAGAGATTACCTTGGTTTACTGGGAGAACTTTGAAGATTCCTGGCGAGCCTATGATGTACTGCGAGAGATTGACCCGGATATGCGCGTTGATCTGTTTCGTGTGGATGAGCATTGGCTGACAGCTGACCAGCGTTGGCAAATTGAGCATTGTTTGGTTGATGTGTGACTTTTCTGAATGCGTTCAATCAATAGACTTGAGACATTGCTAAGTGCAGACGTCTGCACTTAATTGCACAGATTCACATTTTTTTGATCCAAAATAGCAATACTGATGTATCCTGTGCGGTGTACAGTTGTGCAACTGTGAACTGGAACTATGATTATTGCAATTGCAGCGATTAAAGGAGGCGTCGGCAAAACAACCGTCACGTTTTGCCTAGCCGCCACATTGGCCCACATGGGCAAAAAAGTTTTGTGTGTTGATTTGGACCACCAGGGAGATCTATCGTCAGCCCTGGGCGCTGAGCGGGATGCTTCAGAGCCCGATATTGGTCAAATTCTCTATGCCCCCAAACGAGAACAGGCGGACCTAATGGCCCAGGGGATTATCGATGTTCAGGGCTGGTGCCACTTGATTACCCCTGGGATGGATCTGGGGGGATATCAGGTGGAGATTGAGAAAGGTCTGTCCAGTGAGAACCGTCTTAAGGATGCGTTAGCGCAGTTTAATAGTGCCTATGAGAACTACGACTATGTTCTGTTAGATACGCCTAAAGGGGAAGGTCTGTTCACTAAAAATGCGTTAGTTGCCTGTGATGAGGTGCTGGTGCCTGTGCAGACCGAGTACTTTGCCCTGAAGAATATTCCAGAACTATTAAATCTGGTGAGCCAGATTGCTGATCGAGCGAATCCTGATTTGCGAGTCTCTACATTAGTGCCCAACCGGATGAAGGCCACTAGCTTACATAAGAGTATCCACCAACAAATTATCGATTGGGATGTGCGCACCCACCTGCCCCATCAATCTGAAGAATCTTGGACGGCTCCCCCGATTCGAGATTTAACGGTGTATTCAGAACTGTCTGCCCAGGGTGAGTCGCTTTACTCCTATAGCGGTGTGAAAGCAGATCATCGTGAACCGTTTATTGCGATCGCAAACCATTTAGAAACCCTACGCAATCAGTCCCCTATTCGTGAGGTAGAGACCGTTGGCTAAAAAAAGTTTTTCCAGGGTAGCCACTGTCGCAGAGAAAGCTCCTGTCACCCGCAAATTAGCAGTTGTTCCCAAACGCAAGGCAGACGAAGTCGTCAACCTAGAACGGGTTGACCTAGCCGATCGTGAAAACTGGTTGCGCGCATTGGACATGTGTCAGGCTAACAATGCTCAACCCCTGAATAACCTGTTGCATGAAATCGAAACCTATCAGGGTCAAATCGATCAGGCACTGCAAACGGCTCAAGCCCAGAGCACCATCTACGCCTATGCCATTGGTAGTCGTCTGGATGTGATTGAAGAGAAAAACCTTTATAAAGAGAAAGACTACGATAATCTCACTGCCTTTATTAAAGGTGGTGAAGTTAAACGACCCAATGGTAGCCCTATTACGACTCGTCAAGTATGGGCCTATCGACGAGTGACCCGTGGTCTGAAAGAATTTTTGCAAATCGCAGAATCTATTCGCGATGGCAAGCCGTTATCTAATGATTTACAAGGCCAGTTAGAAAACCTGGGCCAGCAGGTCAATCAAGATATTGTTGAGTCGTTTTTAGACTCCTACGCCGATAGCATTGCCGGTGTTCTAGAGCTGGGGGTTTCTAAACTAGAGCAGGTCTATCGACTGCCAGAATCTGTTGCGCTAACAGGACTACTGGCAGGAAAGCTCCCCTTGGAAGAAGACATTATTGAAGTCCATGAGGTGTCCTTCTCCCAGTTGAGAAAAGCCATTAGCACCCACGAGAAACAGCGTAAGTCGAATAGCACTAGTAAAAGGACGAGTAAAGTTACTAAGGCTGATCGCATGTTAGATAATCTGAATAAAGCTGTTGAAGAATTAGATGCGTTGGTGCTTTCGGATTTACAACTTCAAAGACTTAGCGCTCTTAGAGATGCGATCGAACGTATTTTGTCCTGAACCGGAGAATACCTTCAATGTGGGCTAACGGTTTCTCCAAGTGCAGACGTCTGCACTTGGAGAAGACTTTATTACAAGCGCTATTCTGACACTGCTCCAAACAGTCCCGATTTTGATGCTTGTAAGGTGTCGTAAAAACTTTCTTTTGCTTTAATTTCCAATGCTCGTTTGGTGTATCGTCCAAACACATTCATTGACTTAATTCGCATTAGCCTGCGTACAAATTCAGGGTTCATGCCCTCCAAAATTAGCTGAGTCCCAAACGTGTGGCGTAGCTGGTGGGGATGGATTGTTTCCTTTAGTTCCGCTAATTCTGCCAAATCTTTGATGCAGTTATAAACACCCTTGTAGCCCATACGCTGACCACGATTTCGATTAGAAAGACTAATAAACAAAGGAGCCTCAGTACTCGTGTCAAACCCTTCGCTTAGGCTCCAGCCCAAATAGCTATCTAATGCTTGGCAGGCTTGAGCAGATAGTGGAACAATCCCATCGCTACCCCACTTAGCTCCTTGGATAGTAATTGAGCAATTGTCATAGTCACCCACATTGCGATCGGCTACTTCATTTGCCCTCAGGCCATGCTTGAGCAATTCAAAGAGTGCTCGATCCCGGTGATAACGTTCACCCCGAAACGGCAATACTTCCTCCAATGTTTGAATGATAGATACGTCCAAATCTTTAACTTGACTCGGCGCATCTGTCACTTTTTCAAGACTTAAGGCAGGGTTGTACTGAATGAAGCGTTTAGCCGTAAGCCATTTAAAGAAACTCTGAATAGACGCTAGCGCCTGGTTAATACTTGCTGGGGATAATGTCTCGTCTAATGAATTAGCTTTTGGCGTTGTTTTGAGATAGGTCTTGTAATTTGTTAAATCTTGTTCTGTGATATCAGGCCATCCTTTGCCAGTTAACCATCGTTGAAATTGCCGCAGTTGCCGAGTGTACGTTTTCTTTGTACTGGGCCTTAATTCTCGATCTTCTAGAAACCGCTCCACCCAATCAGGTTCATGAGCTACTTGAGCACCGATGGGCTTTTTACCTTGAGGCTGACCATCTTGGTACTCAATAAAAGTAGGCTGCGGATCCGACTTCGCCATAGTTAACGGCAACAATAGAATACTGGTACAAGGGTATCAGAGATGTTTCTATTCGTCTTGCGGCTGAGTAGCCTTTGTCTGAATGCTAGCTATTTGCATAAATGCATTTAGCTAGAAATAAAGTTTAAAAACAGGTGCTCAAGAGAGCACCTGCCGTAATAAATCGTTAAACCCTAGAGTGTTAGGCTCCTTTGACCCGTTCTTTGAACGCCTTTCCAGCGGAAAACGCAGGAACAGTTGTAGCTGGAATCTTGATTACCTCGCCTGTTTTAGGATTACGACCATCTCGGGCCTTACGGTCTCGTGGTTCAAAACTACCAAAGCCAATCAGTGTGACCTTTTCCCCATCTGAAACAGTTTCCATTAACGTATCGATAGTGGCTGACACCACATTATCGATGACATTTTTCGGTAACTCAGTAGACGATGCGATCGCATCAATTAATTCACCTTTGTTCATAGTCAGTAAGCTAGTAACAGCCCAATTCGTTATAAGACAGCTCATATTAGACCATGGAAGTCACTTATTGAGAGCACTTTGTAAATAAGTCCTTTACAGTTGTAGAGAATGGAGGACATGGGAACCAGATAAACCTCCTTCCTTCGGGGTGGGGATACAGACTGTTTTCATCATGACTGAGCAGCTACAGGAACCCCTAAGACTCTTTGATAAACGGTCTAACCATTTGACCTGACATGCTAGATACCCCCTCAGTAGTCGGAGCGTTGCAGTTAACTAGGCGAACCACCTTTAGCTATTCGGCGGGAAGCCCCGCACTCTAATCTTTGATTGAGTGTCGGGATGAAAGCCAGGGGCGTTAAAGTGCCTATTAAACAATGTTGAAATCGAGAGCGATAGA
>JAHQVZ010000244.1 GCA_019634055.1 Leptolyngbyaceae cyanobacterium MAG.088
CCTGCCGCTGTCTAATAAGCACCTTGAGAGCCTCATAGGTAAAATCTCAGCAGTAGAACAGACATTACTCTATATATTTGCATTTCGTCCTCTTTCTTGGCCAGATGTACAGGCCTGGTCCCCTGTCAGCAGTCTAGAGCCTGGACAGCTGATGCAGGCTTGGAATATGCTACATCGCCGACATCTTCTAGAATACTTTTCAGAAATAGATGGCATCTACCAAATTACTCCACCATACTTGGGGTGTTATTTACTCCAAAAGCTAAGAGCCATAATTCTACAAGAGTTAAGTGCTGAAAATTTAAAGCTGTTCCACACTTATCCAGTCTCTCTACCTACAGCTTCTGTAAAGCAGCAGTCAATTCTTCAAAACTATCTTTTGATACCGATTGCCAACACGCTCAAATATCAGTTTTCATCAGAAGAGTTACAGGCTAAATTTAACCGTCTCATCAGACAGCTTCAAACCTTACCTCTCCCCTCCCAAAGTTATGCAGCAGGCAGTTTATTTAATTTAGCCACACATTTAGGCCTGTCCCTCGTCGATGTGAGTTGGGCTAACCTCACCCTATGGCATGCAAATCTAGGAGTATATGGCTTGCAAGGCATTAATTTCCAGGGATGCCAATTTCAAGAAGCTGTTCTGACGATGGGGACCCATGGGTCATTTGAAATCGCACTCCATCCCAATAGGACTGCCATGGCCATTGGTGACTCCCAAGGTTTTTTACAGGTTTATCAACGGATCAAAAACCGCTTCATCCTGGTCTGGTGTGATGAACTAGAAATCCCCATCCAGCAGATCCTAATTACCAATAGCAATACCTTAATAGTCATCCTGATCGATCAGCGCATCCTACTTTGGGACTCATGGACCCACAAAGAACAGTCCTACAGTGATATAGCTGGGATCGCTACTATTTGTAGCATTGATCTTAACCATGACTTGCTAGCTATTGGCCTAGCTAATCGAGAAATTCAGCTTTGGAATCTGATTTTAGGCGAAGAACTCGGCGACCCACTGTGTGATGCCAATGATATTGTCAGACACCTCGCATTTAATCCAGATAGCAGCATCCTAGCGGGCTATGACAATAATAGTTCAGTACTTATTTGGCATCGTAATACATCTGCTAATACTTACACCATAGCTGAGGCTCCCTTACCTTTAAATCCCTACGGAGATTTCTTGGCGTTTCAATGGGTCGGGGATCAACTCAATGTGCTCGAAACGGTTCCAAATGATACAGCCAACGAACGCTTATACAACGTCGTTATACGATCTTTTACCATCGCAGGCCAGACATTGGCAGAGGATTCAATCAACTTTAAAGTTAAAGAATTAAACACTAATCTCCGACAACCTTACAAAGCCGCCTTCAGTAAAAATGGACAATATCTGGTTCTGTGTGACATAGATCGCTCGGTTTGGGTTTGGCACGAAACGTTGCCATTCATGGAGTTCATTACCTTACCAGAGCTGCCAGAGGAGTTCTACATCAGTGACGATGGAAAACAGCTTGTATGCCGAAACGAGCATAGCGTAAGTGTTTGGGACTTACAGAACCAAGAGATTTTACAAGCCTGGGAGACTGTCAGTGATCTAGATCAATATCAAAACTGCAATTTTTATACAAAACAAGGGTTCTCAAACGAGGAACTGTACGCAATTCAACGACTTAAGGGCAACGTTATTGAGTAAATAAAAGCGGAGATGTTACAAACCCTGAACAATACGGAGGGAATTACCGATAAACACTAGAATTTTTGTATAAATTCCGGTAACACTTAAAGATATAGATACGTAGGTTCATTAAACAGGTCTAACGGAACCTGACATTAGAATGTACTCCAACGACGGTGAATTTTTTGCTAACCGACCAGCAACCAGGGCGGAGCGTGAAGTATATGGCTACATTCGTCAGCTTGCAAGACTAGAGAATTCTCAAGAAGCAATTGATGCATTCTATAGTCTTCTTTTCAAAGCAAATGTTACTCTTCCAGCGTTGGATTCTAGCTCAGTGCGCCATGCGCTGTTGCATATCCTTGAGTCTCCTAAGGCGCATGAAATTGTGCCCTATGTGATCAATCGTTGCTTTTACACGATCGGTAACATTTGGCGCATGGATCCTAGCCGTCATGCCGAGCTACGGGCATTGATTTTTAAGGCCAGTTCAATTCCTGAGAAACGTCCACGGGATAGGCGAGTCAGGCAGCTCATAGACGCTATGGATGCCTACGTCAATAATAAAAGTCTTTATATCCCGCTACAGCGCCAGATGCGTTTGCTCGGCGGTCCATCCCAAGAAGAAGAGTCTACATCATTTGGTAGCTGCTTCAAAGATTATTTCTTTATTTACGAGTCAGCAGCCGTTTCCCGCGATATTCCACTACATCATCGTAAAAGTATTCAACTACAGCGCCAGCATCAAGCACAGCGTCTCAATCAGAGTCTCAATGATTACTGGCAGGATTATCGGCAGGGGGCAAATCCAGTCAATCCCACGCGGTTGTCGAATGAAGACCTGATCAATGCAATTTCAGCCTTTCACCCTGATAGAGACAGCAGTTATGTTAAGCAGGCTCAACAGCTTGATCAGTTTTACCGTTCTCGTCAGAAACACGAAGATTTTCTCACCCATTTTCATGAGTACGTAATGGAGCCGTTGGTTGAAGCTAACTCACGGTTTAAAGCAAATCGGTTTAGTAGTGCGATTAGAACTAACCTAGTAGATAGTTTAGGAACAGACAAAGCACCCATTACTGATGCCTCCATTACATACATGTGTAGTCGACTGTTGAAGATGTTGGTGTGTAATACATTGGAGAGGCCCGAACTGGGTCAATTTAAGTACTTGATCAAAACAGTAGGTCACCAAGCACTTACAGCAGTTCTTTTAAAGATTATTTTGTTTAAGCGAACTGTTCGTTCCTGGTTTGAAGATCGGTTTGGCATTTTATTCCACATGTGGGAATCTTCTTCTATCGATTCGATTTCCTGGCTGATGCAGTCCTTTGAGTATATGAATGTAGCACTTGCCTTGAATGCACCCTGGGTAAATTATTTACCTAAGAAGAAACATCTTGCTACTTAAAACAACCAGATGTTCTATAGGACATCACTCAAGCAGTATGCCTATACACAGCAGATTAAAAACCAGGGAGAGGCTGCGATCGCACATCACTAATCGTTTAGAGGCTCTAGTCGAAGTAACTGCCCATTCGACTCATCAGTTAGAACGTATAGCAACCCATCGGGACCCTGTTGTACCTCACGCACTCGCTGACCAATCAAGAGAGACTCTTCACTAACGACATTGCCTGAGTCGTCTACCTCAATGCGACGCAAATCTTGGGACACTAATCCACCAGCAAAGAGATTCCCTTGCCATTCAGGAAAGTCTTCCCCCGTATACACTGTCAACCCAGATGGTGCAATTGACGGTGTCCATATCACCTTAGGGTCTATCATCCCCGGCAGAGATGTGTCCGGAGAAATCGGGCCCCCCGAATATTCTTGACTATGGGTCGCCAGTGGCCATCCATAGTTCTCGCCAGCTGCAATCAAATTAACTTCATCCCCCCCCTTAGCACCATGCTCTGTTGCCCATACCTGATTCTTAATCGGATCCAAGGCTAGTCCTTGAATATTACGGTGCCCATAGCTCCACACCTCCGGCACGGCAGCACTATCATTAATAAACGGATTATTAACCGGGATGGAACCATCAGCATTGAGACGAATCACCTTACCAAGGTGACTCTCAAGGTTTTGTGCCTGTTCACGGATCAGTGCACCCTCCAGTTCAATCGGAGGATTACCCCCATCACCAATAGAAACCAGCAACGTCCCATCCGGTAACCAAAGAAGACGAGAACCGAAGTGCTGTCCGCCATCTTTTGTTTGGGATACCTCAAAAATAACTTGCCAATTTATTAGGGACTTGCCATTAAATCTAGCTCGGGCGACACGGGTGCGATTTTCTGAATCTACCCCATGGGAATAGGTCAAGTAAACCAGACGATTGTTTGCAAAGCGCGGATGTACGACGACATCTAGCAACCCTCCCTGACTCTCAGCAAAAATATCAGGTATCCCAGCAATTGGGGTTGGATCAAGCACGCCATTACGAACAATACGCAAGCGCCCTGGTCGCTCAGTAATCAATAAGTTCCCCGTGGGCAACCAGGCAAAGCCCCATGGATGTTCAAGGTTTTCCAACAGAGTCACCAGTTGGAAACCAGAACTACTTCCAGACTGGGGAGTTGCAGCCTGGACAGAACCAGCGGTTTCAGTCGTCGCAGCCGCAGGAGAAGACTTGGTTTGAGGAGCACATCCAAACGTGCCCAAGAGTGCGATCGCACTTCCTAAAGCAATAAAACTAAAGACTTGTCTGGTTATCAGCCGTTTTGGAGCGAGTAGAAACATCGTTCATAACCCAGAGCTTGCAAGGACAGTGTCTGAACTTTGCCGTTTCGACCAATATGCCACAAATATCAGTCACTACACTTGCTGTATCTCTTCATTAGAATTATCAAATAATCCTAACGCTGGTCCTAGTAGAGCACCAAATACAAATCCGCCAGCATGAGCCCAATAAGCAATGCCGCCATCCGCCATACCAACATTAGTAGGAACGCTCAAGCTCGCAATACTGTAAGTTGCCTGCTGTAAAAACCAGAAGCCTAGATAAAAAATGGCTGGAATTCTAAAGGGCAAAAATATAAACCCTAACGGCACAAGTGTCAGAATACGAACCGTAGGAAATCTAAAGATATACGCTCCCATGACACCTGCGATCGCACCGCTTGCCCCTAATGACGGCACTTCAGACAACATGCCAAAATACCATTGAGTTAAGGCAGCCAGAACACCGCAGCCCAAATAGAGCAGCAAATATCGAGCCCGACCCAACTGTTCTTCTACATTATTGCCAAATATCCACAGGTAAAGCATATTACCTGCTAAATGCAGGGGACCAGCATGAAGAAACTGACTAGTAAATAATGTAGACCACTCATATAGATCAAACGGGATTGACCTACCCCCAAAAAAGCTTTCCGTCAGCTGTTCTGGAATCAAAGCCCAGGTGTGGAATAATGCCGTCAGCTCCATGGGCGATGACAGCGTCAGTTCATAAATAAAAACTAAAACATTGAGGGTGATTAGCCCATAGGTTACATAGGGCGTAATCTGAACCGGATTTTCGTCACGAATAGGGACCACGCTGCACCAAGAAAATCATTTGCTTATAGAATAACAGGAATAAGCAATCCAAAATTTAGCCCGTAAAGACAATCAACTCAGCACGCTCAGAAACATATAGCGTTTCTCAAATAGATTGAATACATCCCACTCACGATTCACGATTCACCACTCACTTACACCACCAAAATTTATTCATCTCAACCAGGAACCGCTATACATCTGCCCACGATAAAACCAACTCAACAACCTAGATAGAACGCTGGTTAAGATGCAGTGAGTTCAGTAACTAGAATAAAGAACGGTACTCGATACAACTATGTACTAACCAATCTTAGTTTGAAGGTTTGAAGGATGAACCAACTCATGGGTGATGCTTTATTTGCTCAAAGAGAGAAAAATATATACATCCTTAATACGTTAGTCACTTCATATCAGAGCCATAGGACTACAGCTGTAACAATTGCCGGTTATGGCTTATAAAAATTTAAAGGTGTTCACAAAGTCATCCAAAAACGTTCGATATTACCTATCTCAAAAATATAAGACTAAAAATATGTTCATTCACTCTGTCCTTTTCAGAACATGAGTGCTAGATATTACATTATTTTTGTAGCAACAACTTGTTCATCAGCGATTAACATAGCTAAACCAATAGTTTTACTCAAATACAACCAACATAGAACATTAGAGCATTCACTAAATCTACGTATCATTCATGTGCTTTTTAGAGAGCCACTAATAATTGTCCCTATTACAAAGATTTGGGAGAAACTTTCCGGATTTCATTCAAAAAGAACCTTAATTGTCCGTAAATCAACTTCTTCATCAAACGCTCACAATCTTTTCATTCTAAGTGGCTGCCATTCATCGACATTCAAGATAACTTGTTTGAAGTGTGTTCTAACAATCATATTGCAAAGCATCTCGTTGCTTTGCGCACTTCAAATACAACACTCTACTTTTGGCAACATATCGATCTTGATTATCTAAGTAACTTGTTATCTATCTGCACGTAAGAGACGTTGGATAGCATGCTTTTCCAGACTCAGACATAGTTCAGAGCCTCAAACCCTGGCTCTAGGAGCTCAGCATGCCTATTAAAAAGTCTCTTTAAACAGGTAACTCTTAACGAAAAAGTATCTTTCATGGTGAGAATTCTCACCATGAAACGGTGCCATAGGATCGTGCTTATCGCTTGGCTAACAAACAGAATCAAAGAGATTATTTATTCACTATGAACACTAACGACAGCACATTACGCTCCGTAGCTGACCCCAAAAATATGATCATCGGAGCAGCCGTAAAAACCAATCTCCTCCGAGATGACGCACAGTATCGCGAGACTGTCGCCAGAGAATTCAATAGCATTACGGCTGAGTACGAAATGAAGTTTCAGTTCATGCAGCCCGAACAAGGAAAGTTCGACTTCAAAGCGTCTGATGAACTAATGAACTTTGCCAATCAAAACGATATGGACCTCAGGGGCCATGCCCTCGTTTGGCACATTTCCAATCCAGAATGGCTTGAGAAAGGCAACTGGAGCCGTCAAGAGCTCATGAATATCCTAGAAACCCACATTAAGACTGTAGTGCGTCGCTACAAAGGACAAATCAAAGTCTGGGATGTAGTCAATGAAGCCGTCGGCGATGATGGAAAGCTACGCAACAACATTTGGTTAGACAAGATTGGTCCAGAATATATAGAACTCGCATTCAAGTGGGCCCATGAAGCAGACCCCAATGCTAAGTTGCTATACAACGATTATCGAGCTGAAGAAGTCAATCAAAAATCGAACCTAGTTTATGACATAGTATCTGACTTGGTAGCCAAAGGTGTACCCATTCATGGTGTTGGCTTTCAGATGCACATGTCAGAGGACGATCCCCGTAACTTCGAGAGCGTTGCACAAAATATGAAACGTCTTGGAGATTTAGGTTTAGACGTTGAGTTTACAGAGGTTGACGTCCGCGTTAAACAACCTGCAACCGCTGAAAGATTGGCCAACCAAGCCGATATTTACCAAACCATCGTAGAACTTTGTGCAGAAGCAGACAATTGCGATTCAGTCACACTATGGGGCGTGACCGACCGTTACTCGTGGATACCTGATTTCTTCAATGGATATGACGACGCACTAATCTTTGATGAGAACTATCAGGCCAAAGAAGCCTACGATGGCCTATTGGCAGGATTAGAAGGTGCATCCACCCAAAACCCAAAACCCACACCAGAACCTACACCAGAACCAGACCCCACCCCCGACGATGATAACGACATGGATGATGGCGACATGGGTGATAGTAACGATAATCCCCAGGATGAAAACACTGATGATGTAGGCGACGGTGATACCCCTGATCAACCTGACACTGGAGACTATGACATCGTTGCTGGCGATGGCAATGACTCCATTAACCTAGGAAAAAATGACAATAGCGTCGATGCTGGCAATGGCAACAATAAAATCTATGTAGAGTCTTCCGACAATAGCCCGAAGAAAATTCTCACTGGCAACGGCAATGACAAGGTACACGCAGGTGCTGGTGACGATTACCTGGATTTAGGCACGGCTCAAGATTATGACGTGGCCTTCGGTAAAGGCGGTAACGATACGTTTGTTGTGAACCAGGGTAGTGGCTATTTAAGCATCAGAGACTTTGAAAAGGGCGCTGATAAATTTAAACTAAATGGTCTTGAGTTTGATGACATAGAGCAGTCCAGCAGAAATGGTAAAACTTGGCTCTCAGCAGCAGGTGACACCTTAGTCGAATTGACGGACTTTACTGAAACCTTGACAGAAGAAGACTTTGAGAGCTCAGGATCTGAATCTCCTGCAGACGATGAAACACCAGACGATAATCAGGATATTGTCGATGAATCTCCTGTGAACGATGAAGATGACAACCAAAATCCTGATACCGGTGGAGACAATCCCCCTGTTGAAGATAGTACTGGTGACTATGACATCATCACTGGCGATGAGAATGACGTCATCCGTCTGAGCGAAGGCCAAAATAGCGTCAATGCTGGCCATGGCAACAACAAAATCTATGTGGACTCTTCCAGTAGCTCGTTCACTAGCGATAAGGACGTTCTCACAGGCATTGGTAATGACAAAGCATACCTGGGTGCTGGGAACGATCGCATTGATCTGGGTGTTGCTCCCGACTATGATGTGGCCTTTGGTGGAGACGGAAGCGATACCTTTGTTGTGAACCAAGGTAGTGGCTATTTAATCATCAGAGATTTTGAGAAGGGTACCGACCTATTAGAGCTCAGTGATGGTCTTAATTTTGGTGCCCTAGAGCAAGCCAGTAGAAATGGTAAGACATGGTTGGGAGTAGGCAATGATACCCTAGTTGAACTGACCGACTTTAGTGCAACGTTAACAGCAGCCGACTTTACGACTACTAGTTAACATGACGCTCAGTCTGTGAATTCTCACTAAAACGTTGATGGGTCGTTCGGAATATAGTAATGGTATTCCCAACGACCCTTGGTTAGCAGTGCATCTACCTCTGACAATTCTGCTTATGCTAAGTCTCCTGGTCGTCAGAAAAACAAAAGTCTCCCAAGGGTATAACAGTATATTTTTTATAAAAATGGATTAGCCACATCTGAACATGCTTTCCTTCATACTAGTGAGATGATCTAAGTTTCATATTCACTATGCAGATCCATCGCATTAACGCCTGGTCAGATAACTACATTTTTTTACTGCAGAAGGGTAATCATGCAGCGGTCGTTGATCCAACCGAGGCTCAGCCTGTTGTCAATAAGCTCAATGACTTGGGCGCCGACCTGATTGCTATTTTTAACACTCATCACCATGGTGACCATGTGGGGGGCAACCGTCAGCTACTGGCTAAATATCCTAAGGCTATGGTTTACGCCAGCGAAGTCGATCGAGGTCGTATTCCAGAGCAACAGGTATTTCTCAATGATGGTGATATGGTGACATTTTGCGATCGCACCGCTCACATATTCTTTGTCCCTGGCCACACTCGCGGCCACATTGCCTATTACTTTCCCCCAGTCACAAACAGTCAACCAGGCGAACTTTTTTGCGGTGACACCCTATTTGCAGGAGGCTGCGGCAGACTATTTGAAGGGACCCCAGCGCAAATGGTGGAGTCTCTCAGCAAACTGCGACAGCTGCCAGACAATACCCGAGTCTGGTGCGCCCACGAATATACCCTCAGTAATCTCAAATTTGCCATTACCGTAGACGCTCAAAACCCTGATTTAGAGATTCGCTTCCAGCAAGTCCAAACTGCCCGCCAACGGAAGGAAGCTACTGTGCCGTCACTCCTTGGCATTGAGAAAAAAACTAACCCCTTCCTCCGTTGGGATCACCCTGCACTAAAAGCAACCGCCAAACAGCAAGACCCCACTCGTGTATTTGGTCGGATTCGTGGCATGAAAGACATGTTTTAGTTAACACTCTTGAGAACAATCCTAGAGGACGTCAAAAATTTATTATTAAAGTAATCCCAATATCAACAGCCCCTGAGCAAATTGCACATCACGATCATCAATTTAAATTTGCCTCAGATGGACCTGATTCTATAGAATATTAGACTGCACTAGTTTTATTTAGGGTCAAAGAAGGAGACTGGGCCGCATAAACCGTTTGCACCTTGAACGTGCCAAATCGCGATTTATCTGGGCCTGAGAAAAATCATTATGGCAAAACGGGTTCAGTTAGTTCTAAGTCAAGACATTAGCAAGCTAGGTAAGACTGGTGACCTTGTAGAAGTCGCTCCTGGTTATGCACGCAACTATTTAATGCCTCGCGGATTAGGCTATCGGGCCACCCCCGGTGTGCTCAAGCAGGTAGAGCGTCGTCGGGAAGAAGAGCGTCAGCGTCTCGAGCAGATTAAGCAAGAAGCTGAAGCGATGAAAACTGCGATCGCAACCATCGGCCTCTTCACCATTAAGAAAGAAGTGGGTGAAAACGACGCTATTTTCGGTACCGTCACATCCGAAGAAGTGGCCGAGCTAATCAAAACCAATACCAGCAAAGATATCGACAAGCGTGACATTGAAGTACCGCCCATCAATAAACTGGGTGAATACACAGTCCTTGTGAAACTTCACAGTGAAGTGACCGCCGAGTTAAGGCTACGGGTTGCGTAACAGTACCATCCCTGAGTAGGCAC
>JAHQVZ010000245.1 GCA_019634055.1 Leptolyngbyaceae cyanobacterium MAG.088
ACCTCCTGGCTCTCTAGATGTCATGAAAGGTGTATTTACAGCTTATGCCGAGAGAGCTTTCTTATGAAGTAGAGGATTTTCATACATCCACTCAGATTGACCAACACCCCATTGAGGGGCGATAATTATTAAATGGGCGGGGCGCAGTGAGGGGGATTGTATGCTGACTGCGAAAACAGACCCAAAAATAAGGGTGACAATCTCCAGGATTATCCTGTCATTTCAGTTCTTGAGAATACATAGAAACTAGATACCACAGGTACTACAGTTCCTAGTTCAAAATTTATAATAGGCAAAGTCTAACTCGGCCAGTAATGGTCGATTTATTCGCTTTGGCAGTTCAGGATACATTGATAAATGTAGTTTTTTAAACATGGAAAAGCTGGAAAATTTTTGTCTGCTGATCTATCGCTTGTGTTTTTAAGGATATTAATACCGACGAAGTCAATAATAGAAAAGACTTGAAAGGTTTGGTTGAAAAGAATAAACTTAGAAATGCGCGCGTTTTTGATCGCGGATTCACTATAAATTTCTCTCAATTGAAACGGATGAGAGAAAGTATCTTCTAGAAACAGCTTCAGTTAAAATTCTTGAAATAACGCTGTTTGAGCAATCTCAGTAACATGCCACCTAGCTTATGGTATCATCGTAAATTTAAACCGAACCTTAAAAATCAAGCATATACCATTTGTTTTTGGAAGGAATCAAGTACATATCATTGAATGGTATCCCATATTACAAAAAATGCATCAATCGTGAGTGCCTATGCTTATTGCTAAATTTGCTTAATTAGTTTTATTCATTCAATCAGAATGTCACATCTCAAGTTGACATACAACAATAAAATTTTGAAAGTCTTACAATACTTTGTCAACCTTTCCTTGATCAAGATCTAAGTTATCTCTCTATTCTTTAACAATGGCCAATACTGTGGGTAAAGCTTCCCCATCACGATCTATTTTGTCAGCATTACGACGCTATTGGTGGGCTGTACTTGCGGCCCTGGCTACGTCGTTGGGAGTATCAATTTTATACTTGATAGTTACCCCCTCGCTGTACCAAGCGTCTGTCAGGCTTAACGTTAACGATAAGACAGTTAGCCTTTCGTCCGTCGGTCAAACCCTCAGTTCTAACAAGAAGGTTGGCGCATCTGATCCTGTTGTTGTCCAGGCAGAATTGGTAAAATCGCAAGGTGTCTTGGAGCGTGGCTTAGAGATTTATAGAGCTGAAGTCGGTGATATCGAGACACCGACGGCCAAGTGGTTGCAGCGCAATATTCAGGTCAAGATTGTTCCAGCTACAAGCATTTTAGATCTTTCTTACGTAGGTGAAGATCCCGATCAAGTCGCTCAGCTTCTCAACGCCATTGGTAAAGCAGCTGTTGCTGATAATACCGAATTTATTCGCCAAGAGGCCTCCACGCTTAAGAAATTTCTAGAAGGTCAAATTCCTGCCTTGGCAACTCAGCTTGCCCAGGTGTCCAAAGCAGAAAGTCAATACCAAAATAGGTATAGTCCCTTTCCTGGTGACCTTCAAGCAGGCCAATTTGCGAAGGAGCTCACTGCTCTTGAGCAAGAAGAGAGCAGCCTGCTTGCTTCCCTTAAGGAGAATCTGACAAAGGATCGGCAGCTGCGTCAGGTAACTGGTATTACAGAGCAAGGTGCCGCCTATAATGCAGTCCAAGCTGGTCAAGATCCCCAGCTAAAAACATTGGACGCCCAGCTTACCAAGCTTAGAACAACCATCGCCGAAGCTCGATCACGATTGAGCGATCAGCATCCTGACATGCTTAACCTTCTCGACGAGCAAGAAGATCTCAATACTCTATACCGTCAGCGTCTGGCTCAATTAACTAACACAACTAGTACTAACCCGGTTGTGGCAACCAATTCCTTGAGTCAGGAGCTGATGACTCAATATCTCAATGGTCAAGTGCAGCGGTACGGTCTTGAAAGTCGACTTCGAGTTGTTCAAGAACAAATTGCTCAACGTCGCTCTCGCGCTGCTAAGCAGCCCCTCTTGCAGCAACCTCTGGCGGACATTACTCGACAGAAAGAGGAAGTTACCGCTCGTCTTAATTTACTGAACAGGAAGTTAGAAGAAGCAAGACTTGCAGAAGCGCAACTGATCAGTAATATTCGGATTGTTGGTCAGGCAGAAAAACCGAATTCCCCAATTTCCCCCAAACCCTTGGCAACACTTGTGATTGGTCTGTTTGCGGGTGGTGTTCTCGCCGCAGGTTCTGTTTTACTCCTTGATGCTTTGGATAACTCATTGCGAAATAGTGCTGAGGTTGAGAACCTGGTTGATTTACCTGTCCTCGGTAATCTTGGCAAGATACCAACTCACTTGCTCACTGCTGCGGAACTGGATGCCTTTTTAGACAACTCAGACTGGATAGAACCCTATCGCTCATTACTAAAAAACCTAGAACCCCAATATCTCGCTGAGCTTTCTGCTAGGCCCTTAACTAATGAGGATGATACTTATCCTCCCCAACCCTTTTTAATTCCAAGCGTATCTCAAATCATTACCTTAAGCAGTATTACAGGCAGTGAAGGTAAATCAGCTGTTACTCTCTTTCTAGGAGCAGTAGCTGCAATGCTTGGTCGTAGAACCCTCATCATCGAAGCCGATCCCCTCGCAACCGTTCACCGATATTTGAAAGTTCAGTCTCAACCGGGACTCGCTGAGATTATCCATCAGCAAAAATCCTATACTGATAGCATTCAATCTACTAGCCTCAGTCGTCTTGATCTACTGCCCTATGGTCAGCAGTTAGAACGCCCCTCAACCCTTTCAGAGTCTGAATTGCTCCGGGGAGTTTTGGCTGAAGTAAGAGAGCAGTATGATTTAGTACTGATTGAAGCACCGCCAGCCAGCCGCTCTGCAGATGCTGCCACATTAAGCTGTATCACTAGTGGTCTTCTGTTAATCGCGCGTTTAAATTTCACATCACGTAACGCCATCTTCAGTACTGTAGAGCAACTTCGTAGAAATAGTGCACAGTTACTTGGAATAGCTCTTAATGAGACTGTTCCACCTCAGGAAGGTAATGTTGTTACATCGTCATCGCTACCATCTGATCAACAACGTTCGCTTTCTCAACTAGTATCGAGATGATAATATTCGTTTTTGGGATACTGACTTAGTCTGATGTTCTTAATCAATTGGGATGACCAACACAAGGAATTGAGGACATTACTGTTTTGATTTTTTTTACATAAGAACAAAATTATTTAAGCTCTCAACGGTACGACTGATGTCACGAGCTTAGTTATAGATAGCAGGTATAGGAAGATTACACTATGGCTCAGGGGAAATTTCAGTCTCTTGTACCAATTTGGCTGATCATCATTTTAGGGGTTCCTCTGATGATCGTTATTAGCCTAATGGCCATTAATTCAACTCGGAACCTAATATTAGCAAGTATTGGACTAACTATTTGTTATCTCTTCTTTCGATATTTTGAACCTACTACTATTGCCTTATTAGTATTGCGCAGTGCACTCGATATATTTTCTAAACAGCAGTTGCCTGCTCTATTCGCAGTTGGTGTTGATGCTTTAGTAATAGCCTATATATGCTATCTATTTATAGCTCGAAAAAAAATTAATGTTGACCGATTTTGGTGGTTACTCATGGGCTGGTTTAGCTTACAAAGCCTTTGGGTTATTTTATTGTTTTTGGGTGGTCTTGGTGGTGATCCATCACTTATTGGGGAAAGTCTGCGCGAGTGGGTGAGACTATCATCCGGTGGACTGATCTATTTACTGGTTATGCAACTTAAGGGGCGTATTGCTCCCGAACGGTTAATTAACTTATTGTTTTTATGTGTTGCTGTACCAACAGTTCTCGGTTTGTTACAAACTCTCCCCATTAGTTTACCTGCCTTGATTTCTTCTAGTACAAACACAGGTATATCCCGTGTCCAAGGTTCTTTTGGACATCCCAATAGATTTGCTGACTTTAGCCTCCTATTTATTGCCCTATCTCTTTGGAAGGGAGAACATGCTAAGCAGCCGAGAAAGTGGTACGTTATTTCAGCTTTACTTGTTTTTTTACTATTAACGACTAAATCTCTTACGGGCTTGGTTATGCTGGCTGTTTTCCTTTCGGTTTACTTTCTGCCTAAGCTCAAAGGCAAAAATATCTTGTGGGTTATCGGTATTGTTGGAGTCATTGGTGTTTTACTAGCCACAAATAGCCTTGGTGATCGTCTAGGTGAGTTATCTGCAACTCCGCTCTTCAATCCTGATATTGACTGGCAAAGGGGGATTGATCTTCAGCATGCTGATTCAGTTGAGTATGCAAATAGCTTTAACTGGCGCCTAGCTCATTGGGCGGACTTGTTACAGCGGCTGCACTGGCATCCTTGGCTCGGCTATGGCCTAGCAACAACAAAGTCTATCAGTACTTTCAATAACACAGCCCATAATGACTACGTTCGCTTTCTTTTTGAAGGTGGGATTATTGGTTTTATTGCATTTCTGCTATTCCTTTTCGCACAACTTAGCCGCCTTGTTCAACTTATTAATGTAAGTTCGCCGGGTAGCCCTCGCCAACGCTTGGGGATAACACTACTTGCCGTCCAAGTCGCGATGTTGGTCGCTATGTTAACTGGCAATGTAATGACCAGCACCTCAATGCTATTTTACTGGTGGGCATTACTTGCCGTTTTAGGTTGGCAATGGTCAGAACAATCACATGCGGACCACAAAAAAACTGCTACATAAATATAATGCAAAAGAAAATTAATTTTTTATAGATCTACGAAGAAATTAATTATGATTTTGAATTTTATTCATAGCTATAAGACTTATTCTATAGCTTAAAATTTAAGGATATTGTAGGATGTTCTCTAGAAAACCAAGAAAAGGAGAAGTGCAATGCTGCCAAATTTTATTATCATTGGAGCAATGAAGGCTGGCACATCAAGCCTCTTTCGATATATTTCTACCCATCAAAATATTGAACCATCATCTTTTAAAGAAACAAATTTTTTTAAAAATGATCGAGAGTACAATAAAGGGATTGGATGGTATGAAAAATTATTTGTAAAGAATAGAGAGTATGCTTTTGAAGCGTCTCCTAGCTATACTAAACGGCATCTTTTTCCTGGTGTTCCTAGTAGAATACATTCTGTCTTGCCGAAGGCTAAGTTGATTTATGTGCTTCGAGATCCAATCGAAAGAATTATATCTCATTATATGCATAAACAATCTCACGGTAGTGAATTCCGATCGTTGTCAGAAGTAGTTAAGAATATTAAGGGTAACTATGTTCAAACTAGCCTGTATTACTTTCAAATACAGGCTTTTCTAGAATATTTTTCAGAAAGCAATATTTTGCTAGTTGAATCTGAAAAATTACGCAAAATGCCAGTAGATGTGCTTGTTGAAATCTTTGATTTTTTAAAAATACATCCTGACTATGATCCTGCTGTTCTTGAGAAGCGTTTTCATGAGTCAGAGGCAAAGACACAGCCTTCTAAGTTAGAAAGGGTGATTGCCAAAAGAACAAAAAATCCTTATCTACGCTTGAGTGCTCGAAAGATCAGTAAACCTTTTAGACAACCAATAGAAAAACCAATTCTTTCAAAAATAGAAAGAGAAAGACTCGTTGAAGTGATCTTGCCCGACGTAGAAAAACTTCGTGGCTTTTCAGGCTTAGAATTCTCGAATTGGTCGTTTTAAATAGTTTGACAATGATTAGGTTGAGTGAAATGAGGTTATTAAATTCATGCTTGCCTAAAGAATAATATTCATCACTATCTGCCTATTTTTTATCGAAATAGTTAATTAGTTGATATTTAAGAATGGTCAAGCAATTTGGTTGGGATTTCGATTTTGGTTGCTTAAAATGTTATTCAACAGAAGCATTTGTCCCTTACTTATAATCTTGTAGTGAGCTGAGAAAAACTCCTAGGCCACCAACTGCAAGTACTAAGATTGTCATTAGTTCAAAGGCTGACATAGGAGCTAGACGAAAGTCAATGCTGGCAATTACACCAAATACCAGCATAATCAGAGATGCTGTAGCCAATAGCCAACCTATAAGGTTTTTGGCGTTGTAAAAGATCAGGCCAACCCCAAAGATAAAGGGCACCAAAACGAGGCCACTCGTTAAGTTCAGGCCACCCATTCTGTAAAGACTGTAGCCCAGAGAAAAATTATTGACGATTTTGATCGAACTGAGGAATAGATAGCCTCCAGCAATCATCATTGCTAATCCCAGAAAAAAACGTCCTACTCCGCCTTGTGTTCCTCCAGCTCCTCGTTTAGACATCTGTTTGTGATTCCTTTGCGTATTCTGGGTCTAGCGTAGAGCAGAACTAGGTCATAGGCTAGAGAAAACTAGCATTCTAATTTCAAGAAATTTCCCGTGAAGTCTGAATTGTTTGTTCCCTACCCCTCTTGTCATCACTTGATGAAGACTGGTGATGTTGTCATGTTCTCTGGCGCTGATCTACCAGCCACGGTTGTAAAAGCTGTGACGAGATCTGTCTATGTTCATGCAGCTATTGTGCTATCTTCCCGTCAGAGTGAAACGCCTGATTGCTCTGTGATTATTGCCGAGTCCCATGTTGATTGCAGTCTACCGAGCCTGGGAACAGGTCATCGAATTATCGGCGTTCAACACCAATGGTTAGACCGTCGACTTGAAAAAAGCCAAGGACCTGTGTGGTGGGTTCCCCTAAAGTCTCCTCTGGCTAGCGATCAGAGACAGCGCATGCAAGTATGGCTTAAAGAAATAGAGGCGAAACAAATTCCCTATGATTTTGGGCAAGTGGCTGGTTCCGCCATTGATATTGGTGATGAATTGGGTCTCGAAAATACACCGAACGTCTCTGCTCTGTTTTGCTCGGAACTGGTTACGCATGCTCTTCAACTAGCTGGTGTTGTGAATTTACACATCAATCCTGCAGAGCAAGTACCTGCCGATATCATACAGTTTGACTGCTTTCTGCCACCAATTTTGATTAAGTCTCACTCTGTATGATTGATCTGTTGTGAATAACTTTAGCGGCTCCATCCAATCGGTAGGGTTGGGGAGTGTTGTGCAGTTTTTAGTTTGGGTGGTGAGATCGTTTCGAGATCTAACGTCTCAATTACCTGACGGTAAATTGTATCTGCTTGCTCTGGCGTATTGCCAATGCTGGTTAATCCAAGCTTCCCGAACTCTGATAAGCAACCCATCAGATGGAAAACTGTTCCAGTCTCGCTACCGGTTTCAAAGTGCAAATGGTGTTTGGCAATAATATCCATCAGATCATTTGGTAATAATCCTTGGTAAGGAGCTTTGCAGAGATTATCAGTTGCAACATAGCATTTAGGTAGACCTTGTTGACCAAAGAACTGGCCAGTTTTGTGGTCATAAGTACCGTTTGTCAGTAGCTTTAAGGTCATAAAGGGATGAGTGGTTCCACCCTTCCGTAAATTGATTTCGATGGCATGGAGGTCCCAGGAGGTCTCACCAGTGTCAGATTGGTGGGGGACGGCTACAAAATCGACACCGTAGCGTTCTAAAACGCCTTTTTGAGCCAGATATTGACCCACTTTAAGGCCTAATTCTTGAAGCTGGAGACGATAGGCGGCATCTGCTGGGAAGCGACAGCCTAAGTATATCTGTCCGCTGGGTCCTCCTAAAATTTGATCATGAGTGGAGAGAATTTCAACTTTTCCTCTGGGGGTAACTCGACCTTGAACGCTGGGTGAGCGCTTGTTCTCCCCTTCAATGAAGGCTTCGACGATCGCACCTAACCGGGTGATGCGATCGCAAAAATGAGGCCAGGTTTCAGTCGCTGCTTCGAAAGCAATTTGAGGCATGCGATCGCGAATAATCGCATGCCGATCAGCAAACGTTAAATCTGTCGGTGGCACATCCCGCAGGTTGAGAAGCGCATTGCCTTCACCAGAAAAACCTTCATTGAGTTTCACGACCAAACGCTTCAAATTGGGTTGTCGAGCCCACAACTCCGCAGCAAATTTGACGAGTTCATCTGGGTCTTGGGTCAGCCCACTGCCATCCGGATGTTTTACATCGCAGTCTGTAAATACTTGGCGACTCCCGCTTTTAGTCCCCCAATTCAGCAGCGCTGGATCTGCCGCTAATAAAGGTATCTCCAATTTTAGTGATAAATCTCGTTCCAGCTCAGTGGAATTGAAACATATCATATAAGAACAATCAGGTCTGAGTGATTGACGAATTCGCTCCAGTAACCGAGGACGTTCCAGGAGTTTCTGACTCAATGGCTTGAGGGACTGATCATAAATGGGCAACAGCAAGAGGCGATCTCGCGCATGGGAAAATGGAATCCCTGGTAGAAGTTGCAAATAGTAATCGATGACAATTGGTGGTAAGGGTTGTGACGTGACGTAAATCAGTCTTGTTTGTGGATGGCGTAGACGAATTAACGAAAACAACAGACGCTCTTCATAGTGCAAAAAGCCATCAATTTTTTGAAGTTCCTGTTGATCAAGGCTAAAGGAAGGAATGACGAGAATATCTGCATTTCCTTGATCGAGGGCTCCAATGGTCTGCCAGCGATCAACCAATTGAGCCTGTAGTTGCTGAAATTGCTCAAATGGGTCATGCATGATCCTCTATCTCCCTCCTCACCGTTACTTCAGATTAGCTGTTCCGTAACATCCCTGTTCAACGATTTTTTAGAATGGGCTAGAAGTGATTTACAATTCCTTGCCTCTCCAATCCTCGGCTTTTAGCCCGGATATTCACTTGGTGGCTGTCAATTTGACGGTCTGAAGTATAAATCTCTCTAAATTGAGGGATTAAAGGGTGAAACTTAGCTTCAGCGTAACTTTTGAGCCAGGTATAGCTATATATATAGTTTATAGAAGGGTTGAGGTGCATTTCATCATCCAGTTCCGTAGTTTCCCAGAGGTTGAGAGCCCTAAAGATCTGCCAAATTAGAAGAGAACGCGAGGGTAT
This sequence comes from Leptolyngbyaceae cyanobacterium MAG.088, assembly GCA_019634055.1. GTDB lineage: Bacteria > Cyanobacteriota > Cyanobacteriia > Phormidesmidales > Phormidesmidaceae > Leptothoe. The sequence goes on from JAHQVZ010000245.1 coordinate 8,953, forward strand.
GCCTAGATTGCACCGCAAGCCTTATTCCCTCAAGGCATAAGAAAGCATTGCATCCGAGGCTAACAACTGCGTTATCTACTCAATCTGTGACCGATGCCCTTCCATGTACGTGTCTTCTCAAAATCACCATTATCAAGAGCAGATTCGCCAGGTTATGACACACCCCTTTTTTACAGGGGAATGTCCCGAATGCGAACATAAATTACAGCTCGTCAATCGAGTGATTGGCCAGAGCCGCTGTCCAGCCTGTGGCTGGACAGATGAGTATGAGTCAACGCCCTAGCTAGCTTTCTAAAGCTGTGATCGGACTATTATAGGAACCGGAAAATAAATGGATAACGATAGGCTGCATCAGGGTTATTCAGGCAGCTAATAATGGCCACAATGGGGACAATCCAAGTCATAAACAGCAAAAACGCGGCTCCTATCCAAATGGCGGGTAAAACAATGATTGTCCACCAGAAGAAGCCGATTATGCCCAAGATGAGACCGTAAAACCATACATTAAAGTGAAAATTGAGTGATTCCTTGGCACTCTCTTGGACCACCGGATCATCAGAAATAATCAAAATTGCGAAGGGGATGCCTGCTGACAAAACCAGGGTGCTAAAAAAGATGGCTCCATGACAGAGGGAAGACAGAAGTTTTCGCTTATCTGCATCATAGGTATTGAGTACCATCTACACTATCTCCGTAAGGTAGCTGACGACCCCACCTCCTGGGGAGTAGTCGGCAACAACAGCTTCATCATATCGCCTCCAACTGGGGCAGGATAGTAGGGATAAACCTACCTCGGATAGGTGACGTGCTGTAGCAAGGTCATCGGACCGATGCTCTGGAGTTGCTCTAACTGCTCACGATTTCTGACGAATAATGAACCTGCAAATCCCAACGCATTGACTGAAATATTGGCATAGGATTCTTGAGATCGCGGTACAAGAAGCATCCACTGACGGGTTACCAACAGATTGTATGGCTGAGGCAGCACCCCATGCTGTAGTCCAACAGCCTTATATAAATTTTGATAGTGCTGAATAAAATTTGCTGCTAAGGCCTGCGGAGATTCAGACCAGTCAAGGGATAGCGGCGCAACTGCATGCAAAAACGGTAGCTTAGGCAATATCCCTGCCGCCAGATTGGGAGCTGTCATCCATGTTGCAATCGGAGCTGAAAAAGCTTCTTGGATAGGGGGCAAGGTGACCAGTTGCAGATGCTTGTGCTTTTGGCTAGCTCCAGCAATTTTTCCTCCGTTATAAAAAGCTAAGCCATTGATTTGTTTCATACTCTGGGCCAGAGCTGTAAAATCCGACAGAGTTAGCCAACTTTCCTGTGCTTCAAAATGGCGGGTAATAATGAGGAGATGGTGTTCAACAACATTGAATTTATTGAGCAATGCGACATGTGATGGGGGTAGATCAGCAACAAATAAGTTTTCCTCATAAGGCAAAAATGGATTTCCAGCTGTCTTTGATGTCATTGCTTGTTTCTTGGCAATCTTTTGACAGACTCGAACAATAAACATCAAATCATTCTGCTCCAGTTTTTCCTGGGTTGTTGAGATGGACTGCAGTGCACCACAAACTAAAGCCTGTTGGCTTTTTGCAATGACCTGATCCCACAGGGAGCCAGATATCTGTAAATTGGACTCGGTTATTTGATTTGGTGAGGCCATCATTCTCTATTTACGTTGGACAAAGTAATCAAACGCCATGATTATGTTTATCTTATGGCTGCAATTTTATGGGTTGAACTGACCGAAAATGCATTTCCCAACCGCAAGCGGATGGAATATCACTTCACTCCGTTTAAATGCGTCATGGCTCGACTTCGTTCAACAGCTCCCTGCGGTCGCTGTACTCAAGTGGTGGGGAATCTGACTCTTCAGAGATTGAACATTTACCATCATAAATGCCAAACCATATGGAGAAGTTTTACCAATATAATTGGCGCAACACATATGTCATGATTCTTGTAGGGCACGGCAGTATTTTGAAGCATCTTTCATAAATCTGTTTTTTCATTAAAGAAGCACCCTTGCAATCAGCAAGGGTGCTTCTTTACTCTAAATTAATTAGCTCTTTTCTTTAAGCTAACTAAATATGGTCTCCTTAGAAGGAGAACGTTGCTCTTACTAAGCCCTGGATAATATCCGAGCCTGTTGCACCACCGGGGTTACCAATGTACATGACTGCTGGGGTAATCGTAATGTTCTCGTTAACAGGAACACGATAGAAACCTTCAGCATTCCACTGAGTAAATGGTGTACCACCATTAGCAACGCTAGGATCTAGGAATGGTTGACCAACGGCAGCCCCTAGCAAAGAGCCAGGTATTAGTAGGTCCTTAACACCTGCACCAGCCATCCAGGAATGAACAAGCGGGGTGTTACCACCGAATACATCAACAGTTCCTCCACCAACTTCATTCTGAGGATTAATCGATACACCATAGCGTCCAAAGACACCAAACTGACCGAAACTTAACTCACCATTGATACCAGCAACGGTTTGTTGAATGCTGTTGCCTTCAGAGAAAGTTCCCTGCAAACGAACAGCATAACTATTGGCATCATCTTCTCCGAAGCTGTCAGCCAGTTCAAATTCAACAGAGGCTTGATGGTTACCAAAGCCTAAGCCGCCACCAGCACCAACGGCAACAGGAGAATTACCATTGGCTGCTATGTAAAGCGCTCGAACACTGAAAGGACCACCGTTAAGATTCCAGTCAACAGCAGCACCAGCACCACCTGCAATGTCCACTGTGTCATTGATAATCAGTGGGTTGTTGATGAAGAACCCAGAGCTGAAATCTTGAGCTGAATTGTTCGCATAGCTGTTGAAGTCAATGAAGTCACTGGGGAAGATATTAGTACCAACGGTTACAGTCAGATCATCTCCAATCGGCTTGAACGAGTAGGCTAATCGTCGCAAGGTGACAGTGTTACCAATGCCAGAAAAATCAGCGGCACCCAGGTCAAGATTACCTGCAAGATTACCGCTTAAACCTGTGTTTGGAACCGCCGCAGGGCTACCAACACCAGTAGCGCTGAAGAAATCAGCACCATTATTACCAACTTCTAGCTGTGTTTGCAGCAAGTCATCACCAGAGAAACTGGTATTGAAGTTGAGGCGAACCCGCGATAGCAGAGAAGCACGGGATTGTGGGATTCCACCGCCTACAGGAACAGGGAAGTTAGCTCTAGCACCATTGGCAACATCGCCAAATTGACCTGCCATAACCACTTCACCTTGTAATTTGGTGGTGGTTGAGAATTGCTGGGCTTCAACGGTGGCAACGCGAGACTCTAGTCCATCAACGCGGCCTCTAAGAGTGGCTAGTTCTGCTGCAAACTCATCTTGTAGAGCTTTGACCGCATCCAGGTCAGCTTTAGATGCAAAGCGATCGCTAATTTGATCTAGGCAGGCATTAAGTGCAGCAGCCATCTCGTAACGAGTCGCTGAACGATTACCACGGAAAGTACCGTTGGGGTAACCTGCAATACAACCATAGCGTTCAACCAAAGACTGAAGTGCTTGGAAAGCCCAATCAGTAGGACGAACATCAGAAAGTTGGGAAACAGAGGTCACCTGACCCACTGAATCGGCCTCAGTCTCACCCATCAAGTCGGAGACAGAGGTGGTTGTGGACTGATCAGCCAATAGAAGGGGCTGTTCAACATCGGAAACAGCTGTAGTTTCGTTAACTTCATTAACGGAACTGTCAGCGGCCATTACGGGGGCTGCCGCAAGACCTAATAAACTAAGACTTCCTGCTAATAGGTATGTCTTTTTCATGAAATTTACTCCTCACTCATAATTGCTCAGAACTTTACAGATCTTCCAATATCTGACATCGGCTAACCACAAAGGAAGGCAGATAGATATCGGGAAACGAAGGAACCGGCACTAGAAGATGCTTGTACATTAAGGTGCAAAGACCTCTTATTTAGGAGAACTAATGTTCTCCACGACACAGCTTCTCTTCTTTACTTAAGGTTAAGGTAAACGATTTCTTAGGATAAGCCAAGGATCAATATGACAATTTATTTTTTGGCTTGACTAAATTTTCTGAGAGGCCCAGCGATTTTAAGTATTGTTTGTTGTGTAACGGTCCTGCGCCAGTGTAAAGAGCTCAAGTATTGGTAAGACTTTCCGTCGGAGTCACCCCAGAACTTGACTTTAGTTGGATCAATTCGACTTTATAACCGTCTGGATCTTCGACAAATGCAATCACCGTCGATCCATGCTTCATGGGTCCAGCTTCGCGAGTTACCTTCCCCCCTCGGTTTTTTATTGTTTCGCAGGTTGCATAAATGTCATCGACCCCTAACGCAATATGACCATAGGCATCACCCAATTCATAGGTCTCAGTGCCCCAGTTGTAAGTTAGTTCTAGAACTGCTTCTTCTGATTCATTACCATAGCCGACAAAGGCTAAGGTGAACTGACCGCCTGGATAGTCCTTCCGTCGTAGAAGCGTCATGCCTAGGACATCACAATAGAATGTTAGGGATTGATCTAGATTCCCGACCCTCAGCATGGTGTGTAAGATTCTCATGGCTCTTGTATCTCTAAATTTCTGAATTACAGTTCTGAGACAGTTACATTCTGACGCAATGCCCCTAGGATAGTTAAAAGTATGTTGACTCAAGCCATCTTCGGCTGCGGATTTAAGGTTATTGCTGGTTTGCAAAAGATCAGCCGATTAGATACTTCAATATATTGCTGGGTCATTGGGAAAAAGTAAATTCATGCAAGAAACAGACATCACCGCTATTGATGCCCGTGAAATTTTGGACTCACGGGGCCGTCCCACGGTAGAAGCAGAGGTTGTGCTTAGCTGTGGAGCCTATGGCATTGCCCAGGTTCCCAGCGGTGCCTCCACAGGTAGTTTTGAAGCACATGAACTCCGAGATGGTGATGGGGATCGCTATGGTGGCAAAGGCGTACTGCAGGCAGTTGCAAACATTAAGGAACAGATAGAGCCAGAGTTATTGGGGGTAGATGTCCTAAATCAGGCCCAGCTTGATCACACAATGATCGCTCTAGATAATTCGGTCAATAAATCTCAGCTGGGAGCCAATGCTATTCTTGCGGTGTCTTTGGCAGCAGCAAAGGCTGGCGCAGATGTAATGGACCTGCCGCTGTATCGATATCTGGGCGGCCCTATTGCTCATGTTTTGCCTGTGCCCTTAATGAACGTGATCAATGGTGGGGCCCATGCAAACAACAATGTAGATATTCAAGAATTTATGATTGTGCCCCACGGCGCACCTACCTTTCGGGAAGCACTGCGTTGGGGTGCTGAAGTTTTTGCGACGCTTAGCCAGGTTCTGGCTAGTCAAGATCTGCTCACAGGAGTTGGCGATGAGGGGGGATATGCCCCGAATCTTACATCCAATCAAGCTGCACTGGATTTACTTATGAGTGCAATTGAGAAAGCAGGTTACCAACCGGGGGCACAGATTTCATTGGCCCTTGATGTAGCGGCCAGTGAATTTTATCAAGACGGTCGGTACACCTATGATGGTGCATCCCATACCCCCGCTGAGTTAATTGACTATCTATCTCAGCTAGTGTCACAGTATCCTATCGTATCGATTGAGGATGGACTCCATGAGGATGACTGGGCTGCTTGGAAGCAGTTGACGGTGTCCTTGGGTGAGCGTGTGCAATTAGTCGGAGATGACCTCTTTGTGACAAATCCCCATCGCTTACAGCAGGGGATTGATGAACAAGCTGCCAACGCAATTTTGATTAAACTTAATCAGATTGGTTCCTTGACAGAAACATTGGAGACAATTGATTTGGCGACGCGAAATGCCTTCCGTTCTGTGATTAGTCATCGGTCGGGAGAGACAGAGGACACTACCATTGCCGATTTAGCAGTTGCCACTCGTGCAGGTCAGATAAAAACAGGTTCGCTGTGCCGAAGCGAAAGGGTCGCAAAATATAATCGCTTGCTACGGATTGAAGATGAGCTAGGAGAACTAGCCCAATATGCTGGGTCTATTGGTCTTGGACTCAATTAGGGCAAATCTTTTCAGGACTGGTTACTTAAGAGCTGTCCCAACTGTTGGGGCAGCTCTGTGACTGCTTGCCAGAGTTGATGAGGGCCAACGCCAATCGTGATCTGCAACAACATGACAACTGAGGCGACCAAAAAGGCAGTTTTGAGAGTGGTCTTGACCACTCGCAGTAACCAGGTGAACACTAGCCAAGACACCACACCTGCTGCAATGAAAAGAACTAGCTCCATATAACGTTCCGTGAGGTAGTTTTAGTGTGAATGGGACTTCGATTCTAGCAATTGAAGGCACAGACCTTCATAAAAAAGCTTCTGAGGAACACGAATCCTAGTAAACAAACGATAAAGACTTCGTTAAGAGAAGGCTGAGTGTGGCGAAGAATCGCTAGGTTAAGGGCAAGATACCTCCTAACTGCGTCTACGGCTCTGACACCATTTGTAGAAATTACAAATTAGTGTTAGAGCCTCTCTTTTGAATGCAGACCCATACCTCTAAGCTGCACTCATCGCAAAATTGTACGATCTAGACGCAATAGCCTCTACCTCTACGGGGTGTTATTGATATAAGGCGCTTTTCTGACGCTAAGGGCAAATAGGGTTGAGTGGAACTTCTAAGCGATAATCTTCGACACCTAATAGAGGTCAGGAGTCTGAAGAGAGCTATATCAATTGATTAAGCCGAGTTTTGAGGGATGAACTTATGGTTATTAGGTTGTTGCGCATAACTTGCCTCACCACTCAGGGGGGATCTCATTGCCTGGTTTAACACACATCTTTGCAGAGGCGATATAGTAACGCCGTTAGACATACTGACAAACATTTCAGACGCGGATGGGGAAAGGTTAATGAATTACTTGATACGGGTTGGACTGCTGTTGTTAGCGTCATCAACAGCTTGGGCAGCTAATTCTACTGCTTTAGCTGCCACATTTGGCCAAAAGGAAGTCAAGCAAAGTAACTTTGTGGTTGTTGCTGTTCCCCGTCAAGACGATTACTACAGCCTGTTGCTAATTGAGCAATTATCGAGCAATAAGGATTGTTGGAAGGAAAGTGGCTCATCCCCAACCCAGATTGAGCCATTACTGCTTAACTTTGACTTCTCTGGTATTTGTGGGCGTAGTACAGACAGTAATGGCTATTCCATTCGCCAAGCAGGCCAGGATATGGCTCTCCAATATCGACTAAGTGTTCAAAAACGTCAGGATGATGTGGTGCTTTTGGGAATGCCAAGTGGGGGGCAACAGGGCGGCTCTGTAGAAATTGGCCGCACCAGGGGATTTGAATCTGGATTTCTTAAGATCAAACTCAACCCTGGGTGGCGGTTGACTAAGCGCACATATCAAGGCAAAACCTTGGGGCATATTTATTTAACAACCGATCAGCCTCTAAATTCTCAATCAATTGCCAAGGCGAAACCCACTTCAACTTTTAAGTCATCAATACGCTCACAGCGTTCTACTAGTCCTGTTCGGATCTCGGCTCCGTCCCCCAGATTGCGACCTGTTGCAGCAAGCTCTAATCGTTCAGATACCGTCTACCGAGTGATAGTGAAGACTCGTACATCTCAAGAGCAGGATGAGGTGCGTCGCTTAGTTCCAGATGCATTTCGCTCATCATTCCAGGGGCGCACCGTTATGCAGGTGGGCCTCTTCAATGAGAAAAAAACCGCCAAGCAGATCAGGCGAAAGCTGCAGCGGAAGGGGCTGGATGCACTCTACATACCAGAAAATAGAGTGGTGATTCGCCCTCGGTCAAGTCCTCAAACAGCAGTGAGTAGTGCAGGATTATTGCCGGTGCCCAGTCGCAGTGCTCCTTTAGGGAATGCCCAAGGGAATCGGCGTGTTGCAAGGGCCTTACCACCCCCACCCCCGGCTCCATCAAGCCTTGTCGGTCCACGTTATCGAGTTGTAGTGAAGCCACGCAGTTCTAAATACCGTCGCAAAGTTTTCAAACTGGTTCCAGATGCATTTCGGACATCATATCGGGGACAGTCAATGCTACAGGTAGGATCGTTCAAATCCCGAGGGGAGGCGGAAGATAGAATACGTCTCTTGGAGCGAAAGGGCTTTGACCCAATCATGGAAAAAACACAGTAGGATCAAGTAATACCAGAAGTGTTAAGGAGGTTCAGGGTGCGGAAACAGAACGCGATCGCACGTATCGTAGCGCTCGTGCTCATTGGTATTGTGTTGATTGCAGAACCAGCCTGGGCAAAAGAGACGCTGCCTAGTGCGCCACCCACGCAGTCGATTCAGCCCTATCTGAAGCGATTTTCTAAGGAAATCACTGAGTTCACACTCAAAAATGGCCTCAAGTTTATCGTTCTGGAACGTCACCAGTCTCCAGTGATCGCCTTTCATACCTATGCCGACGTTGGGGGAGTTGATGAACCTGACGGTCAAACCGGTGTCGCTCACTATCTAGAGCATTTAGCCTTTAAGGGAACTCAACGTATTGGTACCACTGACTATGAATCAGAAAAGCCGCTGCTGGAGAAATTAGATCAACTGTTTGATCAAATCCAAGCGGCTAAGACTGAAGGTGATACCCAAACCGCGACTCAACTTCAGGCTGAGTTTGACGAAGTTGCCAAACAGGCAGCCAGCTATGTCAAGCAAAATGAGATGGGGCAGCTAGTCAACCAATTTGGTGGTGTGGGACTCAATGCAACTACCTCTTCTGATGCCACCCGTTACTTTTATAGTCTGCCTTCCAATAAGTTAGAACTTTGGATGTCAACGGAATCGGAGCGATTCCTCGAACCTGTCTTTCGAGAATTTTATAAAGAGAAAGACGTCATTCTCGAAGAGCGACGACAACGCACTGATAATTCTCCCATTGGCCAGATGGTCGAGGCGTTCTTGGATACAGCCTTTACGACTCACCCCTATCGTCGTCCTGTGATTGGCTATGAGAAGGATTTACGTGCTCTTACGCGCAAAAATGTTCAAGATTTCTTTGACACTCATTACGGTCCCAACAATTTAACTATTGCTATTGTGGGTGATGTTGAACCAAAGCAAGTAAAGCGGCTGGCAAAAGCTTACTTTGGTCGTTTCCCAGCGAAAGCTAAACCTCCTAGGGTGACTGCGGTGGAGCCACCCCAGACTGAGCCTCGGTCTGTAACCCGCTATTTAGAAACTCAACCGTGGTACCTCGAAGGTTTCCATCGCCCTGACATTAATGACCCTGACTATGCTGTCTATGACATGATCGGTAGTATCCTCAGCGATGGTCGTACCTCTCGTCTATATAAGTCTCTAGTGGATACCCAGCAGATTGCCCTCAGCGCTCAGGGTGGAGGTAGTTTTCCCAATGATAAGTATCCTAATTTGATGCTGTTTTATGCACTAACCGCTCCCGGACATACCGCAGATGAAGTGGGTGCAGCTTTGAATCAAGAGATTATGCGCTTGAAAACAGAGCCTGTAAGTGTCGAAGAACTCGATCGTGTCAAAACTCAGGCACGGGCTGGGCTGTTGCGATCGCTGCGCTCTAATGGTGGGATGGCACGTCTCCTGACCTCCTATGAAGTCAAGACTGGAAGCTGGCGCAACCTCTTCAAGGAGCTAGATAAAATTGCAGCTGTGACCCCAGATGATATTCAGCGTGTGGCTCAGGCTACCTTTAAACCTGAAAACCGAACTGTGGGTCGTCTACTCCCTACGGCTGAAAAGCCAAACGCTCAGGAACCAGATACCCAGAAACCAGGCGCTCAAAAGCTAGAGATGCAACCCTCTACTTAACTCTAATGAATACCTTCGATGCGGCAGATATTGATGAAGTACCGTCAGCCACTGAGGCCCAAATTGATTAAGCGAGTTCTCGCTTTCCTGACAATACCACTACTTTTGCTAAGTCTGTCTTTTTATACAGAGCCAGCTCAAGCAAAAATAACGCCTAAGCATTATACGGACCTGACTTTTGCCGACTTACCTGAGATTAAAATCCCGGAGTATCAGCGATTAGAGCTAGAAAATGGTCTGGTGGTCTACTTAATGGAAGATCATGAGCTGCCGTTGGTGAGTGGTCGACTCTTGGTGCGGACAGGTGAACGCCTGGAGCCCTCAGAGCAGACTGGGTTGGCCGATATTGTCGGTGAGGTGATGCGGACTGGGGGCACTAAAAAATATGACTCCGATACCTTGAACCAGATCTTAGAACAGCGGGCTGCATCAGTAGAAGTTGGTATCTCCAATGCCTCTGGTACTGCCAGTTTTTCGGCACTGAGTGAAGACTTAGAAGAAGTTTTTGGCCTATTCTCAGAGGTTCTACGTCAGCCTGCTTTTGCTCAGGAAAAACTCGATCTTGCTAAAACACAGCGCAAAGGTGGTATCGCACGACGGAATGATGATCCCAACGCCATTGGATCTCGAGAGTTTCGTAAATTGGTTTATGGTGACACAAGTCCCTATGCTCGAACCCAGGAGTACAGAACACTGGCGAATATCAAGCAGGACGACTTAGTGCAGTTTTACAGGTCTTACTTTCACCCTAATTGTATGATTCTGGGAATTGTCGGTGATTTTGACTCTCAGGCAATGACGGCACTGATTAAAGCTAAGTTAGGGACCTGGCCAATGAAGCAGGGTGCTGTAGCTGCAGCTCCCCCCGATGCTGCTCAGGTGGAAACAGGTGGGCTTTTCTTGGTCGATCAGCCACAACTGACCCAAAGTACGGTGCAGATTGGTCACTTGGGAGGACGCTTAGATGACCCTGATATCTTTGCCCTATTTGTGATGAATGAAGCGCTCAATAGCTTTGGGGGACGCTTATTTAATGAGGTACGTACTCGTCAGGGCTTGGCCTATTCTGTTTATGCTGTTTGGAGTGCTCGGTATGATTTTCCGGGTCTCTTTGTTTCGGGGGGGCAAACACGTTCCGAAACCACGGCTGCCTTTATCAAAGCAGTCAAGACTGAGTTGGAAAAGGTTCGTGAAGCGCCGCTCACAGATAAAGAAATTCAGCGAGCTAAGGATGCCATACTAAACTCCTTTGTGTTTAATTTTGATGATCCTTCAGATACCCTCTCTCGCTTGATGCGCTATGAGTATTATGGCTATCCTGAAGATTATATTTTTCAATATCAAAATGCTGTTAAAGAGATGACGGCGGCCAAGGTACATGCTGCAGCGAAACGGCATCTACAGCCAGAAAATCTGGTCACGATTGTTGTGGGTAATGCCCAGAAACTACAGACTGATTTAGAAAGTCTGGGGCAAACAATTACACCTGTTGATGTGACAATTCCGCCCCCTGTTCTTTTAGAAAGTTCTGGGGCTAATTCCTAAAATAAGGCGATGGGTATTTTCTTGAAAAGTCAAGTCTGATTTTTATTCCTCCTGCTTCAAAGCTTTTGCTATGGGGGGCGAGAAATCGATGAATCTAGAGATTGGATTCTACATCGCCTGCATTCATTTTTATAAAGTGTCATTAGTAGCTATGCATAGGCATTGGTAAATGCATCGGTTTACTGTGGCTAGGCTATGTCGAATTTCTTTAGGGATGACAAGGCACTTCTAACTCAGTACTGTTGGCAGCTCTAGCAGTCAGAGGCCAGAAGAAAATAGGGTGGTCAAGACGACTACCCTACCCAAAAAATGTTGCCTGAATTTTACCAAAAAGTGTTGAGAATG
>JAHQVZ010000246.1 GCA_019634055.1 Leptolyngbyaceae cyanobacterium MAG.088
CCTACAAGGGAGAAATTCGCGATGGCATTCTATGGGGACGGGGCACCGTTGATATGAAAGCCGGAATCGGCTGCTTTATTGCGGCAGTATCCACCTGGTTAGCAAAGAACAAAGAGAGTTTTAAGGGATCGTTTAGTTTTATCATTACCGGCGACGAGGAACACGAAGCCATTAACGGCACCAAGCCAGTAATGAAATGGCTAGAATCACGGGGCGAGAAAATAGATGCCTGCGTGGTGGGAGAACCCACTAACCCGCTGGAAATGGGAGACTGTGTCCACATTGGTCGCCGGGGCAGTATCAACACCTTTATCACGGTGAAGGGTAAGCAGGGCCATGTGGCCTACCAGCGCAATGTGAAAAATCCGGTTCCGGCAGCCGTAGCCATGGTAACGGCTCTGCAAAATCTCCCATTGGATAAAGGGAACGAATGGTTTGAGCCATCCAATCTAGAAATGACCCAGTTTGAGACGGCCCAATGTGCAGAAAATGTAATTCCGCCCGAGGTGAAACTGCGGTTCAACATTCGCTTTAATGATGAACAAACTGGAGACGGGCTACAACAGTTAATTCGTGAAACGGTTGACCCCATTGCCAAAGAGCATGGCACCGAATACGATATTCGCTTTCGGGTGAGCGGTGAAGCCTTTCGTACCGATCCGAGCGATCCGTTTGTTGCTCTAGTGCAGGACGCCGTAGAAGAAATTGCTAACCGTCGCCCCAGACTAAGTACAGAGGGAGGGATTACCGATGCCCGTTATCTAGTACCCCACTGTGTGACGGTGGAGTATGGGCCGCTGGATAATACGATGCACCAAATTGGGGAGCATATTCCCATTGCCCATATTCATGAGCTTCACCAAGTGTATGAGCGAATTATCGAAACGTTTTTTAGGCCATAAGAGACCATAGGGCTAGCCCTATCTCAGTGGCATAGTTACCGACGGCTACCCTATGATAGAAAATAAGCTCATTTACGATTGAGGCAACGCTAGTGACATTAGCAACAGCTTCCCCAATCCCTAAAGACAACCGCTTACTTTTTAAAGGCCTCACTTGGCGTGAGTTCAAAGCAGTTGAGCAACTGCTTGAGCAGCCAGGCTATCGCATTTCGTTTCTAGATGGCACGTTAGAGATACAGCAAATGCCTGGAGAACTGCATGAAACCGTCAAGAAACGAATTGCAGCCCTCCTGGAACTTTACTTATTAATGGCTGGGTTCGACTTTAAACCCACTGGCTCCATGACATTAGAAAATGAAGCCAGTAATGTTAAACGGGAAGCTGATGAGTCCTATAAACTGACATCCGACAGTCGACGGCCAGACTTAGCCATCGAAATAGTTTTCTCCAGCGGTGGCATTGACAAACTAGAAGCTTACAAACGGCTCAAGATTTCTGAAGTCTGGTTTTGGGAAGATGGCGTACTTGAGCTTTATCACCTTCGGGATAGCAGCCAAGATAGAAATGGTGAAGCCTGCTATGAAAAAATCAGCCTTAGTAAAGCCTTGCCAGGAATCGATTTAGATTTGTTTTGTCGCTGTATTTTGATCGACAATCACGTTGAGGCACTGAGAACTTTTCAGGCAGCGTTATCAGCGTAGTGTCAACATCCATCTACCCTCTTTTTCCCTGAAATTTCATCTCTACACCATTGCCTGGGGCTAGCGTCACCCCTCTCCGTTTGGCGATTTCAGGGGTTTTACCTATCCATTTCAGCTGATAGCGTGACACCAGTGTGGCCAACACTAGTTTCATCTCAAACAAGGCTAAAACTTCACCAATGCAGCGACGACTGCCACCACCAAAAGGTAAAAACTCGTAGCTAGCAAACTGACGGTCTAAAAATCTCTCTGGCTTAAAGGATTTGGACTCTGGATATAGCTCTGGGCGATGGTGGGTGAGATAAATGGCTCCATAAAGACGAGTGCCTGGTGCCAGGTCATAGTCCATCAGTTTCATGGGGGCGGTCACCTCACGGGGCACCGTCAGGTTGGCAATCGGGTACAGCCTCAGGGTTTCATTACAAACGGCATTAAGATAAGGCAATTTTGTAATTTCAATAGGGTCTGGCGATGGCCCTAAGCTATTTAGTTCATCCAACAGGCTTTTGTAAATTTGTGGGTCCTGATAAATCCAGTAAAGTGCCCAAGAAATGGCACTGGCGGTGGTTTCATGACCGGCGATTAGCATGGTCAGCAGCTCATCGTGGAGTTCGGCATCGGCCATGGGCTGGCCGTCTTCATCCCGTGCTGCAATCAATAGGCTAAGGATGTCGTTTTTGTGGGTTGTGTCCTGGGTTTTGCGATCGCAAATCTCCGCCAGCAATAGCTCACTTACCTGATTGCGCACATGCTGAAAATGGCCCCAGGGACTGCGGGGTCCCCAATCAATGCGTAGGGCTGGAAAAAATAAAGCGCCGGACACCAGAATATTTTGGAAACAGTCGGTAAACTCAACGATTAGGGCCTTAAGCTGATCAAATCGAGAGCCATCACTGAGGCCAAACACCACCTTGAGGATGACATCTAGGGAGATGGTTTGCATTTGCGATCGCGCCAAAAAATTATCTCCAGGCGATAGACCGGCCATGGCATTTTCAGTCAGCTCAAGGATTAACTGACCATATTGGGGAATCCGTTCTCGATGGAACGGCGGCATCAATAGCTTACGTTCCCGCCGATGGCGGGCACCTTCTAAGCAAAATATGGAGCGATTGCCCACAATCGGCTGTAGCAGCCCATTAGGCGGAGCCGTAATACACTTGTCGCTAGAAAAGATTTGCTGAATACCCTTAGGATGGCTGACAAACAAGACAGTCTCGTGGTTGCCAATCACTGGCGCGTTGAAAATATCTCTGTTCCTCTGAGCCCCTTGCTCCATATACTCCAATGGCTTAGTGGTGTAATGTAGCACCTGTCGCCAACGGGGAGCGGTTGACGCTTGGGGAATAGACAAGAGAGCCATGACAATGTGCCCAGCAAAGAATCATCTCTACTACTCTAAACCCTGTCACTTATGATTCTGATAAACGTTTGACTTTGGCACCAGCAAGACGTTTGTGGATATCTGCTAAGCGCTGGGGAATGACATCCTGGTGAGGACTGTGCTGTAGACAACGGCTTAAATCCAGAGATTTTAAGTTGTCAGCCCGAGACCCAGGAAACCAATGGCTAGCACCGCCCCCCAGCAGGTTGTAGCGGGCCGCCGCATAGTCGGTCATGTCGTAGGCGTCCATCAGGTTGCCCAGCCAGAGAATCAGGGGGATATTGATGCTGTTGGGGGTGTCGGCAGGTTTGGGCAGTCCTACATCCCAGGTTTTGTACCAGGTTTCACCGAAGGTGGCAATGGCCGCGTCTTCCAATCGTTGCAAAATCGGTGACAGGATTTCATCTGCCTGGTTTATCAGCGGGGGCACTTTCATATGTTCGTCAAAGTCACTGGGTTTGGCTGCCCCTAGACTAAGGGTATGCACCTGGGAATGACTCAGGCAAAATAGGTCATTAAATGCCATGGGGCTAAGGGGCTGGCACAGTTCCACCAGCTTTGGTGGTGGCGCATACAGGTGACCGCCCTTATCTGACGGACTGATAATAAATACCCCAATATCTTGCGTTTGAGCGGCTTCAATGGCGGGCCAGTTATTTTGAAAGATGTAGTACCAGTGCAGGTTCATATAGTCGAACTGGCCGGTATTAACCGTATCCACCAGAACATCCGTAGGACCGTGGGTGGAAAAGCCCACATGACGGACACGGCCCTGCTTTTGCAAATCGCGTACCACATCCATACAACCGCCGGGGCGCAAGGTCCAGTCCAGTAGCTCATGGGTATTGATGCCATGAATACCCAGCAGGTCCACATAGTCCATTTGCAGATTTTTGATGGACTTTTCAAAGGTGGCAAGGAATTCTTTGGGGTTTTCTCTGGGGGTAACTTTGGTTTGAACGATGATGCGATCGCGATCGAACGTGGGCAGTACTTTGCCTAACTGTATTTCTGAGGTGCCATAGCCACGGGCCGTTTCGATGTGGTTGATACCCAGATCAACGGCACGGTGAATGGTAGCGTCTAAGTTTTCCTGATTTTTTGCTGGAATTTCCCATTGCGGCACGTCTTGCCAGGAGTGCTGGTACCGCATGCCGCCACAGGAAAACACCGGCATTTGTAATTCTGTGCGTCCAAATCGACGATATTGCATTGGCCAACCAAGGATTTATTCATTGATTAGTATGCAAGATTTAAATTGATTTTGCCTGCTGCTGGAAATCAATGCGATCGCAACTTGCACTTCACAGCTCGTTAAGCTTAGGCCGATTGCACCTAAATAAAATCCCAAGCAGGATTCTGTTAAGCAACTTCCTCCCCTTTACAAGGGGAGGTGCCGTAGGCGGAGGGGTCTTCGGTCGTTAGCGCGAGTTATCCAGCCCTCTCCCTGACGGTTCCCCTAAAGCCCTCCGGGTATGGGCTAAAGCCTAAGGTAAGGGGAACCAGGTATCGCCAAGCCTTGCGGTGACGTCTTATTTTCATGCGAGTCCCTTATCGATACTTAACGTTGTTTTAGAGGGAACAAAAAAGCTAGAAGAGGGGGTTATACTTGCTCCCTATCGATGGGTAGTTGGTAGAACATTCTATTGGTTAGGACGTCAAAGACTCCTCAGCCTGCTTGTCATTAGTTGACGAACCCACTCTCACTTAATTGCTAGAAAGAATTCACTGCGGTTTCTAAGAATTCTGGCTGTATCCAGGTATTCATGTCAATATCACCTAGCTGCTCATTACCTGGAATTATTTTTAGTTGTTGGATATGCTCTGTAATCCAGTCAGTTCGGATCTGTGTTTCTGGGAAAAACAGACCAGCATGATTTGTTTGATGATAGTCAAGGGTTTTGGAGACAATTTCAGGATCTAGTCTGACCCAGTTGCTGACCAGTGAAAGTGCACTGGGTGTTGTCATATACCAGTGTTGCGCCGCAATCAACGCTTTAAGATAAGCAACAACAATATCGGGATGCTCTTCAGCAAAGTTTTCTCTAACTACAATACCGTGAAATGTTGGTAGACCCGTTACATCAGGTGCATCCACTAAACGGCGAAACCGACCATGGTGACTGGCAATCTCATGGAGAGGGGCAAAATAGGCATACCCATCGGCTTTGGCATTTTGTGGGGTGAGTCGATTAACACTGAGATTGTCAATCGAGGTTAAGGTCACATCATGCAAAAGTTTTTCCTGGGACAATGTGCGCATCAACATACCATGGGCCGATGAGGCAAAGGGCACGGCAATAACTCGATGACGTAGGTCATCTAAGCTATTAAGGGCTGAACCGTGGGGAACAATGATCGTATTTCCGGTACCGTCTGGATTACTGGCAACAAAGCTGACTAATCGAGTATTGGTTAATGGGGAAGAACTGTCTTGCGAGGTAATACCACTAAGCAACAGGGGATAATCGCCTAAAATACCGATATCTAACTGTTGGGATTGTAGCTTGTCAGCGATGGGGGCACCTGACGTAAAATCATGCCACTTAATTTTAAAGTTTGTCTTGCTATATTGACCACTACGGGGCAAGAAATGCTCAAGCAATCCTAATTTTTGGATAATGACCCCTGCAGTGACCGTTTGAATCGTTTTATTCTGGGTGCCAATGGAAATCGTCTGGGTTTCTGAAGAGGCTGCAGAAGGACGGATCAATAACCCAGGAGACTGCAAATGAGCCGCTGCGCCAGAAAAGGACTGCTGTTGTAATTTGATCCGTTGGTTCCGTTTAGATTCTTCAGAAACTAGTCGAATAAATTGTTTTAAGGGCTCAGCAGACAATTCACCACGAGGCTTCTGGGACCGACGATTAGCTTTGGAAAGCCGTTTAGGCATTAGCATAAACAACTGGTAATCTAGGGCAAATTCTTGTAATGGAATTCCCACCAGCAATTTTGTCTGACGCTCTGTAGAAAGCTGCAGGCCAGAGCCAAAGCCAAGATAGTGTCCTTGGGTCAGAAACGTACTGAATAAGCTGGGTGCCTGGACAAATTCTCGATGCTTAAAATCTGAGAGCTGTATACCAAGCTCTGAAAGCCTTCCCTCTAAGGCAAAATGCTCTGGGGTGCCAGCCGCTGGAAACACCCATGCCTCAGACATCAGTTCCTGGAGGCTGAGCCATTTACAATTAGCTAAACGATGGTCAGCTGCCACCATTAAGAAATATTGAAAACTATCAATGGGTAGGGATTCTATTTCATCAAATCCATCGAGATTAGTCTCAGCAAAACCAATGTCCACATCGCCCACCGTCATCGCCTGATGTAGCTTCTGAACCGTGTCAAAAGGTAAACATTCCAGCTCAATACCAGGATATTTCTGATGATACTTAAATAAAAGCTTAGGTAACCAGCCGCTGGCAATACTTGTGGTACTACCAATCTTTATGCGGCTATGTTTGCCTTGTTTTATTTCATTTATCTCATTAATTAATCGACTTTCTAACGCTAAGAGGCTAGGACCAGCTTCTAATAAATAGGTACCTACAGCCGTTAGTTGAATTTTACGACCAAGGCGATGAAAAAGAGCAACACCTAAGTGAGCCTCCAGGGACTTAATCTTAGCACTGACAGCAGGTTGAGTCAGATTCAAAGCATCTGCTGCTTCCGTAAAACTGAGGTAACGAGCTACCTCCAAAAATACTCTTAAATGATAAATTTCCACAACAAAATCGCTAGCGAACTAAGCGGCGATTTGACAGTTTTCTAAAACAGTTTTCTCTTCATAAAGTTACTTTTATGACACAAATTACTTCCTCTTGTTGTGTCACTAAACAACCTACAAAAACAGTGTAGCGCCAATATGACATTCCTTTCTTTTATGAGTATATAAAAAAAATGAATCGGAAAACAGTGCCTTTTGATACAAATGCTCTTGAGGCTATCACTGAGTCTCTTTAAGATAAGAACAGCAGAGATGGAAAAAGTACGGATGTTTCTAAATACATTCGACCGCTGATAAGACCATTGTTCGATTTGTTTTTTAGGTTGAGCTCTAAGTTTTCCATAAAAGCCAAGCTGTTAAGACCATGATTCATGTTTGCGAAGGATTAATTACTATCCCTTCGCTGATACGGTCCTGGACGGTTGAGGTTTGATTACCCTAGTGAAATGAGGACTTTTGCGTGAATACTCAGCATCTGCAAACAGATTTTTTAGTGATTGGTGGAGGCACCGCTGGTACGATGGCGGGCATCAAGGCTAAACAGGCCAACCCCGATGCCGATGTGTTGATCTTAGAAAAAGCGAATATCCGCCGTAGCGGTGCGATCGCAATGGGTATGGATGGCGTCAACACCGCCGTGATCCCCGGCAACTCCACTCCAGAGCAGTATGTGCGAGAAATCACCATCGCCAATGATGGCGTCCTAGAGCAAAAAAACGTTTACCAGACGGGGCGCTGGGGCTTTGAAGTCATTCAAGAGCTAGAAAGCTGGGGTGTTAAGTTTCAAAAAGACCATGAAGGTAACTACGACCTGAAACAGGTCCATCGGGTAGGTAAATACGTGTTACCCATGCCCGAAGGTAAAGACTTAAAAAAGATTCTTGCCCGCCAGGTTAAACGCCATAAGGTGCGAGTAACAAACCGGGTAATGGCCACTCGGGTTATGGTCAAAGACGGACGGGCCATTGGCGCAGTGGGCTTTGACGTGCGCAAAGGAGACTTTGTTGTTATCCAGGCCAAGGCCGTTGTGCTCTGTACTGGAGCTTGCGGACGGTTGGGGCTACCCGCCTCCGGCTATCTCTACGGCACCTACGAGAACCCCACCAATGCCGGTGACGGGTATTCCATGGCTTACCATGCCGGAGCCGAGCTAACTAACATTGAATGTTTTCAAATTAATCCCCTGATCAAGGACTACAACGGTCCGGCCTGTGCCTATGTGGCCAGCCCATTTGGGGCCTACACCGCCAATGCTGAAGGTAACCGCTTCATCAGCTGCGACTACTGGAGTGGTCAGATGATGTTGGAAACCTGGAAAGAATTGAACTCAGGCAAAGGTCCCGTGCATCTCAAGATGTATCACCTGGATGACGACACCATCTCAGAAATTGAACGGGTACTTTGGGCCAATGAACGCCCCAGTCGTGAACGATTCCACGAGGGTCGAGGGGAAGACTACCGCACCGATGGTGTGGAGATGAACATTTCTGAGATTGGTTTGTGTAGCGGTCACAGTGCCTCTGGAGTGTGGGTCAACGACAAGGCTGAGACTACGGTGCCTGGCCTCTATGCAGCCGGTGACATGGCCAGTGTGCCCCACAACTACATGATTGGTGCCTTTGTCTCTGGGCGACTGTCTGGTATCAACGCCATGGACTATGTGGAAGGTCTGGAACATGTGGAACCCGATCCAGAGTTTTTAGCCACAGAAAAAGCCAGGATCTATGCGCCCTTAGACCGTCCCGATGGCGTCCCCCATACCCAGGTAGAATATAAGCTACGCCGCTATGTGAATGACTATTTGCAGCCCCCCAAATCCCCCACCAAGATGGACATTGGCTTAGCCGCCTTTGAGCGTTACCATGAAACACTCGATCTAATGGGAGCCCAAGATCCCCATGAGCTAATGCGGTGTATGGAAGTTCACTTTATTCGAGACTGTGCGGAGATGGCAGCACGGGCCTCTCTCTATCGTAAGGAGAGCCGCTGGGGTCTATACCACTATCGTTTGGACTATCCCGAGAAGAACAACGAAGAATGGTTCTGCCATGCCAACTTGAAAAAGTCAGAAACCGGGGAGATGGAAATGTTTAAGCGACCGGTTTCTCCCTACATGGTAGAAGTCAATCTACAACAGGAAGTGTATGACGTGGCGGTACGCTAAGGGATGTAGAGTCGTTCCATGGAACGACTCTACATCAAATAAATTTTGTTCTTTATCTGAGAAACCTAACCTATGGCTCTAGCAACCCAGCGCGTTGACGTCCCCGTGATTGTGGACGAATCTAAATGTCTCGAAAAATGTAAGGCGTGCATTGAGGTCTGTCCCCTGGATGTGTTGGTGAAAAACCCCGAAACGGGTAAAGCCTATATGAAATATGACGAGTGTTGGTTTTGTCTGCCCTGTGAAAAGGAATGTCCCACCAATGCCATTACCGTTCAGATTCCGTTTCTACTGCGTTAGGGAGAAGACTCACCATGGCCCATACCGACCTTGATCCAGAAGTGGTGCAGTTGGTTGAGATGTTGCAGTCGCAGGATCTCAACGATCGTCTAGTCGCCGCTAAATCTCTCCAACACCTGGGGGATGAAGACACCATTGACGCCCTGATTTTATGCCTCAATGATGAGAGTGCCAGGGTGCAAGAGATTGCCGTCACCGCCCTCTGGGAAATGGCCAATCCGGTGGTGGTGCCCCCGCTGCTAGACTGTCTAAGTTCTGCCCATGAACCAGAGGTGCGTGAAGAGGCCCTGTCAGCCCTCAAGGAATTGGTGGCTCCGGACGACCTGTTAAAGTTGTTGGATGTGATTCAGGTTGAGGATGTCAACGTCCAGCTCAATGTGCTGATTTTGTTGCGGAAGATCCATGATGCCCAGGCGTTGCCCTACATTATGCCGTTCTTTGAGTCAGAGAATCCGGTGCTGCGGGAGGCGTCCATTGTCACCCTGCGATACCTGAACCAGGTGGTGCGCTGTGAGCCTGCTTTGGCCTTAGCTAAGGATGCCAATGAGGAAGTGCGGCGGGCGGCGATTTTAACCCTGGGCCACCTCAGTGATGAGGCGGTGGTACCGATGTTGTGCGATGCGATCGCAAACGACCCCGACTGGCAGGTGCGACGAAACTCAGCCCAGTCCCTTGATCTCCACGCCACTGCAGAGGCCACCGCAGCCTTAACCGCTGCCATGGCAGACGACCACTGGCAGGTGCGCAAGTTCACCGCCCGTGCTCTGCAGAAGGTCGCCACGGATGAGACCATTCCCGCTCTGATCAAGGCCCTATCTGACGAGTATTCTGACGTGCGAAGAGACTCTGCCATTGCCCTGGGGAACCTGGGTAATCCGGAGGTATTACCCGCCCTGCAACAAACCTTGGATGACCCCGATCGGGATGTGCAGATTTTCTCTCAACGGGCCATTAAAAAGATTCAGGATAAATTGGCAGAGACATCTAATGCCTAATTGCCATTCTCTCTTTGTTTGTCAGACACTGGCAAAAACCTTCCATGTCTAACCATGATTCTCCCTTTGTTCGCCAGACTCACCCGTCACCCGATGCTGTCCCTGACAATCCAGTAATTGCTGTCCGCAAACAAGCCGCAATTCATTGTCTAAAGCAAGTGATTGAACCCATCCTCAACAAGAATATTGTTGACTTAGGCATGGTGCGCAATCTGCGGGTGGTGGATAACTATGTGTACCTGAAGCTGTACATTGGGTCGCACCAAAAAGGCCTCAAAGATGAAACTCAGCTGGCCTTAGGAGATTTAGACTGGTGTCAAAAAGCCTATATCCAAATATGTACTATCCCTGGGGTGCGCACTACCCTGGCAGTATCTAGTGGTAAAGGCGGTGTGGGCAAATCGACCACTGCGGTGAACCTGGCGGCAGCGCTGACCAAAACCGGGGCCAGGGTGGGGTTGTTAGATGCCGATATCTATGGTCCTAATGTGCCTCAGATGCTGGGCTTGGGCCAAATGGCAGTGGAGGTGATGGATACCCCTGACGGTCAACAGTTTAAGCCGTTAGATGCCCATGGTATTAAGGTAATGTCCGTGGGTCTTTTGGCAGAACCCGACCATCCCCTAGCCTGGCGTGGGCCAGTGCTCCATAAGATTATTACCCAGTTTATTCAGGATGTGGATTGGGGAGAGTTAGATTATCTCTTGATTGATTTGCCACCCGGCACTGGGGATGCT
This sequence comes from Leptolyngbyaceae cyanobacterium MAG.088, assembly GCA_019634055.1. Taxonomy (GTDB): domain Bacteria; phylum Cyanobacteriota; class Cyanobacteriia; order Phormidesmidales; family Phormidesmidaceae; genus Leptothoe. The sequence goes on from JAHQVZ010000246.1 coordinate 10,905, forward strand.
CAGATTACGATTATTCAGGAGAGTCCCATTTGTGGTGTGGTCATGGTAACCACGCCGCAACAGGTGGCGGCGTCAGATGTGCGCCGTAGCATTCATATGTTTCGCCAGGTGGGGGTGCCGGTGCTGGGGCTGGTGGAAAATATGAGTTATTTGATCTGCGGTTGTTGTGGAGAACGCACATCGATTTTTGGTAAGGGTGGTGGGGAACAAATGGCCGAGGAGCTGGCAGTGCCGCTTTTGGGGCAGGTGCCCATTGACCCACAGATTTGTCAGGGGGGCGACACAGGTCAACCGTTACCGTTAGCGGATGAAGAGGCTACCCTTTCCCAGGTGTTTGGGGCCATTGCCATGGGTTTAAACCATACGTTTTCGCCGACGTTAGGGGACTGCGCAAAAAGGATAACTCAGTAGGCTGGTTTCTAGGGAGGCCTTTCGTTCTTGAGTGATCATCTTCTCAAGCACATTTAAGCGACGAACAAGCGCTTGCAATGCCTCCACCTCAGGGGCGGGCGGTGTCCATGCTCGTGGCTTGCGTTCAAAACAGAACTGGGCAATGATGCCCGCATTCACTCGGTCCGTTTTTGTGGCCCCTAACATTATCTTTTTGTCATCCCAACACCTTGGGCCTAACCATAATTCACAGTTCTAAAGTCAAGCTCTCCGTTCTCCGGGCCATATACTGCATAGGTAGCCTTCCCAGGAATCCGCCCCACCGAGCCCACACCCACCAACTGGCGCGGTGTTTTTCCATAATCTTGAGGCTCTTGTACCCCGTCCAGGGTCGTCACCGTAGACCTTAACTCTACCGGATTAACCCAGCAGTCAAAAGAGAGCCCCGAGCGGCCACAAAAAAGATGATTGGCATCGGCGCGGATCAGGCGATCGCACAGTTCAATTGCCGGCGTATCCGGCGTCAGCTCATCGGCATAGCTAACGGTGCTGCCGTGGATCAGGAGACAGTCCTGCTCATGGAAGCCGAAGTGTTGCGATCGCAACCACCGCACAGACTCCCGAGATATCGACTCCCAAAAAGCCTTTACCCCATCGCCCCCCACTTTCTCCATCAGCTCCGGCGCATCCTGCAATCCGCTCACCCCGTGCAAACTAAAACACTGCTCTTCCCACCAGCCCACACAGACCTGGGGCTCCAATTCTCCAGCGCGCGGCGACTGCAGCCGTTGAATGATCGCCTCATTATCTCCCTGCAGACCCACCACATCCCCCAAAATATAGAGATCGGTTACCACCTGGTCCTGTATGTCCTGCAACACCGCCTCGTAAGCCGTCAGATTTCCTTCAATACCACTTAAGATCGCCCAATTCACTGAATCATCTCTCCATTTGAATATCTAGCGCTCGCACACATGGGTAGGATCATCCGCCCGTTCCGCAAACTCCATACCCCGTGCCAACCGCCATGCAAAAATAGACGGCAATCCCTTTTCGAGGATAGCTAGACAGGTCCTGGTATAGTTGTAGGCCACTTCTCGCAGCGTCACCTGGGCTGTCTCCGTATCGTAGAGAACATAGGTGGCATTGGGCCGACCGTGGCGGGGTTCACCCACAGACCCCGCATTGATAATGCGTTTTAGCTTAGCTTGAAACTGTTGGGGAGCGTCTGAGCGCACCGGACTTTTTACCGTCACCGACAGTTTGGCATCCGCTAACTCTCGCACATAGGGCACATGGGTATGGCCACAGAACAACACATCGGCATCGGTAGAGAGCACCCGCTCTAGCGCCGTAAAGCCATCCATGCTAGGTAACAAATACTCATGCTGACTGTTGGGACTGCCATGGACAAAACACAGATTATCCCGTTTCAACGACAGGGGTAAGGTGGCCAAATATTCTCGCACATCGGGCCGAATCTCTTTATTGGTCCA
>JAHQVZ010000247.1 GCA_019634055.1 Leptolyngbyaceae cyanobacterium MAG.088
AAGTTATTAGTGGGACCCGTTGCTCTAAAGCGTCCAGCAGCATCTGCGGCCACACCACCAGCATCGGCTCGAATACTATCAACCTCAATATCTCCAACTGTTGAAGTAAGGTTAACAGCCCCTTTGTTAATATCATCTGCATCAAAGGTTAACGGATCAGACGCATTCAGGCTACCCGTTTGAATTTCAGTGCCTTGGATATCAATATTGCCACCAACAGTGGTAATTGAACCTGTAGTAACACTGCCACCTATACTTGAATCAACTTCGCTAACGGCAATAATCTCCACAAATCCACCAGTAAATGGTGCAGGGTCAAAGCCATCTTCTGCGGCAAGTTCTGAGGTCGAAGTATTAATATTGCCCGTAGTAATATCACCAGGTGCCGACAAAATTACTGGTCCCCCTGGCCCAAGAACCACGCTGGTGTCAATATTACCCACGCCAATGGTAGCTAAAGACTCAGCTGGAACTGTACTGTTAAACGTTGTTTCACCAATGATTTCTGTCGGAATATTGGATGCACCCTCCGGATCAATACCTGCCCGCAAAATCAAAGCAGGCAGACTATTTAGCAGCTCAATATCTGCATCAGGGACACCACTGCTTAGAGATTCATTAGGGCCGACAATTGTAATACTGCCACCATTAATACTACCTTGGGCTTCTATTCTTAGAGCCAATCCAGTGTAGTTTCCAAAAGTGACATTGCCGTTACTACTAATTAACGTATTTGTTGACGTACTGGTGAAGTCATTGGGAGTATCATCCAATTTTAGGAAAAATGGGCCATTACCATCAGCTTTTAAGTCAGCATTTTGGATAATCACACCATCGCTCTTTAGAATCAAATCGCCACCACTACGTAATATTGAGTCCTCATCATTGTCCATTTCTAGACGAATACGTTCGTTGCCTTGAATCGTCAATGAGCCATTGGCATCAATGATTAATTCATCTCCAGGATAATCAAGCAAAAATACTGTTTGACCAGATATTAGAGAAATATTATCTTGAGCATTCCAACTACCTCTATCGACAGTAATATCATCTCCAACTATGAGAATAATGTCCCCTCCAGAGGTGATATCACTAGCAAAAACAGATAGGTCTTCCTGAGTCTCGATCAAAATATCTCCACTCCCTCCACCTGTATTCAAATCGCCAAGACCAAAGTCAGGTATAGTCTGGGCCTCAATAGTGATCCCGTTAAGAGTAGTGATATCTCTAGTTTCAACGATTGCACCGTCCAAAGTTACACTAGCCAGTACAGCGGATGTTCCTATACTGCTACTAAGATCGATATCTCCTGTTCCTGAAGTGATGGTGAGATTGACGGGGGTACTTTCAGAATTAATCTCGCTAAAGAAAGAAGAAGAAATCGTTATATTACCAGACTGAGTTTCTCCCGTACTCAGGGTTGTGTCGTTAGGCAAAATGACATCGCCATTCAGGGTAATGTCCCCCCCTGATGTCAATAGGCTTCCCAGTCTCAAATTTTCTCCTGAGATTGAAAGATTCCTACCGTTGGTGACAATCGTATCGGTAGCATCTTGAATTACAAAGTCACCACCGTCAGTAAAGTCATTATCGCTATTTGCTAAAAACTCAATCGTACCTGTACCTGCAGAAAACGTCAGCTCATCATCAGCTAAGTCATTAACAATGATGTCATTCGTTGCCTGCAGAACAATATTAGTATCCCCCGATAAACCCTCCAATTCAGACTCGTAGAGTGTGATGACCTGTCCGTCAAAATCATCTTCTAGAATTTGCCCTAAAAGAGCGTTAGTATCTCCTTGAAAAGTATCTGTAGAGCCATCACCATCGCCATCACCAGACCCTGCAGCAATAATGATATCGATAGGGTCTAGTAACAGTGTCCCCATCTGACCAACAACAGCAGAGGTGTCCACATCACCACGAAAGACCAGCTGATTTTTGCCAGAGATCTCAACAAAGCCTCCATCTCCAACCTGAGTGCCACCGCTAGCATCAACACTGCCATAAAACTGAGTAACCCCATCGGCCCAAACAATAGCTAATCCACCATCTCCGGTTTCGCCACCACTCACATCAACCGTAGAATCTTCACTAATATAAGTAAGGTCTGCATTGAGAATAGTGTCGTTACCCTGGTAGCCACCACCGATACGTGCAGTGCCACCATCAGTACCGCCAGACGCATCCACATTAGCTCCCAGCAACGCAACCTGATCACCTAGCAGGTTTATGTCTCCCCCCACTGGTCCTGCAACATCAAGATTGCCAGCTACAGCCGTAGTTCCAGTTCCTTCTGGAATGATGACATCCTGGAGTAGTACAGTCCCATCAGCAGCAACAACAAGCTCAGACCCTTCTGTAAAATCTCCACCCGTCAGCAGTTCTGGCAATGACAAAACAGACAGACTTTGAGCTGTTTCTAAGGGCATTAACTCCATGGTAAGTAACCCATCAGCCGAACCCAGGGTTACCGTTTGTTGGCCATTAACTGCAGCAAGGGTAACTTGACCACCGGGCGCAGATACACTGCCTGCATTCACCACATTGCCCCCAAGCAACGTCAAATCCTGATTTTCACCAACGGCAAGCTCACCCAGGTTCACCACGCTGCCAGGCTCTAACGCACTAAACGAAAACTGAGTCGGCTCACCCACTAGCTGAGCATAGTCACCCGCTTCAAAAATATCCAACCAGCCGTCATCAAAGCCAATACGATCTGCCGTTGTCGCCGTAAAGCTACCGCCCAGGTTCAACCGCGCATTCTGACCAAACAAAACCCCTGCCGGGTTAATCAAATACAGATTGGCATCACTATTGCTAACCTGCAAAATGCCGTCAATATAGGATGCATCCCCACCAACCACTCGGTTCAGCACATTTTGTATCTGGGGATTGGCTACAAAGTTAGCCGTCTGCTCTGCACTCAGGCCAAATTGCTCAAAGCTGTGAAATACATTGCCCCCATCCCCTGAAAGCTGACCACCCGTAATATCAAACTGACCGTCGGTCGTTGGGGTAACAATTGTGCCAACATCATCAACTGCCGATGTAACTGCCTGGGCAATCAAAACACCGTTATCTGGACTATTTAAATTAAAAGTAGAGTAGCCCGATGATATATCAACGGGTGATAAGGGTGCAGACGAAACTAGCATTGCACCGCCAGAAACTGAGGCAGCGTAGGCCAGATTAACGGAAAGAAAGGCAGCCGATAACATAGAACAATGCTTACCTAAATATAGGCAAGAAGCGGTGGCCAACGGTAAAAATACTTAAATTATTATCGGATGATTGCACTAACTAGGTCGATAAGTTTTACGACTGATGAGTCCAATTTTCATTGTTGCGTAAAGGTTTTGTGTCCCAATTAAGACTAAAAAGGTCCAGGCAAACTCATTCAGCAAAATTGCCAAATCACTTCGAATATTTAGATTTAAGATAATTACCGCTGAGTTTTCAGGAAAAATTCAGCAAGGTATCGTTCAATGACAGTCATGGAAGTTAATCTTCCAGAGTCTGCTACGTAAATTATTCATCTAACTAGACTATGGTCCAGTCAAAATCTGCTCCACAGACATTACCCAGTTTCGAGGCTGCTTTGGGTCAACCGTTGACCAAAACGACTATCAACGTTTTACAAATCAATCTAGGCCGTAAGTGCAACCTCAGCTGCAGCCACTGTCATGTGGAAGCTGGACCGCAGCGCACTGAAGAATTATCCCCTGATGTGTGCAATCAGCTAGTGGAAATGATTCATCGATTTCCCCAAATTCAAACGGTGGACTTAACTGGGGGAGCACCGGAAATGAACTACGGGTTTCGCCCCATCGTAGAAGCAGCTCGTAGTCATGGGAAAGAGGTTATTGTCCGTTCAAATCTGACCATCTTTTTTGAGCCTGGGTATGAAGATCTGCCCGATTACTTCGCTCAACATCAGCTCAGGGTAGTGGCATCACTACCTTGCTATTTAGAAGATAACGTTGACAAAATGCGGGGTCAGGGAGTCTACCAAGATTCTATTCACGCCCTACAGTTGCTTAATCAGAAAGGGTACGGAAAGGATCCAAATCTGATGATTGACCTGGTTTACAATCCCCCGGTGCCCACCTCCGAAACATTTTCCCTCACCCCAGGACAAGTAGGACTAGAAAAAGATTACAAAGCCTACCTCAATGAGCATTTTGATATTCGGTTCAATAGCTTGTTTACCATTACCAACTTGCCCATTGGCCGCACCAAATTTCACCTGAACCATCGTCAGCTACATGACCCTTACCTGCACTTTTTAGCCCAGCATCACAATGCAGGTACCGTCGATTATTTGATGTGTCGCAACGAACTGTCTGTGGACTATCTGGGACAGATTTATGACTGCGACTTTAACCAAATGGAGGGGTTACCGGCCTTGGATGCACAAGGGCAACCAGTAACTATCAAGTCTGTGCTTGAGCAGGGCACGTTAGATGTGATTGAGCTTGTTCAAACTCGGCCTTACTGTTTCGGCTGTACTGCGGGCAGCGGTTCTAGCTGTGGTGGTTCTTTAGTCTAAGGCAAGAGATAGTGTCAGGGATTTTCTAAAGATTTTTTGCCAAAATAAATTTACAGGAGCATTGGTAATGAAACGGTCTGGAGCAGTACTTGACAGCCTTCTGTCAAATCTCACTAAGTCGAAACTCACTAGGTTGTTCACTAAATTTATGGCATTCGCTTTTATGGGTATGGTGCTGTTAGCAGCTGCACCAGCTATGGCCCAGGAATCTGCCGCTGGGGGTATTCAAGGCACATTACAAAACGCGCTGAATTGGATTGATGGCTTGGGGGCCATTGCGCCCATTGTCTTCATCATTATGTACATCATTATCACCGTGTCGTTCTTGCCTGCGTCGGTAGTAACGTTAGGGGCTGGGGCTGTATTCGGGATTGTTAAAGGCACCATCTTTGTGTTTATAGGTGCAATGTTAGGCGCTACAGCGGCCTTTTTGATTGGTCGCTACCTGGCCCGCGATTGGGTATCTAGCAAAGTATCTGGCAATCGTATTTTCAAAGCGATTTATGATGCCATTGAGAAAGAGGGGCGCAAAATTATATTTTTGGTACGCCTATCCCCAGCGTTTCCGTTTAACTTGCTGAACTATGGCCTTGGGTTAACCAATGTATCTCTAACAGACTACGTGTTAGGGACAGTGGGCATTTTGCCAGGAACAATTTTGTATGTTTATCTGGGGGGTATTGTTGGCAGTGCGGCTGCAGGCCGAGAAAAAACCCCGGCTGAATGGGCTTTCTTAATAGTTGGACTGATTGCAACGTTTGCTGTTGTTTACATTGTTACCAAGGTTGCGAAAAAGTCTCTTGATGAAGCAATTCCTGAAACAAATCAGCCGATTTCTTCTGAGTCTTAGGTAATTTCCTGGAAAGGGTAAAAAGTAAGCTAGCAGTGTGTAAATATAAACACTACTTACTGCTAGCTTCAAATCTCAAATTTTAAATTGAGCGTTGGAGCACCATACACATCGCCATGATTCGAAAAAAACATGTTTGGGGTCTATTGGTTATAGCTGCCCTTGCCCCTCTCTGTTGGCGATTGATATGTGTTTTATTTGATCATCACGCCTTAACGGACCTGATAGAAAACGCTGGCACCTGGCAAATTCCTGTTTTTATCGGGGCCCATACCTTGGCAGCGGCTGTTGGGGTACCGGGGACCGTATTAGTGGTTCTTGGGGGTGCTTTGTTTGGCTTACTGTGGGGCACTCTCTGGTCAATTGTTGGGGCAACGGCTGGTGCCGTGGTCGCTTTCTGGTTGGCTCGCTACTTACTCCATGGATGGTTTAAGCGCCGGTTTTGTCAGCATCCTCGATTTAAAAATACTTTTAAACGATTGGACCATACCATGGATAAACAGGCATTGGCCTGTGTTTTAGCGGTGCGATTTGCCCCTATTTCCCCCTTTAATGTGGTGAATTTTTTATTTGGTTTGACGAATATTTCGGTGACCCCCTATGCCGTGGGTACCTTAATTGGCATTATTCCAGGAACGATAGCTTATACCTGGCTAGGTGTAAGCGGCGTTGATGCGTTACAGGGCGGCAATTGGTGGCCCGTTGCTGTCTGTCTTAGCCTGTTGATGGTGCTATCGTTGATGCCACTCTTCGCGCAAAAGTATCGCCAAAGTGGGTTACGCTAGCCCTCTGTTAGGCCTCGTTAAAACACTGTAGGATAGGCCCAGATCAACGGAATAGCGAACAGTGTTAAGGCGATTTTTTGATCACAGTGTAGGTTGTAGCAAACATTACCAGAGCTGGCGAACCATAGGCAGATTTGTAATTGGCATTCTGCTTAGTGGTCTCCTGAGTTTGAGTGTATTTGCCTCTGCTGACTCCTTTGCCCAGGGAACTAAAAACCCAGAAAGCCCGGCCCAAGGTACCAAAACTCAAGAAAGTACCGTTCAGGAAGAGGGCATTGCCACAGCCTGGATCGTCGTGGATGGTCAGCGCTTGTTTAAGGTGGCTAGAACCCAGGGGTTAACTGAAACTCAGAGGGCCAACGGCATTAACTGGGAACTGGCGCAGCTGGTGAAATCAAGAGATTCACTGTATGTGCAAGTAGATGCATCTGACTATACACCGATCATTTATAACGGCTTCTCACCGATTACAGGTCGCCAACTTTTATCTGTCACAGCCAATGACCTACGGGTAATGGAACCGCCTATGGCGGTTAAGGAAGAAACGCTGCAAAGCCAGGCTAACGATTGGGCAGACATTATTCAAACAGAAGTTGATCGAGCACGGCGGGAAAGCAGTGGTGATTATTTACTGCAGGCTACGATTGTGTCTCTGGCTGTACTGCTAGGGGCCATTGGACTTCATTATTTATTAGGCTATCTCTGGCGACGATACCTATTGCCCCTATTACCCATATCCGTTACTCAACCTCAACCTGGAAGTACTGGTCTTAGTCGTCCTGAATTTTCTCTGGCTCGGTTTAGTGCTCAGTTATTGCTACTGGTGCTGCGTCTGGTCCTTTGGATATGGGCGTTGTTATTTGTTGTCAAACAGTTTCGAGTAACGCGAGCCTGGGCCGATCGGTTACAAGATGGATTAGTGTCCTTTTTTATCGGTCAGTCGTTACCACTGGGGGAAACCAGCCTTTCAATTGCTGACATTTTGGCTTTGTTTGGCTGGCTAGGAGCACTGATTTTGTTGGCAAAAATTTCAACAAATGTGTTGCGATCGCGTCTCTTACAAACCTCTGGCATCAGCCTGGGTATGCAGGCTGCCATTGCCATCCTCATTCGCTACGCCATTTTATTTGTGGGGATAATTGCCATACTGCAGCTCTGGGGTATTGACCTCAGCTCGCTTACCCTGCTAGCCAGTGCCCTGGGTGTCGGACTTGGTCTAGGTTTACAAAATATTGCCAAAGACATCAGCAGTGGCCTAGTGCTGGTATTTGAGCGCCCCATTCAGGTGGGCGACTTTATTGAGCTAGATGGACGCATGGGTCGGGTAGATCGTATTGGCCCTCGTAGTACCGACATTCGCACTTTAGATCAGGTGTCGATTATTGTGCCTAACTCACGGTTTTTAGAGCAGGATGTCATCAATTGGAGCCACCGCAATCCGCTGTCTCGCATCCATATTCCCATCGGGGTGTCTTATAACAGCCAACCAGAAACCGTAAAGGCCATTTTGCTAGAAGTGGGTCGCGACCATCCTCAGGTGATGGCCGCCCCAGCCCCCGAAGTATTTTTGATAGGCTTTGGTGATAATTCCATCGATTTTGAACTGCTGGTATGGATTCGTAAACCCCAGCTATATCCACAGATTTGTAGTGATTTAAATTTTGCGATCGCCACTGCCTTTAACAAGGTCGATATCGAAATTCCGTTCCCTCAGCGAGATATACATCTTCCCAAGACACCGCTGCAGGTTACCCTATCGGACGATAGCTTGAGTAAGCTTGCCAAACAGCAGCACTCAGACAACAGCAAAGCCTAGCAAAAACTCACTAAAAACACTGCGCTCATCGGACCTATAGCGTTTCTCAAATGGGTTGAATACATCCCACTCACGATTCACGATTCACCACTCACTGACACCACCAAAATTTATTCATCTCAACCAGGAACCGCTATATATTCTCATTTAACCAAAACCTCCAACTGCCAACTATGGTCTTCCGCAAGCCTTAGCATCGTCTGATGATAGCCCTCTAAAGACTGCCGATGCCCCACACTTAAATAAGCCGTTTTAGTCGCTGCCAGATGACCATAAAGCTGTTTCTCATTATCTCGATCCAACGCACTCGTCGCTTCATCCAAAATGGTGTACTGAGGCTGATGCAACAACACCCGAGCAAAGCTCAATCGCTGCTGTTCCCCTAGCGATAACACATCACTCCATTCCTCTTCCCCATCAAATCCACCAAAACGCTCATCTAAATCAGATAGATTCACTTGCTCTAACGCTACTTTAAGCTGAGTATCATCCAGCTCACTATTCGGATATGGATAGAGCAACTGCTGGCGTAGATTGCCCAAAATCATATAGGGCTTTTGCGGTAAAAATAACAGCTGCTCTAGATCAGGGCGCTGAATGGTGCCAGTGCCAGAGGTCCAAAGACCTGCGATCGCACGCATCAGCGAACTCTTACCACACCCACTAGGCCCCACCACCAGCAAAGAACTTTGATTCCCCAGCGCCAGTGATAAATCTTCGATCAAGGTACGCTGATAGTTTGGCGTTTGCAGGGTTAAATGCTTAAGAACAAGCTCCGACGCACCCTCACAGCTGATAACCGGCTTGTCTGCTAAAGCAATATCTGTTGCCTCCGGTTCTTTTGCCGTCTCGGTTGCCCCAACAGTTTCCTCAACCTGCCCCAGGGCGCTAGCAAAATCATAAAGACGATCAATCCCAGCACCAAAGGCTGACAAAGACTGAAAACGCGCAACAATCAGGTTCAAAGAAAAGAAAACCCGAATAAACGCCCCCTGAGCTTCACTGACCTTGCCAACTTCCACATCGCCGCTAAAAATGCCAGGCGCAACAACCAGGGCCGGGAGGATAAACGGAATAAACTCGTAGGCATTGGTAATACCATTTAACCCTAATTCCCAACCCAGCAGGTTTTTATAGTTGTCAAACGCCGCCATAAACCGATTGTTAACCTGGGTTGATTCCTGGGCTTCTCCTTGATAAAAAGCAATGGCTTCAGCATTCTCGCGAACACGCACCAAACCAAATCGAAAATTAGCCTCGCGTTTGAGCTGTTCAAAATTTAGACGTACCAGAGGTTGACCAAATATGCCTACCGTAGCCAGGGTACCAATGAATGCATAGGCTACTAAAAACAGCACTAACTCTCGAGAAATGCCTAACAGCACACCACTAAAAGCAATTATTTCCAATACAGAATCAGAGAGAATAAGCGCTAAGGTAAGAGACTCTTGAGTAAAGTTTTTAACGTCTTCGGCAATTCGCTGGTCAGGATTATCAATATCTGGATTGAACTGATTAATGCGGTAAAACGCCCTGTCAGCAAAGTAGCGTTCGACAAAATTAGTGGTGAGCCAGCGTCGCCAGGCCAGCCCCAGACGATCGCGCAGGTAGGTGTAGCCAGCCAGCAGCGGTGCATAGACCACCAGCACACCAATAAAAATAATCACGGTTTGCCAGAAACGAGATTCATTTTTGGCAGATAGCGCCGAAATCAGCTCACCCCGTTGGTTATTTAAAACGACGCTGAGGCCAGTGTAGGCCAATAACAGCAAAACGATGAGCAGCAATAGACCACGGGCTTTCCATTTTTCGTCGCTAAACCAGTAGGTTTTAGCAATGGCCCAGAACCGCCGGAAAATTTGCAGATTAAAACGTTGCATATGGGAAAAATTAGGGCCAGATCAAGATTTTGTTAGTGTAATGGGTTTACGGAGCAAAGCAAAAATAAAGCCCAGAAAAGATCGGGCAGTGAAGCATGGGGTTTGACGTGAGATTATTTTGCCGCAAAACTCCTTCTAACTTCAGGCCCCTACTCCCTAGCGGAGCGAACTTACCCTTTCCTGCGTTTATGAAAATAGGCGTGGCTTATGTGCACGCACAGTCCTTAGGTCAATTCTCCTAAACATCATTGGGATATATATCCTATTCGATTTAGGAAGTTTGGTACAGGCGCAGATCAATTGAATTTCATAGGATGAGGATGTTCCAACCACAGGAACAAGTTAGTTATCAACCGGAGCCTCCCCATGCAAATTCAACTTACTCGAAAACGAATTGTCAACGCATTGTTAATGGCTACACTAGCCCTAGGGCTCGGAAGTTTCAATAGTCAGCCTGCCGCAGCTCAAATTGATCGGAGTGCTTTTCGCGAAATGGCGGAAGAACTGGACTTAAGCCGATCTCAAATGCGAGAAGTGGCTGGCATTATGCGAAGCTTAAACTCGGATATCGAAGAAATTCTCACCCCTGAGCAGATCGAACTATTACAAGCTGCACGGGAACAGCAACAGTCTCAGGCCCAAAACCCTCAAGGGCTACAGGAAGAATTAAATTTAACCGATACTCAGTCGGCCCAGCTGGCTGAAGTTAAAGAAGAGACGGTTGTAGAGCTGCAATCGGTTCTGACACCTGAGCAACTTGAAGGAATCATGGAAATGACGGCTTTCGGCAATCTCTAAAACGATATCTCGTTTTTTAGTGAAACTTACCTGCTATGAATGATCACACTGGCGCTAGTGGTACATTAGCGATCGCAACCGAAAAAACAACTGCTTCAACCCCCATAATCTCTGAAAAGACAAACCGCCGTTGGGTTGTGTGGCTGAGGAGAGCATTGATGCTCAGTTTGCTGTTACGTTTGGGTGTCGGGATAGTACTCCGCTTTCCATCGATGCCAATTGTCAAGCGTGATGCAGACCAGACTGAGTTGTTAGAGTCGTTGACGGTTCCAGTAACGCTTGAGCCTCTAGCCGTTCGGGTGGAGGGTAACGGCACTGTGATTTCCAAGGACACCGTAAACCTCAGCCCGAAAACAACGGGTCGCCTGGCGGATCTTGATGTTCAGCAGGGCGATCGGGTGGAGGCAGGTCAGGTGGTTGCTCGGATGGAAGTGGGGAGTTTGACCGCTGAGCTGCAGCAACGAAAAGCTCAGCTTGACCAGGCCAAGGCTGATTATGCCAGGATTCTAGCGGGTAACCGCGAAGAGGATATTCTCCAAGCAGAAGCCCGTCTAGTGTCTGCCCAATCCCAGGTTGATCTGACGACAACTCGTCTGGAACGGTTTAAGGATTTGGCCCGTCAGGGAGCAATTTCTCAAAATGATCTCGATCAGTATGTGAATGAAGCCCAGAGTGCGGTGGCAAATTTCAATGAAGTGCAGCAACAGCTTAAAGCAACTACCGATGGCTCGCGTCCTGAAGAGATTGCAGCAGCAGCAGCGAATGTGGCAGCAGCTCAGGCACAAATTGAAATAATTGAAACAGAACTGGCGGATGCAAATATCCGTGCTCCCTTTGCCGGATATGTTACCCAAACCTACGCCACCATTGGTGCGATTGTTACCCCCACTACGACTGCTTCGGCTACGGCCTCTGCCACCTCTAGCTCAATTTTGGCATTGTCGTCAGGGTTGGAAGTTGAGATTGATATTTTAGAAGCCAATATTGGCCAGATTCAGGTAGGTCAGTCGGTTGAGATTGTGGCAGAAGCGTTTCCTAACCAGGTCTACACAGGTCGGGTGCAGCGGATTGCCCCAGAGGCCATCATTGAGAACAATGTGACCACATTTCAGGTTGTTGTTGAGCTGTTAACAGGGGCTGACCAACTGCGATCGGGCATGACGGTGGATGCCACCTTTGTCGGTGAGACGTTAACTGATGCCTTAATGGTGCCGACTGTGGCAATTGCCACCCAAGATGGACAGCTGGGCGTGCAGATGCCAGATAGTGAGGGCGATGCTGAGTTTCAGCCTGTCACTGTTGGCATCACCCAAGCAGGAAGAACTCAAATTGTTGAAGGCTTGGAAGAAGGGGATCGGATTTTTCTTGAGCTACCGCCAGAGGAACGTTCTGGTGGGTCTGGATTTCCCTTACCTTAAGTAGGTGCTCCCCAATTATCTATCAGATATCGAGGCTCTCTTCCGTCCCCCAATGCTGGGGTAGACCAGACTCAAAGCTTTTAGTATTAGAGAGTTGGGGGCAAATTAGCGACGTTCAATAGCTTTTCGACATCTTACATAAAAGCTTGAACTGGTTTACTTAACACACAAGGAACAAGGTAAAACCGATGGCATCAGCGATGAAAACCGGCTCATTTCTTGCGGTCATAGTGATCTTGGCGGGTATCCTTGTGGGATATCGTCACGGGAATCAGAACCTTTGCGTCTCACGTGCCCCTTCTTTCGATGGTGAAGGGCCCGGCTATGAGTTACTTAATTTGGCAGATGGTGACGTATGGGCTACGCGGAATTGGGCTCCGGAGGAGTATGCAGCCTTCTCTCTTCCAGTCTCATGGATCTTCTGGCGCAAGAATGATCCACGGGTTATATTAGCTGACCAGGGCAGGTTTCTCCAGTCTCCAGGATGTAAAGACGGTCAGTATAGTTACATGCAGGTCTTCGATAGACAATTTCTTCAGGTAGTCCAGCTGGAGAAATTTCCTAATGATGATCAGGATCCAATTCGGCAAGTAGACCTTGAAAAGTACCATGTTTTGCAGTATTTTGCGGGCCGCACAATAAACATTCTCCAGAGTCCGACTGGTCAACGGTTCATTGGTGTGAGCATAAGCCTAGATCGGTCGACAGATACACCCACGCTGCCTGAAGGTTGGACTCTCACAGAACACCTATTGACCAAGGAGCTTCAGGTGGATCTCTTGGGACATGTAAGCGTGCTGCGTCTAGATAATGAAGACTCTTTCCAGGGACCACTCTCGGAGGACATCGACTTATGAACTCTGGACTAACAGGATTTAATGTTCTCGAAAATGCCACAATGGCTTTCAAGACCCTGGCAGCCAATAAGTTGCAAAGTGGCCTCACCATGCTAGGCATAATCATTGGCAATGCGTCAGTGATTGCCATGGTGGCAGCAGGAGAAGCAGCCCAAGGATTTGTGACAGAACAATTTGAATCGTTGGGTACTAATCTGTTGTTTATTGCGCCGGGTGATGCTCAGCGAGGCCCGCTGGCTGGGACGGCCCAGGCAGATACCCTGACATTGGCAGATGCTGAGGCGATTGTTCAAGAAGTGGGGGCGGTGGGGGCGATCGCACCCCAAAAAAACACACGATTACGCATCACCCAGGGGGGCGCAGAAACCCAGGCCAGCATTACGGGAACCACGCCGGACTACCAGACGGTGCGGGATATTCAGATGGCCCAGGGACAGTTTTTGACGCCGATTGATGTCCACACCAATGCGCGGGTCGCTGTGCTGGGTAGTGAAACTGCCCGCATTCTGTTTAACTCACAGGACCCGGTGGGGCGGAAAATTCGCATTAGCAACCTGAGCTTTACAGTAACCGGCGTAGTAGAAGAACGAGGTTCTTCCTTTGGTCAAAATCAAGATGAGCTAGTCTACATTCCCATCAATGTAATGGTGAGTCAGCTGACGGGGCAGGAGACCGGCAAAATCAGCCCCACAGTGCAGATAATCTCAGTGTCTCTAAAAAGTCCCGAGGTGACCAATGCAGCGGTTTATCAAATTAGAAATCTGTTGCGCCTGCGCCACAATATTTTGCAAGGGGACGATGATTTTGCCGTGCAAAGTCAGCAAGAACTACTGGAGAAATCTAGCAGTATCACAGACATTCTGGTATGGGTACTGGGGTTTACTGCCGGCATCTCTCTGCTGGTGGGAGGGATTGGCATTATGAATATTATGTTGGTTTCGGTGACAGAACGCACGGGTGAAATTGGTCTCCGTAAGGCAATCGGAGCCACCGGGACCGACATTTTAGCCCAGTTCACCATTGAAGCCGTCATCCTGGCAGCTACGGGCGGCATGATTGGTATCGGGGT
>JAHQVZ010000248.1 GCA_019634055.1 Leptolyngbyaceae cyanobacterium MAG.088
ACTCAACTTCCCCAGGCCCCTCGCACAAAAAATTATGGGTTAACGGCTGCAACCATTGAACCATTGATATGGGTAGTCGGCTAGGTGGGTTACGCTGCTCCGCGTTCGCTGCACACCGTAAAGAATAAGGTGTCTACTTTGCTGGCCAGATTTTCTGGCAGCAGAAAATCAAAATTATGTACAAAAAACCTTTCGTTGAGTATCGATTAATAAAACACCGTTAGCTATTTGCCCAAACCCTCCGGTCCGAGGGTTGTAGGGCGGCGGTTCGCCCTGCCCATGGGGAAACCCCAGTGTGCCTAATGGGGTTTCCCTACCTGCTTCTGGAAGGGAACTCGGCGGGACCCCAAGCAGCCGGTTTTGCCCTTGACCAACACGTTAATGGAAGCTAATCACGAAAGAACATTTGAAACGACACAATCACTGTCTTCAACACTCAAAATTTAAGGCATCCAGGTTTTTACAACCCCTGAAAATAAAGGCCATATTTTTTCTCTGTTCGTAACCTTCCAAGTTGTGTAAGTAGAAAAAAATCATAAAAAAAAGAGCTCAACCCAGCGGTTGAGTCTCTTGTTGAAACGCTTCGAGAAATGCCTGATTAGGCATATGAGTATATGAACGACAATTCAATCGAATCTGGCTCCAAAGATGTATTGGACCAAGCGACATCGTCATTCATATTCAACATATCAAGTGAATTAAGGGCCAGGTTGTAGCAAATCCTACGAGTTGACGATTTATAGTCCTTGAGAGGTCTTCGGATGTTGCTTGTGTTCTATGGGCCATTTCCCTAATGACGGTAAGATCAACTCTGGAAATTTTAGTCAACAGGAGAAGTCTGTGGCAGAGTTAAAGGCGTTGATTTTTGATGTAGATGGCACCCTGGCAGAAACCGAGCGGGATGGTCATCGGCCCGCCTTTAACCAAGCTTTTGCAGATACTGGTTTAGCTTGGGACTGGACGCCGGAACTCTACGGCAAATTGCTCAAGGTTTCGGGCGGTAAAGAACGGATTCGAGCCTATGTGCAGGACTATCTTAGCGATTTTCAGGTGCCTGGTTCGTTTAGCGACCTGGATGCCATGATCAAGCATCTCCACGCTACAAAAACAAACTATTACAAGCAGTATGCGGCAGCGGGTAAGATTCCATTGCGTCCGGGGGTGGAGCGGCTTTTGAATGAGGCGCGGAGTGAAGGGGTGAGACTTGCGATCGCAACCACCACCACCCCTGCCAATGTGCAAGCCCTGCTAGAAAACACCCTGGGTGCCGAAAGCCTCAACTGGTTTGACGTCATCGCCGCAGGGGATATGGTGCCCAAGAAAAAGCCTGCCCCCGATATCTTTGAGTACGCCCTGGAGCATTTGGACCTACCCGCCGACAATTGCCTAGCCTTTGAGGACACCAATAACGGTCTCCGCTCCGCCACCCCGACAGGGCTGAAAACCGTCGTCACCGTCAACGAATACACCAAAGCCCAGGACTTTACTGGCGCTAAATTGGTGCTCAGCGACCTGGGTACCCCAGAGGCACCGTTTAAAGTTCTATCGGGTGACGCAGGCAATGCCACCTACTTCACGGTGGATTTAGCCCGTCAGCTATTGGCCTAAAGACAGATGACCAAAACCTTCAACCTACAAGAGTTTTGGCATAGCTCGGCGCGACAGCTATTGGCTTACCCCAGCGGTGACGAGGATGTCCTAGCTCACCGTTGGGCTGAACTACAAATCTTTGGTATCGAAGCCATTTATTCATACGGTGCCAAAACCCTGGCAGGTTTAGAAATTCTCGGTGTGGGCTATTGCGGTGTGGTGCTGCGAGTGCGCCACCGGGGGCAAGATCGGGTATTGAAAGTGCTGCGAGAACCCGCACCCCAGACTAGCTTGCACAAAGAAGCGAATATGCTATTGCGGGCTAATGCCATGAATGTGGGGCCGCAGTACATTGCCCATAGCGATCATTTTTTGCTGATGGACTACATTGATGGGCCTATGCTAGTGGACTGGCTGCAGGAAAAACAGTCTGCTGAGACCATTGATGGCCTGGTGTCTCAGCTGATCCATCAGGCCTATCAACTAGATCAAGCTGGCGTTGACCATGGCGATCTGCGCTGCATTACGGCCCATGCTCTGGTGCCATCTGCCGGTCCAGTGCTAATTGATTTTAGTGGAGCTAGTTTAGATCGACGCCCCGCCAACGTCACCACCCTGGTGCAGGGTCTTTTGATCAGCACACAAATTGCCCAGATGCTGCGTCCCTGGTTTCCCCAGGTTCATAAACAAGAGCTGATTCAGCATTTACGACGTTATAAGCACCAGCCATGTTTAGACCATTTAACGCAAGTTTTGAAGTACTTAGGCCTGAAACCGATGACTGATTAATCACCAGGTAACGGGGTTAAAGTCATCATCGTTGTCAATTTCTACCGCATCACCAGATTGACGAATAACAAACAGCCCTTATTTATAGGCATCGCGGTCGGCCCCTGCATCGATTTCGATACCGGCCACAGCCCCGTAAATATGGTCATCGCGATAGACCGGAAAGGTGAGTTTGAAATTCTGCAGATCATTGCCGATTAGGCAACTCTGTTGGTGCACCTTCTATTGCCCAGCCTCGACTGGTTGCCAAATCTTCTAAATACTCAATACGTGATTCAGTCAGCGGATGGGTAGACTGCCATTCCAATAATTGGTCCGCGATACCCAGGTCTAATTCGTCCTCATTTAACCGCTTAAAAAAGTCCAGGGTATGGTCCACATGACCATAACGAGCATTCATGATCTCTAAGGCATAGACATCTGCCTTTTGCTCCTGATCGCGGCTGTAGTGTAAATTAGCCAACCCCATCGAACCCGTTAAAAAAGACGGCAACCGTACACCGCTAGCCGACAACGCACTATTCAAACTCAGCAATACGAGCGAGCGACCAATACTGCTCAAATTATCACGATGTTCATAGTGACCCAGTTCATGGGCCAGCACAAAGGCTAACTCATTTTCCGACTCTACATTGTCTAGCAATCCCTGGGTCACATATATATACCCCCCAGCCGACACCATGGCATTAGGTGCAGACTCCTCCAGAATGTGTAGTTTAAGGTCAGGACGCTGCTTGAGCGCATCACTCTTGAGAGAGTCAGCCAGGGTTTCAAGATACTCATAGTCTGTCCCCTCCGTGGTCAGAGACATACTAGAAAAAACGTTCTCAAAAATTACGTTACCAATTTTGCCTTCTGCCTCTGGCCCCATGCGCGTGGCCAACTGTGCCCCAACCACCCCAAGACCAACATAAATAGCCAAAGTAGCTAGCACCACAGTGCCTACCAAATAGCCAAAGTTAACCAGTGGGTGAACTGGAGTAACATTCACCTCATCAACGATTTCACGGGGGACGTATTTCATCAGGTGTTACCGAATCCCAGTCCCGTAAGCCATAACCTCAACCGCTCCCATACCTCCCTGGGATTGACCAGCGATATTAGAGGTTTCAAAACGCACATTCAAGACTTGAGAAGCGCCCCACTCAATGGCGGATTCTTTCAGCCGCAGCATGGCTTCTCGCCGTCCTCGATCAATCAAAGTTTCATAGACGGTGACACGACCACCAACTAAGTTACGTAAGCCTGCCGAAAATGTCTTGAAATAGTCGTTGGCCACCACAACGCTACCCACAAACATTTGAGACTCATGGGCATAGGGCAAATCCTGCTTTGCCCCCCAACTCATAATAGGAACATGGAGTGTTTGCTTTTCGCGACGTTTAATATCTGCGTAGTGCTGGCGTTCACGGCGGTTACCAATAAAGTAGCCCACCCCTAGCAAAATTAGAATAACAAGGAGATCCATGATGTACTCATAACTGTAATCAACAACATATCTTGAGTAAAAAAGACCTACTGAACTTTTACAGCTGTACCGTAGGCAAATAATTCAGCAGCACCCGGAGCAACCGATGATGTGGCAAAGCGAATATTAACAACCGCATTTGCACCCAGCTGTTCAGCCTGCTGCACCATACGGTTGACGGCTTCTTGACGTGATTCTTGTAGTAGCTCAGTGTATGCTTTCAACTCACCGCCAACAATATTTTTAAAGCCCGCTAAAATATCTTTACCTACGTGCTTAGCACGAATCGTACTACCCTGTACCAAGCCATAGTGTTCGATAATTTCCTTACCTGGTACACCTTCGAGATTGGTGAGAGTAATGCCAGTAGAGCGGGCGATTGAGCGAGTCATTGTAAAACTCCTATAGGTTCAAAGCAGTGTGTCTGTGGATAGCGATTAGCTCTATCCAAAATTTTCTAGCGTTAATGCTTGAGTATCAGATAAGTAGGTGATATTAATCAGTTCTCAGATATCGAGCCCCCCCCCGACCCCCTTTCTGAATGCACCTTGGGCTATATTCTGGGGGAGGCCAGACTCAAAGCCCCCAGAATTGGGGGTTTGGGGGCAAAACCAAGCGGTTTTACAACTTGGTTGTATCTTACAAAAGATTGAGTTCACCTACTTACTTCAGATAGTTACAAACAGAAGATCTCTAATTCCGTTTTTCCGTTGTATGGATTGCTAGACCATAGGCTGGGAAAGCATGAGCTTTATTTGTGTTATGAGCGTTATCTTGCGCAACGGCCCGATTTTATCGTCTATCCTAGACTTCCCGTACTTGCATAAAACTTGCTTTATACAAATTTTGTACGATTGTAGGGCCAGGCTAATCAGCCACCACCCGACTATTGTCAAAGCTCTGACAAAACATATCCACCCCTGTTTTGCTGACGTATAAGGCGACAGGAACTGCTAGCAGATTTGGGCATTGGCTATGTTGAGTAAGGTGTTGAGTCAAAGCAATAACCTGCTGCGATTTTAGGCTGTCTCGAAACTGTGGCAAGCAAATAATATGTCGATAGCGTTTAGCAAATCCGTCTAACCAACCGTCATTTTCGGTAGGCTCCAAACCTGCCCTTAAGGCCAAAGAGAGAGCCGCATCGTTTAAGTCACCGTCACAATCTTCGATTTCCTGGAGCGATCGCACGGCATCTGGATAATCAGCAAGTCGTTCCACCAGTTGAGTAATTTCAGTTAGCGGGATTGAGAGCATGGGGAGGTGAAAAAGTAAGAATTGCCCAACAAACACTAGTGTTATTGGTGTTGTCTAATAATCGTGTCAAACCATTGTTCAAACCGTATGCCCAGAGCAGATAGAGAATATTTACTTTCTGCCTGTTGACGACAGTGATGGCGATCAATGGAATCTAGCTTTTGGATGCCCTCGACTAACCCGGCGACATGATCAGGTTCGACTAACCAGCCGGTTTGACCATGATCGATGATTTCGGCAGGTCCTCCACGCCGATAGGCAACTACGGGGACGCCACAAGCAAGGGCTTCAATAGCCACATTGCCAAAAGCCTCTACCCAACGTGGGGTCATTAAAAGCCCCTGACATCGGCGAACAATCGCTTGAAGCTGTTGGGTGTTGACAAAGCCTAGGTAATCAATAGGGGCATTAGGGTAGGTGCGTTGAATAGTTTCCCAGTAATCCTGATTTTCAAGTTTACCGAGTATTTTCAGGGGAATTTGCGTTTCCTGGGCTGCAGCCACGGCATCCTCCAGTCCCTTTTCTGGAGAGATCCGGCCTAACCATACCAATGCTGCTTCAGGGGTATCGCAATAGTTGTACCGGGTCAGGTCAACGGCGCTGCTGAGTAGCTGCCAGGTGAGCCTAGCAGGAAAGGTATCAACCTGAGTTTGGGTGTAAGCCCCCAGGGTCCCTGGAAATTTATCGTTAACCCGACTAACAGCCCGATCCATAACTCGACTGAGGGAACCCATGCTGACAAAGTGAGCGATGGGAATATCGAAAAATGGGGTTAGATAAAAAGGCAGCCAGTCATAGGCAAAATTCACAATCAGATCGTAAGAATGTTGTACCTGCCGAGCGTAGGCCCATTGATTAGATAAAACAGCGTTTTCTACCATAATGGCAGGGGTATCACGTCCCTGAGTATGGGCGGTGGGCTGGAGCGTGCCCGGAATTTGAATGAGATTGGCACCTATCATCTCAGAATTTTCGGGAGCTGCAATCTCAATCTGATGCCCTCGCTGAGCCAACGCAGTCACCAAATTAACCACCGTAAGCTCAACCCCACCCCCCAGTCCTGAACCTAAAGGGCCAACCGGAGTGGAGACAAATAATAATCTTAAGCACCGTGCCATGGCTAATGTATCAACTCAGCCCTATGACCCTACTATGAGGGCTGCACTAATTTTTTAAGTTTTCTACCTCATCAGGCAGTAGCTCTGATGTGGAGCGAGCAGATTCTAAAGCATGGATAGATGATTGCAGCTTGGGAGCTTCACGGATACGATTTAACTGCTCTAAAGCCCATTCGGCAGTTCGTCGTACCTCAGGATCTTCATCTTCAGTCGCATGGCCCAGCATCTGACTGATTTGGGTAACCAGATCGTAAACACGGGTCAAATCACGAATCGCATTTTTACGTACATCAGCGTTCTCGTCCTGTAGGGCAATGGCAAGAGCGCGATTCATCGGCTTCAAGGAACGGATGCCAATTTCTGAAAGTGCCGCCAGAATCAAGCTTTTTTCCTTAGAATCTGCGTCCACCATACCGTTTACCAGATGTTGAACGGCAGACGAATTTCCTCTCTGACCCAATTCCCAAATAGCTTTCCGACGTTTGCTTGGATCCGCTACTTGTAAATTAGCAACCAGTTCATCAATAACATCAACTTTAGCCAACCGAGTGGTAGGACTCACCATACCGGCATTATTAGCTAACCCATCACTGCTTTGGCTAGACAAAGGTGCAATACCAGTGGCATTGGCAGAATGATGACCATTAGCGACGGCATAACCATTTTGAGGCGTCTGCGATACTGCCGGATAATCATCTGATTGCTGCACCGCATCTGGAATCGTTCCCCATGCTGAGTCAGAATCTGCTTCATCCGCATTTGGTTTAACGCGATTGGCAAAGAGAAAACCAATGCCAAAGCTACCCAAGGCTGTGATTAAAGCTAACCCTGGCCATAAAAGCCTGCCCAACCCTGGCGATGAATCTGAACTAGATTGAGGCGCTTCAGCGCTGGATGATTGAACCGGCTCGGACTCTGATGTATCGACTCCTGTTTCCGGTGAAACACTGTCGCCAATGTTAACGTCTTCAGTATCCTCCGCATCAGCTGCATTCTCCGTATTAACACGAACAGGATCAGCTTCAGCGCCTGAGTCTGATTGACTGGGTTCTGGAGGATTGCTAGCTGGTTGCTGAGTGTCGACCACCGCATCTGCAGGCGCAGTAGTAACCGAAGGAAAATCTGAAGGCGAGAGAGCAGGCGCAATCCCCTCTTGACCTCTGATTGTGCGGATTGCCCGATCGGTGGCTGGGCCATAAATGCCGTCAATAGGCCCGTTGTAAAAACCGCGAGTTTTCAGTTCTTGTTGTAAAGACTTAATTTCCTCTGCTTGCTGCGCAGAGGCAGAGCGTTGTAGCGAAGAATTGGGCGCAGAACCACTAAAGTCAGGAGTAGTCTGACCTGTATCAATAGCAGCATCCGGATCAACCAGAGATGCCTGTGCCATCAGCACGGGAATAGTCTTAGCTTGCAGACTTGCCGCAGGTACTACGACTGCTGTCAGAGTGGTTAAAAATAGGATAGGAAAGCGCCACATCATATCAGTTTAGTATCCAGTACCTGCTTCTTTCTATTCACCTTACAGAGTGACCTATTCAGTGATTCGAATGGCAGATTACTGCTAAATCAATAAAACAATTAAATTACATGCAAGAGTCCGCTGATGCTGATATTACTTCCCAATTTTAAGCAGCATGACAGCATCATAAACATGCCAGCATTGTGCCTTAAGGCAGCAAAAAACCAAGTTACCATTTCAGCCAACGGCCAATAGCACTATACCTTCCAATAACTTTACCCAAATTTAGGGGCACCATCCTCAAATTGGGTGACTAAAGTTCACCGAAGGTTTTTTATTTACAGGGGGAGACACCATCTTGAAGCTCATATTAACTCAAATAGAATGATTATCTAAGAACTGATTTATCAAGAGTTCTTAGTGCACTAATCACGTATGTGAAGACTAAATGTTGTAAGCAGTATTAATATTCAGACAGTAGCAATTATTACTCTGATGATGAGTCTACGGTGATATTAGAACTCAACCAGTTTGCCAATGCCTTTGACATATCTGGACTAATGGTTTTGAGCAACCCCATAACGGATGGACCTGCAAGTAGACTCATCAACCGCTTGGTGAGGAGGGCGCGCTGATTAACCAAATAGATACTTATTAGAGTAAAGCCCACACCAATCCATTGGACCGTAGTGAGGTTTTCTGCCAAAAAAGCCGTGCTGAACGTAAGTGCAAACACGGGGGTAAGAAACGTGAGTGCACTTAGACTTGTTAGGTTCCCTTTGGAGGCAAGGTAGAAAAATATGCCGTAGGCAATAGCACTGCCAAAGATAGTCGAATAGGCTATAGCTAACCATCCTACCGTCGTAACCCCTTGCCACTGTTGTATTTCGGTATAGCCTGATAACCCTAACAAGGGTAATCCCCCAAGAATCATATGCCAGCCTGTAGCAACCACTGGATCCACATGCCGACAAACATAGGCAATCATGACAGTCCCGACGGCCATAGATAAAGCGGCTAGCAACATCAACCATTCGCCATGCCCAAGCAACATGCTCCATACGCTTTCCCCTGCAGAGACCGAAGAGGTAAAGGGGGTAATTTGACCAGCAACCCAATGCCCTGTGGAAAACGCCTGGGTAAAGTTGGTCGCCGCCTGAATAATCCAATCGTCGGGTAGACCTAGCAGACTGATGCCTAAAATACCGATCACTAACCCGAGCCATCCTAGCGGGCCAACAATTTCTTGGAATAAAAATCGAGCCATCAAGGCAACGGCAATAGGCTGAGAGTCAATCATCACTGACCCTAAACCAGCGCCAGTACGCTGTAGCCCTTCAGCTAAAAAGCCTTGAAATAGAGTGCCATCGATCAAGGCGAACCCACCAATCCAAGCCCATCCCTGCCAACTTTGGGGCTGTTTTCGGCCTAAAAGAGCCGCTACAATGAGCACCATTACTCCGGCTGGAATGAGACGCAGTGTAGCCAAAAATAGAGGGGTGGTAGTATCAATAACCCCCTTCATGGCCACCATGGCTGTGCCCCATAAAAAGAAAGGGGCAATTAAAAATGGTAATGGAGTCTTTTCGTGATCAAACGGAGAGGCCATGCAGCGGTTAACGTGTAAACCCGACAGACGGAGAGGGCTGTCATAAAGTTATGTTAAGTTCTGATGGTACTCTCTGCAAAGCTGTCGGTTTGTTCTACGACTTGATGTTATCAAGCGCAGCAGACGGCGGTAGGAGTTTATAGTAATCATCTGGACATTTAGTCGTTTATCAAGTCGTTGTCTATGATTTGGCCATTCAAGCCACGTTTCCGTAAGCAGATTGCCCGTATTGAAATTTCTGGTGCGATCGCAGGTGGAACCCGGAAGCGAGTGCTAGAGGCCCTGGAAGAGGTCAAGGAAAAAAAGTTTCCGGCACTGCTGTTGCGCATTGATAGCCCTGGTGGGACAGTGGGTGACTCTCAAGAGATTTATAGTGCCCTGAAGCAGCTTCAGGAAACTGTCAAAATTGTGGCTAGCTTTGGCAATATTTCTGCCTCAGGTGGCGTTTATATCGGTATGGGCGCCCAGCATATTGTGGCTAACCCTGGCACCATCACTGGCAGTATTGGGGTGATTTTGCGAGGCAATAATCTAGAACGGCTGTTGGATAAAGTTGGGGTTTCCTTCAAGGTTATTAAGTCTGGTCCCTATAAGGATATTCTGGCCTTTGATCGTGAACTCACGCAGCCTGAGCAAACCATTTTGCAAGAGTTGATTGATGTTAGCTATGGTCAGTTTGTATCGACGGTAGCCGAGGGTCGCAATCTGAATGAAGAAACAGTGCGTGGCTTTGCCGATGGGCGGATTTTTACGGGTGCTCAGGCCCTTGATTTGGGAGTAGTTGATCGCCTGGGAACTGAGGAAGATGCTAGACGTTGGGCTGCTGAGTTAGCGGAGTTAGACCCAGATAAGACGGAAACTTACAATATTGAAGAGCCTAAGCCGTTTTGGACTAAGTTTTTGCCGGGTAATAGTCAGGCGGTAGCCTGGGTAAATCCGAGATTGCAGAGTTGGTTGGAATTTGAGTTGGCCCATCAGGGGATGCCTTTATGGCTCTATCAAGCGCCCGGCAGCTCATTGCCAGGGCCATGGCTTGGTTAACTCTGGAGGAAACGTTTGAGTAGACCTGGAAAAGGCTACTCTATCTAAAAAGGCTGCGCTTGAGCTGGCTAGCTAATGGGTTGGTTAGGGTCGGCCAAAGCAATGTATGGGGGATGGAAAATATGCGGCAGGAGATGGGTGACTGGCGGGTGTGTGCAATTCGAGGCGCGACTACCGTACCTGAAAATTCAGTAGCTGCGATGACGGATGCGGTGACTGAGTTACTGAATGCCTTAGAAAATAACAACCCTATTACGCCCGATGCCATGATTAGCGTCACTTTTTCGGTGACTACTGATTTGGATGCAATTTTCCCGGCTGCGATCGCACGCCAACGCCCCACCTGGGATACGGTTCCTTTATTGGATGTGCAGCATATGCATGTGGCCGACAGCTTACCCATGTGCATTCGGTTTCTCATCCATGCCTACCTGGGTATTCCTAAACATGAAATCTACCACCCCTATTTGCGAGGAGCGAGTGGTTTAAGACCAGATTGGGCGAGTGTAACTGCATAAATCAATAACGGGGCGCTGCATACAGCGCCCCGTTATTGATTTAATGGTCTTTCTTGTGGTGAAAGCGGATACCCAGGAAAATATCGTAAACAAATCCCCAAAAATCTTTGCGGTGGTGCAACCCTAAGGATTGAGGAGCACCCTTTTCATCCAGCAAGGGTTTCATCACCTCATAGGCGGGTTTGTACTTATACCAGGGAATCGATGGCCACAGATGATGCACCAGATGATAATTCTGACCCATAATCAATAAATTTAGGAGTCGTCCAGGATAAACCCGAGCGTTTTTCCAACGATTTTTCTCCTCGAAAGGCCGATGGGGCAAGTAATCAAAAAATAAACCTAAAGCAACCCCTACCACTAGTGCTGGAGCAAACCAATAGTTCGCAAAGTAGTTCATAAAGCCGAAGTGGTAAGCGGCGTAAATCACAGCTGCCACTGTCAAACGACTTAAAAACCATTCCAATAGCTCATACCTTTTCCATAATCGTCGTTGAAAAAAGTAAATCTCATGGTAAAAAAATCGCGGCGCAATTAACCAAAGCGGACCACAGGTAGACACAAAGTGATCTGGGTCATTCTCTGGATCGTTGACATTGGCATGGTGCTGCAAATGTACGCGAGTAAAAACAGGAAAGGTAAAGCCCAACATCAAAGCACTGCCATGGCCTAAAACCGCATTAACAATACGATTGCTATGGGCTGAATTGTGGGATGCATCATGGATAACCGTACCTACCAGATGTAACGCCACCGTGTTTAAAACAAAACATATCCAGTGGGGAAAGCTCCAGGAAAAATACCCAAACGTAGCTACGGTCACGAGGACAACCGCGCCTACAAACATAAGTAAATCTGGGCTGACACCACCGTCCGCGTCTAAAAGATCCTTGGGCACTCGTCTAAGTACCGCTGAAGGACGTGTTGCCACCGAAACCACAGTAATACTCCTTCACACTTATGTTTCGAAGTATACGCTACCCCGAGGTGATAATAAAGTTTTGTGACGTTATCTCATTTCCAGCTTAATATTTCCAAGAAGAGTAAACACCATTCGACAGTTACATTGGGTCGAGACGCCTATCTATCAGTTATTGAATCAAATCCGTTGGGAACCAACAGAAGTCATTTGCTTTCTAAGCTTTAAGGACTGCTTAAACCATTGATTTCATCGGTTTAGAAACAGAGCGAGCCCCGACATGATAGTATCCGGTGGTTTGCCCAATACATTTTCACGTCCAGAACCACTGTTTTCCTTTTGAGAAAACGAGGTTTTTTGATTGGACAGGCTTCACCTAATGACGGCTATCCCACGGATAAAGCACTATGCCCCTGCGCCATGCCTTACGCCGGACCAAGATCGTATCCACCATTGGTCCGGCTACTCAGGATCCTGCAACGTTGCGATCGCTCATTGAAGCCGGTGCCACTACTTTACGACTGAACTTTTCCCATGGCACCCATGACGATCATCAACGCAGTATACGATTAATTCGCCAAATCTCATTTGAGCTTAATCAACCCGTTGGTATCCTCCAAGATCTGCAAGGTCCAAAAATTCGCCTGGGTAAATTTGAAGAAGGTTCGATCCGCTTAAAAACGGGTGAGAGCTTTATATTAACCAGTCGTCAGCTGCCGGGCACTCAAACCATCAGCTCAGTCACCTATGAGCCTTTAGTAGAAGAAGTGCCCACAGGAGCCACTATTTTGCTGGACGATGGCAAGGTAGAAATGCGAGTCGCCGGCAAAGACATGGAAAACCGCGAACTTCATTGCGAAGTTGTCGTTGGCGGCAAACTGTCCAATAGCAAAGGCGTTAACTTTCCAGGTGTCTATCTGTCCATCAAAGCGTTAACAGACAAAGATAAGATAGACCTGGCTTTTGGACTTGACCAGGGTGTTGACTGGGTTGCCCTGAGTTTTGTCCGTAACCCCCAAGATGTTCTAGAAATTAAAGAGATTATCGCCAATGCAGGTAAGCGAGTGCCTGTCATTGTCAAAATTGAAAAACATGAAGCCATCGAACAGATGGAGGCAATTCTTTCTCTATCCGATGGTGTCATGGTCGCTCGAGGGGATCTAGGTGTAGAGTTACCGGCTGAAGATGTACCAATTCTGCAAAAACGTCTGATTGCCACGGCCAATCGTCTCGGTATTCCGGTCATTACAGCCACTCAAATGCTCGACAGCATGGTGAGCAACCCTCGACCCACTAGGGCAGAGGTCTCCGATGTTGCCAATGCCATTCTTGACGGTACCGATGCCGTCATGCTCTCTAATGAGACGGCAGTGGGTGAGTATCCAGTAGAGGCAGTGAGCACCATGGCTAGAATTGCCCTGCGCACCGAACAAGAGCAAATTGCTAAAAACTCCGAGACAGGCGCTAGTCGTACCATTCCTAATGCTATTAGTCGAGCCGTCGGGCAGATTGCATCTCAGTTAGATGCAGCCGCCATTATGTCATTGACCAAAACAGGGGCTACAGCCCGTAATGTTTCTAAGTTCCGTCCGCCAACCCCGATTTTGGCCGTCACCCCCCATATCGAGGTGGCCCGCCGTTTGCAGGTCGTATGGGGCGTTAAACCTTTGCTAGTAGTTGATTTGCCTTCTAGTAGTCAAACCTTCCACTCAGCAGTTAATGTGGCTCAAGAAAAAGAACTACTCCATGATGGTGACCTGGTTGTTATGACAGCAGGGACCTTGCAAGGGGTATCAGGCTCGACAGACTTGATCAAGGTCGAACTAGTGACTGCTGTACTAGGCCATGGCAAAGGGATTGGCGAAGGCGTGATCAGCGGTCGTGCTCGGGTCGTGAATAACGCCTTAGCTGTCAGCAACTTTAACCCTGGTGAGATTTTAGTGGTGCCCAATACTAGCGCTGACTATGTTGATATCATTCGCCACGCAGGCGGCATTGTCACTGAAGATCCAAGCCATACAGGACATGCAGCCATCCTCGGACTACGCCTTGGTATTCCAGTCTTAGTGGGCGTAACCAATGCCACGAGCATTATTCGTGACGGGACGATTATTACAGTCGATGCTAAACGAGGGATCGTCAATTCTGGTGCAACCAACGTTCATCGAGAAATAACAATGGCTTATTAGGGAAAGTA
>JAHQVZ010000249.1 GCA_019634055.1 Leptolyngbyaceae cyanobacterium MAG.088
AGAGCCACCATCATCTGCCACGGTGACAATGGCCGTAATATTGGCACTGTAGCGCTTTAACCCGCGCAGCATGGTGGACAGACCAGTCCCCCCGCCAACCACTACAATTTTGGGTCCCCGATTAAGTTTGCGGTGAGTGGCAATGGCATCCCACAGGCTATTTTCCTTACCGCCCGGTAACAAAACTTCAGTAATTGAGCCCAGGGTACGACTTTGGCCCCAAATAATTAACGATAGGCCAAACAAAACGGCCAAAGGACCGCTAATGTAACGCGGGATAAGTTGAGTAATCGTCCGCAGTAATGTCGATACAAATCGGACTGTAAAAAAAACAGGGGTCAATTTTAGCCAGATCATGGCCCCCAGGCCAACCATAAGCACCCCAACGGTGCTCAAAAATAGCCAGCGTTTGACCAATAAGCCAGGTAAAAGCCATCGCACCCAACGGTTGTGGACCGGGGTTAAATCTTTGGTTTCATGCCAAACAAATCGAATATTACGCTTTAGAAACTTCCTGAGTGAACCGATCCACAAGAGCATAGTCTTTCTCTCACGCCCTTTTCATGGGTTATCTTGTCATAAGCTGTCACCAACTTGTTAGCGAGTTATAGCAACTAGCCGCCATGTCTGTCTCAGAATCAAATGGGATGATGCCCCAATCCCCCTGTGATGATGATGCCCCTATTCTTGAACTCAAGGGTATCTCTAAACGGTTTGGGAGCAATCAGGTCCTGGATAATATCGATTTAACTGTCCAACCGGGTGAAGCCGTTGCCCTAATTGGACCATCAGGTACGGGGAAATCTACTATTTTGCGCATCATCGCTGGTTTGCTAGCGCCTGACCAGGGGGATATTTTTGTCGCTGGCCAACAGCGACAGGGGTTGATTGAAGACGCAAATGATCCGGTCAATATTGGCATGGTGTTTCAGCAGGCTGCCCTGTTTGATTCATTGACGGTGCAGGAAAATGTAGGATTTTCCCTGTATCAAAATTCTGACCTGTCAGAGGCGGAGATTAGTCAACTGGCTGAGCAGGCTCTCACAATGGTGGGGTTGCCCAATATTTGCGATCGCTATCCAGCCGAACTATCGGGAGGCATGCGTAAACGGGTTAGCTTTGCCCGTGCCGTAATTGCGAATCCCAAAGAAGCCCAAGACAAGCCGACAATATTACTCTATGACGAACCAACCGCCGGATTAGATCCCATCGCATCAACGGTAATTGAAGATTTAATTCGCAATATTCGTGGTAATCAAGGATGTAGTACCTATTTGATCGTCACTCACCAGGACAGTACCATTCGTCGCACTGCTGACCGTGTCGTCATGCTGCACAAAGGGTCTATTCAATGGATGGGTCATATTGATCAAATAGACCATACACCTAATCCGTACGTGAGACAGTTTTTTAACGCCTCCATTGAAGGGCCAATTCGAGTCGCCAATTGATACCGTTAGACCCTCCTTGTGGGACAACTCTATATTTTTATGGAGTAAAGCTAATACTCTGACTGTGGACGATAGTTAGAATACCCCCGTATAATTTCTCCCAGGGTGTACGACTGGCTGTACCATCTACCGTTATCCATAGGAAACCATGCGTGCAAGAACCATTCGTGAAGGCTCTGTTGGGTTACTGATTCTGGCAGGTATGGTCCTGTTAGGAGGATTGGTAATGTGGCTGCGTGGCATAACTTTTGGCCAAAAAAGCTACCGATTTTTAGCAGACTTTGATAGTGCTAATGGCATCTTGCAAGGGTCTTCCGTTAGCTACCGAGGGGTCACGGTAGGACGCATTAGCAATATTTCACCAGGCTCCAATACGGTATTGGTAGAAATTGAAATAGACAAGGGCAATTTACTGATTCCTAAGCAGTCAGAAGTGAAGACAAGTCAGTCTGGGCTAATTGGAGAAACGACAATATCGATTCAGCCATTACTAGACGTTGTTCTTTCTGACGAATCTATCCCTGGTCCCACCGCAAAAAACTGTGACAGCAACCTCATTGTGTGCAGTGGTGATCGCATTAACGGAGTGGTGGGCGTAAATTATGAAGACCTCCTAGAATCATCTCAAAAAATTTCTGAGGCATTATCTAACACCCTGGATGACCCTGAAACCCTTGACAACCTTGGAGATCTCTTAGATAACACCCGCGAAATTTTAAGTAATGTGGTTACCCTCACCGACGAAGTTACTTTGATGACCAAGGATATACGAACCGAAATAAGACCTTTATCAGCGTCGGCTCGTCAAACGTTAGAGTCGGTATCCGGGGCGGCCACTCAGTTAGAAGCAACCACCGCACGCACATCCGGTCAGTTGGAAGTCACGTTAGCTCAGGTGAATGGCATTCTCACCACTAATCAGGGAAATTTGGCTGTCACCCTTGACAATATCAGCACGAGCACTGAGCAACTGCGACTAGCCATGGATACATTGGCCCCCGTCATTTATGAAGGCACTCTGATTAATAATGTCGAGCTGCTGGCTAGTAATGCATCAATGGCCGCCCAAGATTTGCAGACCATTACCTCCACCTTTAACACCGAAGAAAATTTAGTCTTACTACAGCAGACCATCGAGTCAGCCCGCGATGTATTTCAAAGTGCGCAAAAAATCATGGCCGATGTAGACACCTTAACCGGGGACCCTGAACTGCGGGGGGATGTGAGGGAATTGCTCAACAGCCTGTCTAATTTGGTGTCGTTTACCGGAGAATTAGAAGACCAAACAGCCGTAGCCGAACAGATCAATCAACA
Organism: Leptolyngbyaceae cyanobacterium MAG.088; assembly: GCA_019634055.1. Classification (GTDB taxonomy): domain Bacteria; phylum Cyanobacteriota; class Cyanobacteriia; order Phormidesmidales; family Phormidesmidaceae; genus Leptothoe. Next base: position 2,766 of record JAHQVZ010000249.1, read on the forward strand.
AATTCAAATGGCTACGCAACTCGAAGAGCTGCTGGAAAATAGAGAGCAAGTAAACTCATCGGAGCACGTTACCCCCTCTCCCAGTGAAACTGATTTCACTGACGCGGATGGACAAACTGACGAAGAACCAAAACTCATATATAACGGCGAGCGCTATGTGACGGATTTGGCTAATCGCTCAGAGCTGTCTACCGAGAATGAACCATAACAACGAACTTATTTATGCTTGTGTTTGGGAAACTCCTCTGTCGAAGTTCAATACTTCATTGGTCAGGTTCGGGCATCAGCTGCAGCTACGAATGCTACCGCTAGACCGTTTGCCCCCATCGGTTCTTATCTTTACGTCTAAAGCCTACAGCTTTACGTTCTGCAGGCTTTGACGGGGGTTATAACTGCGCATATCCCGTAGTTGTTCATATAAAGCCCGTTCTTTATCGGTTACGGTCTTAGGGGCTTTAATCATTACTTTAACCAGCTGATCGGTGCGGTTACTTTTGGGCTTAGGCCAGCCTTTACCCCGCAACCGCAGAGTTTGACCTGAGCGAATGCCCGCTGGAATATTCACTGAAACGCTACCATCAGGGGTGGGCACATCGATCTTTGCCCCTAAAACGGCCTCATCAGGGGCAATCGATACCTCGCATACTAAATTATTATCGCCATCAAACTGGAAAAACGAATGGGCCTGGATATCTACGGTGAGATAAATATCGCCGCGTTGCTGAGTGTAGGGATTCATCTGGCCCTTACCCCGCAGCCGAATCTTACTGCCAGGTTTGACACCAGCTGGAATTTTAACCGTTAGGCCATCACCACCAATACGAAATTTCTTTTGGGCACCATGGAACGCGTCGGCCATAGTCAGGGTAATGCTGGCCTCTTGATCAAACTGGGCACTATTGGCGGCCCCTGGTGTTTCAAAGCCAAAGCCAGGACTGCCAGTGGGCTGACGATAGCTAGTGCGAGCGCCACCGGGAAAGCCACCGCCTAAACCACCCAGCAGTTCATTGAGCAGTTCATTGAAACTGCCATAGTTGCTAAAGTCAAAGCCCCCAAAGTCACCAGGGGCTGCTCCTGGTCCAGCCTGACCACCCTGCTGCCAGTAACGCCCAAACTGATCGTATTTACGCCGCTTTTCTGGGTCCGATAAAATTTCGTTGGCTTCGTTGATTTCCTTAAATTTAGCCTCAGCGACCTTATCGCCAGGGTTTACGTCGGGATGATATTTGCGAGCAAGCTTGCGAAAAGCACGTTTGATGTCGTCCGTGCTAGCGGATTTACTGACCCCGAGAATTTGGTAATAATCTTTGAAGTCAGTTGCTGCCATAGCCAAGCTCCTCGTTGTGGTCGCAAAATCCTGTCACAATATTTCCCTTTGATTAGCCTAACAAAGCTTTTGAAATAAAGAGGTTCGGTATTCCGCCGTTAAAAATAAAATGGAGTAATCCGCTTAGTTTTTCAGACTATACCCAAGTCATCCGGGGGCCAAAAGCGCACCGTCGCATGGCCAATTACATTTTTTTCGGGCAAAAATCCCCAGATATGACTATCGTTACTATCGTTGCGATTGTCACCCATCACAAATAGAGTATTTTCAGGTACCGTTACCGGGGCCATTTCATAGTTAGGCGATGCCAGAATATAGGGTTCGCTCAAGGGCTGATCGTTGCGATATACCTGACCGTCATGCACGGTCAAGGTGTCTCCAGGTAATCCAATGACGCGCTTAATAAATGCTTGTTCCCGACGATAGCCAATGGCCTGGAGTTGAGGTGGCGGCTCAAACACCACAATATCGCCATGGTGGGGAAGATGAAACCGATAGGACAGTTTCTCAATGAGTAATCGATCGCCAATGTGTAGAGTAGGATCCATCGAATTCGATGGAATAAATCGAGGTTCTGCAACAAAGAGTCGAATGACCACAGCGATTGCGATCGCAATGGCCACCAGTCTGACATTGGACTTAACCAAATTTTTCAGCGAGTCACCAACAGAAGAGTTTTCAGCGGTCATTCCAGGATGAATAATGTGCCTAGCAATTTTATACCGTCTCTACAACGAATTTAGGGACGTTGCATACAACGTCCCTAAATTTAAGAATTTCGTACATAATCTGCCCGCGTACCTCGCGCATCCATGGCTGCCCCTAGACTATTTAACGCATGGATATAGGCGGCAGTTCGCGCAGATGTCTGATGAGTTTTAGCAAGTTGCCAAATTGTATTCGCTGCGGTGACGATTTGTTTTTTAAGCCGCTGATTAACCTCTTCAAGCGACCAGTAAAGACCGCTGCGGTTTTGCACCCATTCAAAATAACTGACCGTTACCCCGCCTGCATTGACTAAAATATCGGGAAATACTGTTATACCCTTAGCCTCTAAAATGTCGTCAGCATCAGCGCTAATTGGGCCATTGGCAACCTCAAAAATATATCGGGCCTGAATCTTATCCGCATTAGCCCCTGTAATTTGATTTTCTAAGGCCGCTGGAATCAAAATATCCACATCCAAACTGAGCAGTTCTTCGTTGGTAATCACCGTGTGGTCTACCAGGCTACACACGCTGCCGTCGCAGTAGACGGCCTTAACAGAACGGGTATCGGCCTTAAATTTTTGGATACTCGGAATGTCTAACCCGCTGGGGGTGTAAATACCACCACGAGAATCACTCACGGCAACAACGGTGTAGCCAGCGTCAAATAAATGTCGTGCCACCACCGATCCCGCATTGCCAAACCCCTGTACTGCAACAGTTTTTGGAGTGGACTTTTGGCTGTCTGGCAGCTGTGCCATGATTGCCTCTAGCACATAAAACGCCCCAGTTCCCGTTGCTGTTGATCGGCCTAAACTGCCTCCTAAGGCGACAGGTTTACCGGTAATCACTGCCGGGCTACGCTGCTGACGAATAATTGAATATTGGTCCATCATCCACCCCATAATCATGGGGTTGGTATAAACGTCTGGGGCAGGAATATCAGTGTCAGGGCCAATAAAGTTTGCGATCGCATCAATATAGCCACGACTCAGACGCTCTAACTCCGCCTTCGAAAGCTCTTTCGGGTTCAGCGTCACCCCACCTTTGGCACCACCAAACGGTATATTTAGCGCCGCACACTTAAACGTCATCCAAAACGCTAAGGACTGTACCTCATCTAGGCTCACCTGCGGATGAAAACGGATTCCCCCTTTCGTAGGTCCGCGAGTATCATCAAAATGAACCCGGTATCCTTCAAAAACCCGTAGGGAACCATCATCCATCCGGACAGGAATAGATACCTTTAAACTTGCCTTCGGTGCTTTCAGTCGCTCCGCCGTATCCTCAGAAATAGTTACATACTTAAGAGCACGATCAAGGCGACGACTGGCATCAGTAAGTAGAGAATTAGCCATACTCCCTATCTTACGAAATACAGTTACGGAAAATACTTATTTTCAGAACAAGACTAAATTAAATGCAATAAATATTAATCGGCAACTGTTCACTGGTGGCTATAAGTATTGCCCTGAGAACTTAGTAATAACGTTGCCAAACTCTCCTGAGAATCTTGAACGCCCTGGGTAATGTCCCCATTAGCTTGATAAAGCTTTAAAGCAGCCTGTATCTGGTTTATTAAGACATCACCACTGGCAACCTGACTATCTGTAGCCGTTGCGGCGTAGATAGTTGCAACGGCTGCAGTCATTGCAACAGCTGTAATACCCCGATGAATAGTCTCACTGACCTTTCTTAGTCCCTGCATTATCCCGACTCAGTACTTACCCCAACCTACTCAATTCCACGGGCAGACCCAGAATATTCCCGTAGAATTTGCAGATACCTTAAGTAAACTGTGACTTTTGCAAGATTGGTGTGAGTGCCATCACTCGAATTTGATATAACTGTCACTCTTCTCCAAGTCAGGATTTTCTCTGAGAAAAATAAAGTTTAGACAAATTAGATGAGGATGGACAGTGTAATTGCACTCACCATCCAACAGCCCAGACTTGCTAGGCGGCCATTTCCTCAAAATCTCAGATAGTGCAACAGCTCGGTTAGAACCTGAGGTGGCAACCGTAAACGATGTTTTAGATCTAGCCAATCCTTATATGGGCCAAAGCGCTGACGACAATAAACCAACCTTTGAGCTAAGGCTGGTTCAACAACAGGAATTGTCGTCAATTCACCAACACCAGCCCGATTCACATTGAGTTGCTTAGGCGTGATCTCACTATCTGGGTCATAGTAATAAAACTGGACCACGTCCCCAAAAGCCTGCAAATTTGAGAGCCCTATACCAGTGACAGCTGCGACATCATCCCAACAGGTAAAGGTAGTGCCCGAGCGACTCAGCTCAACTAAATTTCTGGCCTGATGAATAGAAATACCAGGTAATCTTAGCCAATCGTCTATGGTGGCGCGATTAGCATCAATGCGCACACCTAATTTAATCCCCAATTTCACTTCATCAACTGACCGAAATCGATAGTAGCTATCCTGTGTCAGCTTATTTCTAAGGGGGTTTAATCTACCTTCAAGGCTATCCAATCCACGTAGGGCATGTCTGACTATGAATCGTTGCCATGTTTGCAAACCACCCTGCCCTTTGGCCATAATTTTTATTTATTTTCCTGCTAAAGATGTAGACACTGTCCGCCCTACGGAATTTGCTTTAGTAAACTACGTCTTTTTTGTTCAAACTCGTGTTCTGAAAGTAGGCCTTCCTGTCGTAAATGCTCAATTTCACGCAAACTATTAGCCACCGTTTCCATAGTCTGATTAAGGTTAGACCCAGTTAATGACGGCGGCGTACTAAGTTTTGACCACCCCTGCTTTATCGTTGGCCCAGCCAAGTGCCATACACCTTCAAAGGCACAGGCGATACGAGGTACTTGGGTAGCCCCTAAAAAAATATAAGCTATACCCCATCCATATTGACCTAAATAAAACTTGTGTATTCCTGCTAAAGGCACTGGAGTTGGCTGTATTGCCCCTAAAAATGCAAGTAAAGCAGTAATTTTTCTTTTTTTTTGATAATTTGCCTGATTATCATCCATGAGCAGCCCTAGAGCCTTATTTCAAGAGACGTCATCTTTATCCTTGCCAATTAACGATGTAATTAATGAATGGAACAGTTAGAATTTAATAATGTGTATCTATATAACATGATGTATCCAGTGGGCTTAGATATCCGCAGTATCTAGCTGTAGAATCTAGACTTTAGAGAAGTAGCCCTATCTTATTTAGTTTTGGTTAGGCTTTTACGAATGAAATAGGGATAAGATGCCTTTTATTTTTTGTGAAGTCAATCTGTATATCCTTCTTTAGGTATCAGGTGTGCTTTTTTATCCAATGAAAAGTTTACGTTGATAATCACCGGAATCTAGCTATCTCATACTGTTTATGAATTGTACGTGAGCCAATTCCAAGTCAGTTATTGCATGACCAACCCCAAGTCATTTCAAGATGAATGGATCACAGCCGCTGAAAGAGACCCTTATGCCGCCCTAGGGATTTCTCTCAACGCTGAAGATCGCCGTATTCTGAAACGCTATCGTTACATAGCAAAGCTCCTTCATCCCGATGTTCAAACTGCTAACGATGCTCCCATCACTCAAGTATCTGAACAGTTAATTGCGAAGGTCGTTAACCCTGCCTATCAGCGACTTAAACAGGAAAAAAGTCGTTCCGAGACCCTAGCAAATATGCGCTTTCGGGTTAAGCAATTAGATCGTCAAAATAAGCTAACGCCCTCTTTTGAGAGTGCTCAACAGCTATTGCGTATTCCTGAAGCAGAAGTTGAGGTTTTTTATGAAAAGACGGTCAATCAGCTAACGGCCAAGCAATTCGACTCAATAACTGAGTTTGCCACTGTTTTATCTGGCCTCAGTCAGCTAAATCTAGCGTTTCTTCATCGCAAAATCAGTAAACCTATTCGCCCCAAACGAACGGGTTTAGTTGCTGTTGAGCCTAGCGCTTCTTCTTCCGCAGAAGTCTCTAAACCAGAGGAATCCAAGCCAACTGAACCTCCGGTTATCAATTACGCTGAAAAATACGGTATTCGAGCCCGTACATATCTGAGTAAGGGCAATTATGAGCAAGCTATTCAAGAACTAAGAGAAGCCCTGAAAATAATGCCCAATGGCATTGAGATTCATTCAATGTTGGGCCAAGCCTATCTAATGAAGAAGTCCTATGGTTATGCGCGGGCTCACCTCAAACGAGTGTTGGAACTTAATCCCAATCATTCTATAGCTCTAAAATATAACCAGGTATTAGAAAAGCGCATGGCCGAGCATCAGAAATCTGCTAGCCAGGCAGCTCAGCCAACTCCTAAGGCTAAGCAGCGTAAAACTACTGAACAAACTACTCAACCGGCTTCTAAATCATCTAATGCCAAGCAAGCGCCTTGGTTTAAGAAAATTTTAGGGCGTTAGCCCTCAGGTAGGGATATCTCACCTTTGCGTATAGTTAGACAAACTTTTACTCTGAAAGAGTAGTCGGTTTAGCTGTCTACCATTAGCGAACAGCAAACGAAACTGAGTCCCTTGGGAGAATATATGTATGAGCTTTTTTGATTCAGAGATCGTGCAGCAGGAAGCCACGAAACTCTTTCAAGATTATCAGGCCCTCATGCAGCTAGGGAGCGGCTACGGTAAATTTGACCGCGATGGCAAAAAGCTATACATCGAGCAGATGGAGAGCATCATGGATCGATATCGTGTGTTTATGAAGCGCTTTGAGCTATCTGAAGATTTTACAGCTCAGCTGACGATGGAGCAGCTTAAAACCCATCTAGGTCAGTTTGGTATGACGCCTCAAAAAATGTTTGAGCAAATGCAGGTTACCTTAAACCGCATGAAGGCCGACATCCAAGAGTAGATTGGCTCATGCTGACTACTCTTGTTTTAAGGGATTTTAAGAGTTGGGCATGGCCTACGGACGAATAAACTCTGATGGACGACGGAAGTTCTGTACAGGCTCATTTCGTAGCGCCTGCACCATGTAGTCACGCCAGATAGGAGCTGCATAGCTACCACCAGTGGCATTACGTCCCATGGGACTATAATCATCATTCCCCACCCACACAGCCACCGATAGCTGGGGTACGTACCCCACAAACCACACATCCCGCTGAGAATCAGTAGTGCCCGTCTTCCCTGCCGCCGGTCGGCCAATGCGGGCATTCGTTGCCGTTCCTCGTTCAATTACGCCGCGTAGCACATCGGTTAGTGCGGCGGTTGCCCAGGGGTCTAATACAAGCTGTGGCTTGGGGGTATTGTCGAGCAGTACGTTGCCATCGCTGTCTGTTACCTGGGCAATCAGCGTGGGGTCAGAGTGCCAGCCATTGTTCGCAAAGGTGGCATAGGCCCCAGCCATTTCCATGGGTGTGAGATCCACAGACCCCAGGGGTAGTGAAATAACCGGATCCATTGGGCTTTCAATGCCGAGGGTACGGGCCACATCAATCACCCGAGAAATACCCACTGACTGGCCCAGCTTAACGGCTGGAATATTGCGTGAGAGTTCTAATGCACGGCGGATAGGCATGCTGCCCATGAAGGAGCCGCCATAGTTTTTGGGTGAATAGTAACCAGACCCGTCAGGATAGGTAACTGGTGTATCACCTACGATGCTGTCGGGGGTATAGCGCCCAGAGGCAAATGCCGCATAGTAAACAAAGGGCTTAAAGGATGACCCCGGCTGACGACGAGACTGCACTGCCCGGTTAAACTGGCTGCTTTCATGGTCCACACCACCGACAATAGCCTTTACATAGTGGGTGCGTGGATCAACAGCCACCAGAGCAATTTGGTCTGCGACTGCACCACTGCCAAAGCGATTGACATAGGACGATTTAACCGTCTGTTTAGCCAGATTTTGCAACTTAAAATCAATGGTGGTCTGCACCCGCATACCACCTTTTAAAACAGCTTCTTGGCCAAACTGTTCTTGCAACTCTTGGACAACAGCTTCCGTAACAAACGGGGCCTTACTCGACGTAAACGACGTCACCTTACCCAGCCGCAGCGGTTGTTTTTTAGCGACCTCAGCTTCATTAGCCGTAATCCAGCGCAGCTTTGTCATCCGCTCAAGCACCAGGGACTGTTCTTGCTTCGCGGCCTGATAGTCAACAAACGGGCTCAAGCCTTCGGGCGCTTTAATTAACCCAGCCATCATTGAAGCTTCAGCCAGGGTTAAATCTTTAGATGACTTATTAAAGTAGCTCTGGGAAGCTGTCTCAACACCGTAGGTATTGTGACCCCAATACACCTGATTAAGATACATTTCGAGAATTTCATCTTTCTCGAAAATCTGCTCAAGGCGCAGAGACAAGACCACCTCAGCAACCTTACGGCTAATGGCCTGTTGCGGGTTTAAAAACAGATTCTTAATCAGCTGCATGGTGATGGTAGAACCCCCTTGTGTGGTTCCACCCGCCTGAACATTAGCGATAAATGCCCGACCAATACCAATGGGGTTGATACCGCTGTGTTCGTAAAAGTCACTATCCTCAACAGCCAGTACCGCTCGCTTTAAGTGGGGAGAAATTTCGTTGAGGTCAACAACTTCACGATTGGCTTCATCGTGCAGGCTATCTAGAAGATTGCCATCCATATCGTAGATATAGCTGGTTTCCGTCGGAATATAATTTCGCAGCGCTCGCACATCTGGCAAATTACGAAAGCTAATGGCCAACCCAACTAGCCCGCCTGCAGCCACAGCACTACAGAGCATGGTGGCCGTCAGTAACGTGGCCCCACTAACTTGCAACACATCTTGAATGTGTTTAAGCAGCTTGGGCTCACCAGTTAGCTGAAGAGGAACTCGGGTTTGACGAATAGTATTAAATGCCACAGATACGTTATGTCCTTATGGAAATACACGATGGAAAATACGGCGGGCCATAAATTATAAAGCCACAGCCATAAAAATTATTTAAATCAGATCCAAATTAAACACTTATAGGTTTCTGATAGAAAATTCATTGTTTAGATGTGGATAACGACACCCTCTGGAACAATCGATACCTAAACCTGTTCCAGCTGATCCATAGACCAGTAAAATGATTTGCGGCAAGCGCATCGAACCGGCATACCTATAATCTGAAGAAATCTAGGTGGCTAGGTTGTCTAGGACTCGATGAGTAACTGCTCATAATTTATCCGCCACTATAGTGGATTCCGGGCAGATGTCTAGGTCAATTTGAAAAACTTAGGCAGTTTTACGGAATCATGAGTCTTTATTTTTGGCGGGTATTGCGCATTTTTACATCTATACACCATGACTGAGGCTTCTAGTTTTGTAATGTCGGCTATCCCTAAGGAATTTGAAGGGATCTATCGTGGCGTCAGTGAAGTATTTCCCCATCAGCCTGAGTCAGAAGATCCTAATGAAAGTTTATTGGCCAGGTTACGCCAGACCGATCGACCGCTCCGGATCAAATTCGGCATTGATCCAACGGGATCTGAAATTCATTTGGGCCATAGCATTCCAGTCAGAAAACTACGGGCGTTTCAAGATGCAGGCCACACGGCGGTATTGCTAATTGGGGACTTTACGGCCCGTATTGGGGACCCCACCGGCAAGTCAGAGGTCCGCAAGCAGCTGACAGAAGCTGATGTCAAGGCGAATGCAGAAACTTATATAGAACAAGTACGGCCCATTTTGGATTTTGATACCCCCGGTCGCTTAGAAATTCGCTATAACTCAGAATGGCTGTCGGAGCTGGACCTGGGCAAAATTTTAGAATTGCTTGGCACCATGACTGTGGGACAGATGCTGGCTAAAGAAGGGTTTGCTAAACGCTACGAACAGGGGAATCCGGTGTATCTCCATGAGTTTTTATATCCGCTGATGCAGGGATTTGACTCGGTGACGCTTAAGGCCGATGTGGAGCTGGGGGGAACAGACCAGAAATTTAATGTGGCAGTGGGGCGTGACCTGCAACGGCATTTTGGGCTGACGCCGCAGTTTGGCATGATGATGCCGCTGTTACTAGGGACCGCTGGTAGTCAGAAAATGTCTAAATCTTTGGGTAACTATGTGGGCCTACAGGAAGATCCGCTGTCCATGTATTCCAAGTTAGAAAAGGTGCCTGATGCCTTAATTTCTGAGTACTTTGAGCTATTAACAAAACGATCTCTAGAGAGTCTGCCAGACAATCCTCGGGAGGCCCAAAAGCAACTGGCCTTAGATGTGACAGGGCAGTTCCATGGTGAGGCAGCTGCGCAACAGGCGCAAAAAGATGCCATTAACCTGGTGCAGGGAGGCTCTGGCCAGGCAGAGGCGGTACCTGAATTTTCCCTGGCAGCTGTCAATTTCCCCGCTAAGGTCTTTTATTTATTAGGGGCTACACCTCTGTGCAGTAGCAGCAGCGACGCTCGCCGTCAGATTAAAGGGGGGGCCGTCAAGCTGGATGGGGAAAAGGTAAATGATCCGACTATAGAATTTGCCACCCCCGATGAGCTGGTGGGTAAGGTGATTCAGGTGGGTAAGAAGAAATTTGTGAGATTGGTGGCGTAATGGGAGTAACCACATGGGGTTAACCGTAGAATCGCCTGCTGAGCGGATTATTGTGCCGTTGGATGTGCCGACGGTGGAGGATGCGATCGCACTTATCGACAGCCTACCCGAGGTGACCTTCTGGAAAGTGGGGCTAGAGCTATTTGTCAGTGCCGGGCCTGCCATTTTAGACCAGCTAAAACAACGACAAAAGCGAATCTTTCTCGACCTGAAGTTCCACGATATCCCTAACACCATGGCCGGAGCCTGCCGCGCTGCCGGTCGCTATGGTGTGGACCTGATTACGGTCCATGCACCAGCTGGTAAAGCCGCCCTCCAGGCTGCCCAGGCTGCTGTTAGGGAAGGGGCTGCTGCCACAGGCTGTGAGCCGCCTAATCTGGTCGCCGTTACCCTGCTCACCAGCATTAACCCTCGCACCCTGGCCTTTGAACTTAAAGTTTCCTTAGAACTACAAGACTATGCCTTGCAGATGGCCCTGCTGGCTCAAGATAGCGGGCTTAGCGGCATTGTTTGTTCGCCCCAAGAAGTCGCAGACCTGCGGCGTGTATGCGGTGAAGAGTTTTTGTTGGTATGCCCTGGCGTGAGACCCGCAGGGTCGGCTAGAGGCGACCAGCAACGGGCCATGACACCTGGTAAAGCCATCAAGGCTGGGGCCAATTATTTAGTCATTGGCCGCCCCATTACCCAGGCAGACGATCCTGCCGCTGCATTTCAACAGATTTGTGATGAAATTGGATGATGTCGATGATGTAGGGGGGCACGGCCCATCGTCCAGGCATTTGGTAGAGACATTACATGCAATGCCAGTGTCATGGGCAATAATGATATTGCAAGGGCAAGCGTTTTCCTGATGGTCTCTTTTAGCTTAAATCTGGTTTCTGGCAAACGTTTGGGGACTATGCTCATGGCGATGGGCATGATCTTGGGTGGTTCGCCTAGTCTGGCTCAGCTGCCAGAACTGCCGCCTGCGCCCCCAGCTCCGCCAGCGTCTCCGCCCGTGACGGCTCCGGCTCCGCCCGTTGTGGATGAAGACCCCGTGCCATCAGCACCCGAATCTGAAGAACTTGAAGACCCTAACGACCCCCAAACTGGTTTTATCCGTACCCAAGCCAGCTGTCCCCAGGACTTCGCAGTTCTCTCTAGCCTGCTAATTCGAGATATTCCTGGCTATACCAATCGTATTCTCCAAAGCAGCGTGGCTGATATTCCGACCGCCTATCGTCCAGCCTATGTGATTACGGCCAGTCTGCCAGAGCGCATGCCTTTAGATATTAGGGATCGGGTTTATACTACATTGCCCGACAGTAGTGATGA
>JAHQVZ010000250.1 GCA_019634055.1 Leptolyngbyaceae cyanobacterium MAG.088
CCCCTGTTGTAGTTGCTCAATGGCATCACGGCCATCTTTGGCTTGCAGTACTTGGTACCCTGCCTTGCGTAAGGTTAATGCTAGGGTTCGTCGTAGGGCAGACGAATCATCGATGATCATGAGGGTATGAGACAGTGCGTGAGACTGGCTGGGTTGAACTTGTGGTGGTGGCATTGAGACCGATGGAGTTGCCTCAAACTGTACTAATGCAGCTCCATCGATAACAGGAACCAAGCTACCATCGGCTAGTACTGTGCAACCATTAATATAAGATGGGGCTGCAATGGCTTTGCCCATAGGTTTAATAACAAGTTCCTGTTCCGTTAAAATCTGTTCTAATTCCAGTGCAATTCTTTCCTGCCCCTGTTGAATAATTAACATTGTTTTCTGTCGCGCTATCGTCTTTAGAACAGCTTGTTGTCGTGGTGTAACTTGTCTAGGGTCCAGACACTGATAGCTTAAGAGGCTACTGCAATCATACACGGGTATCAGTTGCGATCTCCAGTGAAGGAAACGCTTGCCAACAGACTGCTTGATCTTTTCTGGAACAGGTTTTAAAATTTCTTCGATGCTATCAGATGCAACAGCTATTGTAGTTCTGCCGGTGTTGCCAATAACGAGTTTTGTTAATGTCAGTGTAAGCGGTATCTTGAGAGAAAAAGTAGTGCCACTGCCTGGTCTTGTTGTTAGCGATAGCTTGCCATTAAATGTCTGTAAATTTGCTTTGACAATATCAAGCCCTACACCGCGACCTGAGAGTTCACTTACCTCATTAGCTGTCGAGAAACCTGGTTCAAAAATCAATTGCTGAATCTGTTGCTTTGGCATAGTTGTTATCTGTTCTGGTGATAACAATTGTGCTTCAATCGCTTGCTGGACAACTTTATCAGTATCTATGCCTCGCCCATCATCCTCAATTTCGATGACCGTATAGTTACCTTGGTGGTAAGCTCGAAGTTCTATGTTGCCTTGAGCTGATTTGTCTAAAGACTGCCTTATGTCAGGTGACTCAATACCATGATCAAAAGCATTCCGTAAAAGGTGTAATAACGGATCGTATAGTTTCTCGAGCATAACTCGATCAACTAAAACTTCTGTGCCTTTCAATGTGAGTTGAACTGGTTTTTCATAACTATTTGAAAGTTCTCGTATTACTCGGGGGAATCGCTTTAATATTTTCTCTAGCGGTACCATTCGCGACCACATTAATTCATTTCGAAGTTGCTTAAGGGTCAATCGTTGATACTTTAAAAGCTGATTTGATTGGCCCGCGAATAAGGCTACATCATCAATTGATTCTGCTAACTGAAAAACCTCTTCTAAGACTCCTTCTAGTAGTGAATTGATTTCACTGTAGCTATCCATTTCCAGGGAGTCAAACTTGGTATGGGCAGAACTAACAGATTCTTTCGGTGACTGTTGATTGGGCGATACCAAGATTTGGTCGGAGATGCTTTGTAATTGTTTAACAATAAAGCGGAAGGAAGAAAATCTTCGTCCTAATTGGTGGACGGTGCGTTGGAACTGATCATTTTGTAGGGAAAGACTATTGCGGTTGATGGCCAGTTCTCCTACTAAATTGTTCATGCGTTCTAAACGCTCTAGCGGGACCTTGGCAGATAATTGAGATTTTGGAGATGGTTGAGTTGGAGCTTTTTTCTTTTTGGGTTGAACTGCTTTTTCTTCCCCTAATTGTTTAGGGAACTTTGGTAATGAGCTATAAACTTCATCGACAAAGTTTACGACAGACTTAACCTTGTCATTCGTTTCCTGATCTGGGAGATCAGTTGTTGCTGAGGGCGTCCAAGACTCCATTATGGATTCTGATGGAGTATCTGCTATTAAGGCTTCAAAATCAGTGACTTCAATATCTGGTCTTGCCGATGTGGATGTTGCATCACCAAATGTATTTGCTAACGTATCAACATTAGATGACCCTGTTTCTGAGGCTATGTTATTGTCTTCATCTGGCTCTGCTGCTGTGGATGTTGCATCACCAAATGTATTTGCTAACGCGTTAACATTAGCTGGAGCTGGTGTGATGTTATCGTTTTCATCTAGGGATGTGGATGTTGCGTCGCTCCATACGGTTGTTAAAGCATCAAGATTAGATGACTCTGCTTCTGAGGCGATGCTATCGTCTACATCCAAGTCTGCTGTTATCGGTGTTGCATCACTCCAAACGTTTTCTAAAGCATCAACGTTAGACGATGCTGGGTCTAGTGTGATGTTATCGTCTTCATCTGTTGCTGCTATTGATGTTGTGTCGTCGCCCCATGCATTGGCTAACGCGTCAAGGTTAGGTGGTTCTGGTTCTGAGACTATGCTATTGCCTTCATCTGGCTTTGATTCGGCAACGTCGCTCCATGCATTAGCTAACGCGTCAAGATGAGATGCTGCTGGGCCTGTTGTGCTGCTATTGTCTGTCTCTGTCTCAGCCGCTATTGATGTTGTGTCGTCGCCCCATGCATTGGCTAACGCATCAAGATGAGATGATTCTGTTTCGGCGATGCTTTCGTCTACGTTTAATTCGTTTAATTCTGCTGTGATTGATGTCGCATCACCCCAAACATCTGTCAAGGCGTCAACATTAGACGATGTCAGTTCTGTCCCTATGCTGTCGTCTATCTTTTCTACTGAGGGGAATTCTTCCGCTTCTATAGTCCAAATTTCTTCTAAACTAGAGAGCTGCTCGGCCATGCTATCTGATGGGGCAATGGCTGAAGCGTCTATATCATAAGAGATTTCTTGATCTAGGATATCGAGATTAATGTCGGGCAGTTCAAACTCGTCAAGTGGTTTTGGGAGACTGCTTACGCTTGGGGTATTTATTTCATTTCCTTCAGCACCAGCTAACGTTAATAATCCATCAGATGGTCCACCAAAATTAGCTCTATTACCTGATAGAACGGCGGTTCGAGCACGATCAACATTGTTGATCACCTGCTCAATAACTGGTAATGGCTGATGTAAATGCTTATTGATTGCTGCTTGAGCGGTGGTTGTAATGTTTGTAAACTCTGGTATATCTACTAACTCAGCAAAACCAGTTAATACCTCAAGTTGGCTTTGTAATTCTTGACTACAATCGTAATCTTGGGGGGTTGTTACTATATTTTTTAGCTGTGCTAGTACCTCAGCGACATCTACCTCAAAAATAGAGGCAACAATATCGACACCTAAATCGGCGGCACTAGGCATAAAACTATCAGTATTGTCCAAGGCGGGGCCGAGGCATGTTTCTAATTCACTAAAAATACTCTCAGATACGGCTAAAGCCTGTTTTTCATTAAATGTACCTGTATCGAGTTGGGCCTGTAGTGGATGCCGGAGACAATCATAGGCACGTAGCAGTAGAGTCTCTAAGGCTGCATCAACTACTACTGTGTCGCTGTACAGTGCTTTAAATGAGTCTTCTAATCGATGGGCAATGGTTTTAATGGTGTCCAAGTCGACACTGGCAGCGCCACCCTTAATAGAGTGAGCTGCTCGCATTATTTCATGAACCTTTTGCACGCTCACATCTGGGCGTAAGTTTAGAAGTCCATTTTCAATGGTGTCTAGCAGTTCAGACGCTTCTTCAATAAAAAATTGATAGGCCTGATCTCGAATGTCGGGATCCATGGTCATAGCCTGCAGAGCATTGAGGTCAAGGGTTTTAACATTTTAGATTTGACTAACTCACCTTAAACTGACGTACGCTCTCCTGTAGAGCTTGAGAGATTTCTAGTAGCTCTTTAAAGGATGTGGATACATTGTTTGCATCGGATGATGTTTTTTGGGCAATATCTGCGACACCCTTCATGACTGTTGTTACACTTTCAGAGCTTTCAGATTGAATCAGCGTTGCCTGATTAATGGAGTTGACCAGAAGTTTCATATCTGTGGTCACTTGGGTGATGCTATTTAGGCTTTCTCGTGTTTGGTCTACCAGTTGTGTTCCAGCAACTACCTGTTCGGTGCCTACTTCCATGGCTTTTACTACTTCGTTAGTTTCTGCTTGAATTTCAGCTACTAGATGTTCGATTTCAGTGGTTGCTTCTGCTGATTGTTGCGCTAAAGATCGAACCTCATCTGCAACGACTGCGAAACCTCGTCCTTCTTCTCCGGCACGGGCGGCTTCAATTGATGCGTTTAAGGCTAATAGATTGGTCTGAGCGGCAAATTCATTAATTAGAGTAACAACACCAGAAATTTTCTGGGATGATTCACCTAGACGTTTTACTTTTTTGGCTGTTGCAGCTACCGTTTCTCGAATTGCCAGAATACCTTCTACAGTCTTATCCATAGCTTCATCACTGGATGCTACTGTTACCGTTGTCTGTTTTACAATGGCCTCAGCTTGCTCGGTATTGGCTGCGACTTTCTGAATGGCTTCAGCCATCTGGTCTAGCTGTTCAAGTGCTAAAGAAATCTCTTGTGTTTGTTGTTGGGCAGCTTGAGAAAGGTCATTTACAGAGGCTTCATTCAGGTTAGCCGTCATGGTTACTTGCTGTGAAGCTGTTTGCACCTGTCCAACAATCTTTTTCAGACTGGAGATGGTTGCATTATACGAGTCTGCAATGGTGCCAATTTCATCTGCTGTGACCTGTGCCCTTACAGTTAAATCACCTTGACTGACTGGATCTACTTCTAGCATGAGCTCTAGCGCTCGTTTTTGGAGGTTTTCTTTTAGTAACTTCTGTTCTGCTGCAATGGAGGAAAATTGCTGTACTGTCATTAAGATGCTGAGTTGATGTCCTAGTTGCTTACAGAAATCAATCTCTGGTGCTGCCCAAATATGAAGACTTTGGGCATGATGAACTGTTAGCAAACCAAATAGACGTTCTTGGCTAACAATGGGGACTACTAAAGCTGACTTAATTTGGAGAGCCTGCCACCTGTTGCGTAAGTTGTCTGATAAATCGGCAATGGCGACATCATCGGCAATTAATAATTGGCCATTAGTGTAGTTTTCAATTTCCGTTTGAGAAACTAATAATGTGGGTATGGTTTCATCAAAAATGCTGGGTTGATTGGCGTTAATCGACTCGTTTTGCCCTAATATTTGAGCGTCTTCTAGACGATATAATGCGACACGATCAGATCGTAAAAAGGTACGTATTTGCTCAACAAAAAGATTTAACTGAGCCTGATTATGGTCACTATCTAAATCACCGTTTATTGAGGTAGCTGAGGCGAGTAGTTTAGATTGCTGAGCGGCTATTTGTTGCTCATTATTGAACTGTTTGAGCTGTGTAGCCATTTGATTGATGTTGTTACCAAGTTGGGCGATCTCGTCTTCGCCAGTGACCTCCAACCGTGTTCGCAGTTCTCCTTTTCCGATTTTGTTTACAGCATTAGCAGCTTGCAAAATTGGTTGTGTGAAACGACGAGATATCCAAATTGCTAGCCCTGTTGCTACACCTGCTGCTGCCAGGGTGCCTAGCGCGATCGCAAAGAACAGTCGACGCTGGTTTGCTGCTAAGAGCGTTAAGTCAGCCGTGACTGCAGCATTCCAATTCAAGTCTGATAATGCATCTCCATCATTCAATGGAGTAAAGGCCACAACCTCATAGTCATTACTGAGTAAATTTTGGGCTTTTACAGTTTCACTGCGATCACCCTGCACAATTCCAGCAATATCTGGAAAAACATCGGCCAGAGTTAAAACCTGAATCTCCTCAGATTCAGATAATTCTACTGATTGACCAGCAGAATTGACAGGGATAAGATACCCAGTCTCAGGAGATAAAAATATTTCGCCTGAAGCGTTAGCTAAATAGAACTTGTTACCAATGTCTCCAAAATTACTTAATACTCTGCCTAATGCGTTTACAGGGATACGTGCTCGGACATAGCCAACGGGTTGACCCGTGAGTTTGTCTTTGACAACGGAAGCCGAGTAAATACTAAACTCACCAGAGGTTGTAGAGATTGATGGTTGACTCAAGATAGCACCATTGGCTACCTTCGCAGCTTGAATATATGAGCGATTAAGGTGATTTGAAAGCTTTTTGCCTTGAGATGTTTGGGCTACGGGATTTCCTTGCAAATCAAAGAACGCAATGCTGCTATACGTATCGTTATGGGCTACCATCATCTGATCTAAGAGAGCAGACTTTTGTGCAGCAGCGACTGAACCTCGTAGTTTAGGATCAGTGAAAACCTCTAAGTTTGCCAAGAATTGAATATCCGAATAGCGATCTGCCATGAATAAATCTACAATTGATTGCAGATCGCTTAAACGCGCTTTTTCCAAGTCTTCTAACTTTTCCAGAGAATCCTGGTTGGCAATGTTGTAAGCAATTGCGCCTACGCTAACTACTGGTAATGTACCGAGCAGCACTGCTAATAATGATGCTTTGGTTCTTAATCCTATTTGTTGCCACCAACGTTTGCCTTTACCTTGATTGGCAATTGGTTTACTTTGCTGAGATATTCGTAATGTGTTTTCTGATCTAGATTTAGTGATCAAGCTGGAAAGAAGCTCATCAGCTTTTGTTGTGGCAGCTTCTTCATGAGGAGCGATGCCATTGTTGTTCGGGTGTTTAGGAGTACTTAATGTCATAAAAAATCCTTGAACTCTAATAATCAAATAATGTGGAGAACTATTCTGGCATATGGCTAAAAATGGCGAGACTGTCTAGCAGCATTAACATGTCGCCATTATCTTCTAACCAATATCCTCGCAAAAATGGGACTAACGACTCAGATATAGCTACTGGAGACTGAATGCTATCGAGAGATAGCGATTCTATACCTTCTACTTGAGTGACAACCAGGCCAATATGCTGCTGCTCAGACGTTTCGGATTCCGATTGTTCTAATATTAAGGTTTGATAATGTGTCGGTAGTATGGTCTGTTGATACCATGGAATTCCCCCTAATAGATGTCCCATATCCACAATCCAGAGAACTTCACCACGCCAGTTGTATACTCCTATAACCCAAGCAGGTAAATGAGGGATGGCGGTAATATGTGTCGCTTCTACTTTTAATACTGCGGCCAACTGGGTTATGGGTAATAGGGCAGTCATATCAGCCAACAAATTAAACTTTAGATATTTTGCTGTGGCCGATGACTGCGATAACTCCTGTGTGGGCAGGTGCATGATTTTCAATGACGATGACGTATGAAGGTGAGCCAACTGTGGAGGTCGATACTTAGTTTCAACATCCCTAAAAATCTTTAGTGGTTAATAAGTTGTTTAACTGTTTTAGATAGTTCTGCTTGATCAATTGGTTTTGTAATGTAAGCATCAGCGCCCTGCTTTTTTCCCCAGAATTTATCCATATCAGTATCCTTTGTGGAACAAATGATAATTGGAATATTACAGGTAGCTTCTTTTGCTTTTAGATCACGACAAATCTCAAACCCACTACGATCTGGTAAAACTACATCTAATACTATAATGTCGGGTGTTTGAGTATTTAATTGTTCCAAAGCGTCGGCACCATTAGTGGCCGTCATGACTGTCAAACCATCCTGGGTTAGACATTTGGCTAACATCTCTAAAATTGTTTTAGAATCATCAACAACTAGTGCTAATCCCATGAATTTATCTCACTTCAATAAATGTAAAGACGGTTTGAGAGCACCCTAAATTATCTTTTTAGATTATCTCCTTGTCAGTATTCCCAGTTGCAATGTTCGATTGACGTTTCTATGTAATTCAATCACATTTGCCTCTAAACTTTATTGGTGCTGCTTATATTTCAACAGCTGCTTGTTTAGATAGTTGTCGTTCAATAACAGATAAAACTTGATGTGGATTGATGGGTTTACTTAGAAAAGCTGATGCGCCTACCATTCTGGCACGCACTCGGTCGATGACTCCATCATTGCCTGTCAAAATTACAATTGGTGTTTCTTTGAAAGATGATATTTTTCTCAGCTGACTGCATAGTTCATAGCCATTGGTGCCTGGCATAACAAGATCTAGGAAAACTAAATCAGGTTTTTTAGACAATAAGATGGAGATTGCTCTTAAAGGGTCTTGAATGCAAAGAGTACGATATTCTGCGGTTCCTAGTACCTTCTCTAGGGCTCGACAAATTGCTGGACTATCATCTATACAGGCAATTAAAGGGCCTTGAGGGGGTTGTTCTACGGGTTGAGGTGGAGATATTGGAATCTCTAGGTCATTAATCTCAATTAACTCTACTGAGCCCTGTTGTACATAAGGTAACAAAGAGGCTGTCAGAGATATAATATGGCGATTGAGTTGAACGCTAAGATCCCTGAGGGTTTGCTGCCCTGTGAGCATTATTGTTAAGTTGCGGTATAGAGCCTCAGGTACCTGTTTTTTGAGCTCTAATGGGTGGCGGATAATGGGGGCTAAGTCAGGAGAACGATCACCTAATTTAGCACGGAGCCAAGATTCCCAAAGGTGATTTGCTTTATGGATGACGACATCAGCATTTACCAATAAAAGCTGATGTGATAGCTGATTTTCAGGTTGAACCTGATAGACGACTTCCCTCGCTTGGCTAAGGTCGAAGAAAACTTCGATAAAAATATTTTCAATGATTTGACTGATTTGTTCACGAGTTATCTTTTGCTGGTTATACCAAAACCCTAAAAGTTTATATTCCCAGCAGTTGAAATTTTTTACACCCTCGCTTTCAGCCCACTTTCTCAATTCAGCTTTAAGAGTCGATAGTTCTACGTAAAGATCAGGACAAAATGCCTTAACATAGCGATGCCAGCGACGCATAGGCTTTTGGCCACCGGTCACATATAGTAATCGCCCCATGTAAAACTCAAATGTCCACTTAGTGTTTCTAGCAGTTAGATATAACTGCCCATTAAACTGACTCTGTTTAAGCAAGCCAAAAAGTCGACTTTGTTTTGCTGCTGTAAAATCACTAATGGTGATGACAGACTTTTGAGTAGTCATTGATATTGCCATTGCATGGACAGGCTAACTATTTGTGCGAGTGCGATGATACTCCCCTGTGTAAGCAAACGTCTGAGTTGTTGAAGAGTTTATTTTGTTTGATTCTCAACTGTTATTGCTTAGATGTCGGAGCATTTGTTTGTAGTAAGTTTTCCCTGATGGGCTCAAAAAAAGTGTTGAGAGGCAGAGAACGTTGGGAGAATTCTGGATAAGCTTCTGCGCCATGCTCACTCAAATCTAATCCTATGGATTCGGCGTGGTTAGATACGCGTAGGCCAAAAATAACTTGGAGGATGGACCAACTAACTAGGGTGCTGATGCCAACGAAAATACCTACGATAACAATTCCTGCCAATTGAATTAAAACAGGTTGGATATTGCCACCAATTAAAAAACCGAGGGCTGGACCTGATGTTTCAGAGTGCCATGCATTAACATTGGGGCCAACGCTGAATAACCCAACGGCAAGGGTCCCCCAGATGCCACCGATGAGGTGGACAGGCAGTGCGCCTACTGGGTCATCGATGTGTAAGCTATTGAATACACTTTCTGCAAAGACTGCAAACATACCGCCGATGAATCCAATGATGATGGCGCTGGTGGGGGAAACAAAGGCACAGCCAGCGGTAATGGAGACTAACCCAGCTAAGGCACCATTGATAATCATGCCAAGATTGGGTTTAGTGGTGGTGATCCAGGAGACAATCGCGGCTGCGACAGCTCCGGTGGAGGCTGCTAGGTTGGTGGTCAAAATAATGCGGCTAGCAGCGGCCGGATCTGCGGCCATACTAGATCCTGCATTAAACCCAAACCAACCAAACCATAAAATGAATCCGCCTAAAGTTGCGATCGCAAGATTATGACCTGGGATGTCATTGGGGCGATCTTGATTGTAACGACCAGCTCTTGGGCCTAGTAACCAGGCTCCTGTTAGTGCTGCCCAGCCGCCTACACTATGGACTACGGTTGAGCCTGCAAAATCCCAAAACCCCATGGTTTGGAGAAATCCTCCGCCCCAAATCCAATGGCCGACCATTGGATAAATGATTAAAGATAGAATGGCACTAAACGTGAAGAAGGCAAAAAATGAAATACGCTCAGCGACTGCACCGGACACAATGGTGGCTGCAGCCCCTGCAAATACTAGTTGGAAGAAGAATTTAGCATCTAGTGGTATTCCTGCCCACGCCAGAGAGCTAAAAACACCGCTGTAGCGTTCATTGGTTAATGGGCTTAAGTCTAGACCTTGTAAAAAGAAGCCAGAATGACCAATGACAGGATTTCCATTGCCAAACATAAAGGCGAAGCCAACAGACCAGAAACACAGGGAAACAACGCCAAATACGATTAAGTTTTTGGTGAGTACATTAACTGCATTTTTACCTTGGCAGAAGCCAGTTTCCAGCATGGCAAATCCAGCATTCATAAAGAATACAAGGACTGCGCAAAACAGAACCCAAATAGTGTCTACTGTCACCTGAAGAGACTCAGGCAAGGATTCTAGATTGCTCTCTGCAGCTAATACGGCTCCGTTCCAAACTAGCCAAATAGCAATGACCAGTAATAGGGTTGGTCGCCAACCTATACGGTTTTGACGAAACTGTCTTATCATAGGGAAATTGTTCTAAAATCACATGTCGCCACCGCTAGGTGGTGCCGTTAAGATAGACGCTGTCTTTTCTTAATGACTGTATGTGAGGGTGTAGTAGACCTATATTTCCCAGAGATATGTTGTTCTCTCATTTGAGAGATACAACTAAACAAAAAAATAGAATAAATTGCTGGCTTGCGCCAATCTTGATATTCTCCTTGAGAATAAATCAGGGGATATACGTAAGAGATTTTACGATTTGGCTAATGTCAAAATTCGTTTGGCGATATCTTCTGTTATTGGCATGACGGATAGTCGATTACCCCGTTTAACGACTTGAAGTTCGTCGGGAGAAAAGTTTTCTTTTAGCTCATTGAGACTGATGTAATGTTTGAAGGTCTCAATATACGTCACTGTAACGGTGTGCCAGCGAGGGGTGTCGGGCGTAGATTTAGGATCGTAATATTTACTGGTTTGGTCAAACTGCGTGGGATCGACCACCATTTCTTCGCTGATTTTCATCAAGCCAGCAATGCCTGGGGGCTTAGTGTTGGAATGGTAAAAAAAGGCGATGTCATCCACGGTCATGGATTTTAAAAAGTTGCGAGCCTGGTAATTACGTACACCGTCCCAAATTTCATTGCGATCGCGTTCTAAGTCATCAATGCTATAAACATCTGGCTCAGACTTCATCAACCAGTACTTCATCGCTTTTCAATTCCTCCTGTAGGTGATTCCACACATCATCGTGCCAGCCTGTTGGCCAGTTAAGTTCAGCTTTGCGGCCAGTGCCTGAGTAAGCCAAACCCAACGTAATTGGATTGTCCGGCAAATACTGTAACCGCTCAGCCCATTCGATTACCAGTATTCCAGGTTCGGCTTCTTCCCCATCCCAATAGGTTTCCAGGTAAAGGCTATCGGTTCCTGTCTCATCTAAACGATACAAATCGACATGATATAGCGGAATGCGTCCCGTTACGTATTCATTAATTAGAGTAAATGTGGGGCTATCAATGGTTTGCTGAATGCCTAAACCTGCCCCTAAACCTTGGGTAAAGCTAGTTTTACCACTGCCTAGTGGTCCTGATAGTAAGAGTACTGCTCCAGCTGGTAGGCACTTTCCCATTAGTTGACCCAGGCGTTGAGTAGCCTGAAAAGTTGGCAACTGAATTGAAATGGCCATGGGCATTGCTAAGGTTGGGCGGGGTGATGGAAACCCGTCTTGGATGGGCAACCCTCCAACTGTATCGTTAATCTAATAGCGAGTTCACACTGATTTGAGGACAGGCAACACCGCATGATTATCACGGTCGCCAGCTTTAAAGGTGGTGTCGGCAAAACCACCACGGCCATTCACCTGGCCGCTTTTTTTCAAGGTAAGGGAAAAACATTGCTTATTGACGCAGATCCTAACTGTTCTGCGTTAGGTTGGGCCAGTCGTGGAGAGTTGCCGTTTGAAGTGGTTGATCAGTGGCAGGCTGAAGCCCAAACCGAAGCGTACGAACATATCATTATTGATACCCAGGCTAGACCCACTACTGAAGACCTGGCTGCCCTGGCCAATACCTGCGATTTACTGGTGTTACCCACCATGCCAGATATTCTTTCCCTGGATGCTCTGGTTTTAACGATTGAATATCTTAAGTCGATTAAGACCAATCAGTATCGAATCTTAATCACGTCCATTCCACCTAAGCCGAGCCGAGCCGGGGATGAAGTTAAAAAACTGCTGACAGAAGCGGATATTCCTACCTTTGATGTTGGTATTGGACGACTAGCCGCATTTCAAAAAGCAGCGATGCAGGGGGTTCCGGTTTATTCCGTGAAAGATCAGCGGTCTGAAAAGGGCTGGCAAGACTATGTCGCTATTGGTAATGAAATTCTGAATTTGCTCGAAGGGTAATAATTGGATGTAAGGGCGTTGCATGCAATGCCCTTACAAGTTTTTAACGACGAGATGACATTACAATGCGCAGCACATACCAGAACAAGAGCATGACTGCGGCAAACAGTTCTAACGAAGCTGCCACATGCTGCGTAGTGGAGTAGCGATGCATCACATTGGATGTTTTGTATAAAATCGCTGCCCCGGCAAAGGCCACCATGAAGAACGAGAAGAGCAAGCCCAGGGAGAATCCAAACAACAGGCTACAGACGATCAGCCCCATGGCAATCATTCCACCAATTTTGAGGATGCCGCCTAGAAATGCAAAATCTTTACCAGAGGTGAATGCGACTGCCGTCAGCCCTCCAAATAAAAACAGCGTTATGACTGCTGCCGTTGGCAGCACTGATGGGTCCTGCGTAAAATACACAGCCGCATACAGTAAGGGTGCAAAAATAATTGCTTGACCGACAATGTAGAGCCCAAGCCCCGTATATTGAGCATTAACATCATCAGCTTTGGATGCCATGTTGCTAGCCAGATAACCCAGCAGCGTAAAACCACCAAGTAACGCTAGCCAGCCAAAGCGACCGCCACCAAGAAAGATGTTTGCGAGAAATCCGGCTATACCCAGCTGAAAAAACAAAAACTCAACTACGATAAACGCGCCTACTGCCCCAGCCAGGTGGGTGTAGGTACGCTTAATAAATTCTGCTCGCTCACTGGGGCGAGCTTGAGCCACCATAACCATGAACAAATGCCTCCTGTAGGCAAAAAAACGTAAATTTGTCTGACAGCATGGGAATTACCCTCTGTCAATCAGCGATACCTCAATCAGAGGCTAACATATTCGCTTAATTGACGGTTTTTTCTATTGGGTGTGAGTGTATATAGTTTCTGAGTCAAAAGGTGTGGCAAATACTGAAATACGTGTAGTGTGGGATACAATGCCAGCTTTTTAAGATATAAAGCTGGCAAGAAGGGCTGACATTGTTGATTTCCGTAAAAGTGCTGGAAATGTATGATGAATAACATCTTGTTCAATACTGACAATGGTTGATTCAGCCACTGCTTCTTTAGACCCCACGGTCTATGCTCCTAGCCTTTCAGAAACGTCGATTGAGCTACGTCAGTCGCTTCAGGGAGACCGCATCTTAGCCGCTATCGATGTTGGCACTAATTCAGTACATATGGTGGTGGTGAAAATTCAGCCACAGCTACCTGCGTTTACGATTATTGAGCGAGAAAAAGATACGGTGCGTCTGGGGAATTTTCGGCCTGGTACAAACTGTTTATCAGACGAAGCGATGGAGCGGGGCATTGCTGCTTTGAAGCGCTGCAAGCAAATTGCCGATAGTCACCAGGCTGATGACATTGTGACTGTGGCCACCAGTGCTACCCGTGAAGCTGAGAATGGTCAGCTCTTTATTGACCGAGTCAAAGATGAAGTAGGGCTAGATATTAACCTGATTTCTGGCCTTGAGGAGGCTCGACGCATCTATTTGGGTGTGCTTTCAGGGATGGAGCTCCATGGTGAACCTCACGTAATTATTGATATTGGCGGTGGTTCTACGGAAATTATTTTAGGGACTGGAGAGCGTCATCGATTTTTAAGTAGTACTAAGGTCGGCGCTGTCAGATTAAATGCCCAGATGGTGACGACTAATCCTATTAGTACGGAAGAGTATTTGCAACTGAGGGCCTATGTGCGAGGAAGACTGGAGCCTAACATCGATGAGCTCAAGACCAATCTGGCAAAGGATGAATCCATCTCACTGGTTGGGACATCTGGCAGTATTGAATCCCTGGCAATTTTGACGGCGATTGAGAAATTGGGAAAAGTCCCTGATCCGATCAATGGTTATACGCTGACGTTAGATGAGCTGGAGAGCTGCATTGATAAGTTACGGCGCATGAGTTTTAGTGAGCGCTTAAAGCTACCCGATATTTCTGCTCGGAGAGCGGAGATTATTGTGCCTGGGGCTGTAATTTTGCTGGAGGCAATGCGGATGCTGGGGATGGACCGTATTGTGATCTGTGAACATGCCCTGCGAGAGGGGCTGGTGGTGGACTGGATGCTCACCTATGGCCTGATTGAAGATCGCATGCAGTACCAACAGTCGGTGCGTGAACGAAGTGTGATGAAAGCGGTCCATAAGTATGGCGTGGATGTAACTCACAGTAAACTGGCGGCAACGTTTGCGCTAGATTTATTTGATCAAACCCGTGGCCACTTGCATGGGTGGGGACCGATGGAGCGGGAAATTTTATGGGCAGCTGCAATGCTGCATAATTGTGGGCATTTTGTCAGTCATGGAGCTCATCATAAGCATTCTTATTACTTGATTCGCAATGGTGAGCTGTTGGGCTTTACCAGTGCTGAAATTGAATTGATTGCGAATATTGCTCGCTATCATCGAAAAAGTGCGCCTAAGCTCAAGCATCTTCCTTACAAAGCCCTGACTAAAGAAAACCGCAAAATTGTTAGTCAGCTGAGCGCTATGTTGCGAGTAGCGGTGGGGTTAGATCGGCGGCGGTTGGGTGCGATCGCAGGCTTCCAAACTGCCTATGATGCCAAAGCACGTCAGGTTACCCTTAAATTTACGCCAGTTCGCACTGACGACAGTTGTGAGTTGGAAGTCTGGAGTGCCAATAGTAAAAAGGCTTGCTTTGAAGCAGAATTTGATGTGACCCTACTAGTGCAACCTGCCATGTAGGGATCTGCCAAAAAATAAGATCCCCGGATGAGTATGGGAAAAGGGTAAGGGGTAAGGGTGAAAGTCACATCGGTGGTACTTTATTTAGCCGTGAATCCCTTAAGAGATTCCCAAGTCTCTTTGCTGCGGTCTTTTCTATCATTGCTGTAGCATGCCGTCAACAAACGTTTCCACAACAGGCAAGCTCTGATCTTGTCGCCAAACCATACATACTTCTGCTTGGGGCGTCGTTTCGGTAAAGGGAAGAAAGCAGACGCCTTGACGCTTTAGATTTCTTAGGGATGCGGGTACAATCGCCACCCCTAGTTCTGCGGTTACCAGGCTTAAGATGGTTTGCATTTGAGTTGCCTGTTGGACGACATTAGGGCTAAATCCTCCTTGATGACAAAGGCTAACGATTTGATCATAAAGTCGCGTAGCCATCGTCCTTGGAAATAGTATAAAAAGCTCTCCTTGTAACTCTTTAATAGAGATATGCTTTTTTGAGGAAAGCTTATGGTTGAGGGGTAAGGCGGCCACTAAAGATTCTTGTAAGACGGATTGTGCGTGCAAGATTTTCTGATCAACGGGGGGACGCATAAAACCAAGATCTAAACGGTTATCCAACAATCTTTGAATTTGTTCTTGGGTAGAAAGCTCATGGAGCACAAGATCTATATGGGGGTATTGTTCTCGAAACTGTTTGAGGTAGTCAGGTAAGAGACTGTACATGGCAGAACTGACAAATGCAATTTCAAGTCTGCCCACTTCACCTCGGCTAGCCTGTTGAGTCTTGCTGACGGCCTGTTCAAGCTGTTGCAGAAGTTGGTGTGCTTCTTGTTTGAGCACTTGACCGGCAGCGGTTAGGGAGACGTTTCGTCGGGTCCGAGAAAACAACTGTACACCCAGCTCAGTTTCTAATTGTTTGATTTGTTGACTTAATGGGGGCTGGGCCATTTTCAATCGTTTTGCTGCGCGACCAAAATGGAGTTCTTCAGCCACCGCTAAAAAGTAACGAATATGCCGCAATTCCATAGTGCTTTATTAATACTTTCTGAATATCAATAGATAATAAAACATATATTGGACGTCTTAATGATTTGCCCATAGTCTAGAAATATCGTCTCAAATCTAATAACTATGGCTTCTGATGCGATGCAGGCCCACCAAGTTTGGGATACGGACCGCTATCAAAATCAGCATGATTTTGTTTGGCAATATGGGACAGCGTTACTGGATTTACTTAAGGTGAAACCAGGGGATCGCATTCTTGATTTGGGATGTGGCACCGGAGAACTCACCCATGCTTTGGCAGAAACCGGTGCTATTGTGAGCGGCATCGATGCCGATGCCGATATGATTGCTGTTGCTCAGCAGCAATATCCCCAACTTTCTTTTGGCGTGGCTGATGCACGTACGTTTACGTTGGAACAAGCGGTTGACGGTATCTTTTCTAATGCTGTCTTGCATTGGGTTAAGCCGCCGGAGCAGGTGGTGCAAAGGGTGGCTAATGGGCTCAAGCCTGGTGGGCAGTTTGTCGCTGAATTTGGCGGTAGGGGCAATGTGCAAAAAATTGTGGAGGCTGTGGAAACCGTCCGGCAGCGGAAGAACCTTAATTCCTGGTATTTCCCTAGTGTTGGTGACTATGCCCATTTGTTGGAAACCTATGGGTTGGAGGTGAGCTTTGCTGCCTTAATTGATCGGCCAACGCTTCTCAAGGATGGGGACTGTGGACTTGCAAATTGGCTAAGAATGTTTGGGGGGCAGCTTTTTGTAGGCTTAAGTTCAGATGATGTGGATATTGTTATAAGTGGTGTAGAAAGTCTTTTGCGATCGCATTTGTATGATGGCAGCCAATGGCATGCAGACTATCGACGCTTACGCGTTGTAGCGGTTAAACGCTAATAATTGGGCATTCAAAATAGTTATATGAACAAATTTAAGAAAGTCTTTCCGTTATGATGCAATGG
This sequence comes from Leptolyngbyaceae cyanobacterium MAG.088, assembly GCA_019634055.1. Taxonomy (GTDB): domain Bacteria; phylum Cyanobacteriota; class Cyanobacteriia; order Phormidesmidales; family Phormidesmidaceae; genus Leptothoe. Next base: position 17,025 of record JAHQVZ010000250.1, read on the forward strand.
TGAGGCATGTGTCTGTGGTGATGAAGCGTTGTCGTAAGGTTGTACAGCTTAGGGTGTACAGCTTGGTTTTATAACAATGCTTACGGATGGCAGCCACGGCACCTCATATCGGCATCACGGAGCGGCTGAAACTATGTCAAATGCAGTGCTAGAAAGCGAGTTAGATCTTGAAGCACTCAACCAAACCTTAGACGGCATGGATGCTGCTGAACTCGTTTCCTGGGGTGCTGAGACCTTTGGTGAATCCCTGGTGATGAGTACCAGCTTTGGCATTCAGTCAGCGGTTATGCTGCATCTAGTGACCCAGGTAATGCCGACTGTTCCAGTTATTTGGGTTGATACGGGGTATTTGCCAGCTGAAACCTATCGATTTGCAGATGAACTGACTCAACGGCTAAACCTGAATCTTAAGGTGTATCAGTCATCCATGAGCCCGGCTCGTATGGAGGCACTCCATGGGCGACTGTGGGATCAAGACAATGTGGAGGCGCTAAATCGCTACGACTATATTCGTAAGGTGGAGCCGATGCAGCGAGCGCTTAAGGAGTTGGGGGCCAAAGCCTGGTTGGCTGGGCTGCGGGCTAATCAGACATCCCATCGGCAAACGTTAGGTCGTATTGCCCAGCAGAATGATATCTATAAGTTGCATCCGATTTTGTCCTGGCATTCACGGGATGTTTACAAGTATTTGACCACGTTTGATTTGCCCTATCACCCGTTGTTTGATCAGGGGTATGTCACGGTGGGGGACTGGCATTCTAGTCGGCCAATGACGGCAGCTGATGGTGACGAACGTACAACTCGATTTAAGGGATTAAAACAGGAATGCGGGCTGCATTTGCCCCAGACGCAGGGTGAAGCGGATAGTTTGAATTCGAGTTCGCTGTAGTAAGGTGGGCAGCGCCCACCAGGCAATGGGCAATAGGCGGTGGGGGTTAGGGTATGGCAGTATCTCATAGGGCTAAACCCTTGACCTTAATTTTTGACGTTGACTCAAAGCCAAATTACCTGGGGTTATTGTTGGCGGGTATTTTGATGGGGCTTTGGCCCGCTTGGCCATTGGCTTGGGTCTCGCTGGTGCCGCTTTGGTGGGTCATCCATCGAGGCACTGGACTACGTCAGAGTGTTTTGTGCGCGTTGGTATGGGGTGTGGGGTATCAGGGCACCATGCTGGAATGGGTATGGCACCTGCATCCGCTCACCTGGCTGGGCA
>JAHQVZ010000251.1 GCA_019634055.1 Leptolyngbyaceae cyanobacterium MAG.088
CTTCATCAAGTCTCTAACTCAAAAACGGCATATTGCCTCAAGCCTTAACCGGAGTTTTTTCAAGCATTAGTTTAGAACGCTTGAACATTTCAGGAATCTCGACGGGATAATCGCCAGTAAAACAGGCAGAACAGAATGTTTCAGTGTCTTGGCGAGTGGCCTTGAGCATACCCTGCCAACTGAGATAAGCCAGAGTGTCTACACCAATTTGTGCTTCAATCTCTTGAACAGATTTGGTGGATGCAATAAGTTGGTCTTGGCTATCGGTATCAATGCCATAAAAGCAGGGATGGGTTACCGGCGGCGATGAAATCCGCATATGCACCTCTGTAGCCCCCGCATCGTATAAGGCTTTGACAATTTTTCGGCTAGTCGTTCCTCTGACAATAGAATCATCTACCAACAAAATGCGCTTACCCTCTAGCACATCCCGCAGGGGGTTAAGTTTGATGCGAATACCGGCTTCTCGCATCATCTGTGTGGGTTGAATAAATGTGCGGCCTACGTAGCGATTTTTGATTAATCCTTCCGCATAGGGAATGCCAGACGTTTCCGCAAACCCAATTGCAGCAGGGATACCAGAATCAGGCACCGGCATAACCAAGTCCACATCTGCTGGAGACTCTTGGGCCAAAATATTGCCTAAGCGTTTGCGATAGCTATACAGACTCTCACCGTGATAAACGCTATCAGGCCGGGCAAAGTAAACCATTTCAAAAATGCATAGGCGACGCTGGGGCTGTGCCCACTGCAACGACTTAAGGCCCTCCTTCCCAATCCAAACCAACTCTCCTGGTTGCACATCACGCAGGTAATGGGCATTGACAATATCTAGCCCGCAGGTCTCAGACGACACTGCGTATTGACCAGGCCCATCTTGGGGGTCATCATCACCAAAATGGCCCAAAACCAAAGGTCTGATGCCATTAGGATCCCGAATCGCCAGAATCCCTTCAGGGGTGGCAATTGTCAGACTAAAAGCGCCTTCACAACGTTGACAAGCGTCGACGGCCGCTTCGATCCAGTCTTTGCCATCATTCACAGCATCGGCCATAAATAAAGCAATCAGCTCGGTATCGGTGGTCGTTAGCAATGTATGCTCACGCTTGAGCAGCTGCTCACGAAGGTCAGCAGCATTAACTACATTGCCATTGTGGGCTAAGGCCATCTCGCCCAAACGGGTGGATAATATGGCGGGCTGAGCGTTGGCTACACGGCTAGACCCCGTCGTTGAGTAGCGAGTATGGCCCACTGCCCATTGTCCTGGCAGGCGCTCTAATACATCTTCATCAAAGACTTGGGACACTAGCCCCATATCTTTATGCACGTTGATACTGCCACGATCAAAGGTGGCAATGCCAGCCGATTCTTGGCCACGATGCTGTAAAGCATACAGACCAAAGTAAGTTAGCGTAGCAACATCGTCTGTTGGAGAAAAAACAGCGAATACACCGCAGGCTTCTTCTGGTTTGTCGGGGTGAACATCCACGGCAGAAGTGTAGGCAAAAGTCTTAGAAGGAAGAGGCATCGTGAGTCCACTTGCGTTAATGACAGTAAAAAGAAGCGACTAGCATGTCAGGCTTTTCCCCATCTAACTCTGTCGTTTTTTTGTTAAAAAATCCAGGGTTAGATGGGGTTTATGGGCTCAAGACGCTAACAGGCTTGGCAACCAAATAGAAGCCTTGAGAAAACAATGGGTTTAATATTTTCTTAATCAACACGATCCTAGCATCCTAAGCAGGGTGCTAGCCTATGGCTCTCTCAGATTAAACAGAGTTGTTTAATCTGGGTTTAATCAATTTAAGGCTCTTTCTATAGCGTAGCGCCAACAATCGGCCATGGTGGCAATGTCCAACTTGACCAAGGTTTCTTGTTCAGAGGTTTGGATAATGAGCTGCGTGTCAACCGATGCAACTGTGCCCAGCAAAGCCCATTGCTGTTTGAGGTGCTCCTTTAAATACGTTTCCCAAATAGTTTGATGGGTAGGCGCTACTGTGACAATAATGCGAGCACCGCCTTCACCAAAGAGCAGGTGGTCATAGCGTTGAGCCGCATTTGACAAGGTAGCATTTGACAAAGTAATAGTAGCGCCCAGGTTACCGGTAATGGCCGATTCGGCAAGGGCGATCGCAACTCCCCCCTCCGCACAATCATGGGCTGACGAAATCCATCCCTGACGAATACCGTGACGACAAGCCGCCTGAACCATTAGCTCCAGTTCAATATTCACCTTAGGCGGCTGGCCAGCCACTTGCCCATGGATAACCTTGAGATACTCTGACGCGCCCAGGGTTACCGTGCCACCTTCCCCAAAAGACGTCCCTAGCAGATAAATCTGGTCACCAGAATTTTGCCAGCTTTGACCACAAATCTTGTCGAGGTCATCAATGACGCCCACCATGCCCACCACGGGCGTCGGATATATCGGCTGGGGCTTACCATCACTATCAACGGTTTCGTTGTAAAGCGAGACGTTGCCCCCCGTAACTGGCGTATCAAAGGCACGGCAACCATCAGCGAGCCCCCGACAGGCCTCCGCTAACTGCCAGTACCCCACCGGTTTCTCAGGGCTACCAAAATTTAAATTGTCAGTAACTGCAATGGGGTCTGCCCCCACACAGCTCAGATTTCGAGCAGCCTCCGCCACAGCAGCCAGCCCCCCTTCATAGGGATTGAGATATACATAGCGAGGGTTACAGTCCGTTGTAGCCGCTACCCCAGACTGACTACTAGAACCATCGTCTCCTTCCAAAGGACGCAATCGTAAAATGGCAGCATCAGCTCCACCAGGCAACATCACCGTATTGTTTTGCACCTGATGGTCATATTGGTGATAGACCCATTGTTTTGAAGCAATCGTTGGCGTACCCAATAGCGCCAGCATCACGTCATTCCAAGATTGACCTTCGATGCCAGCCACCGAACAATCAGGTAAATCACTCTCTTGCCAGGCCCAGGCCGTTTGCGCATAGGTCGGGGGCTCTGCCAAAACATCACGCTCATATAGCGGCGTATTATCGGCTAACGCAGAAGCCGGCACTTCAGCCGCCACATCACCTTTAAATAAAATCCGCACAATGGGCTCTGAAATGACTTCCCCAGCGACTACAGCATGGAGCCCCCAGCGCTCAAAAATATCGATCAGTTCCTGCTCACGTCCCTTATGGCCAACAAAAAGCATGCGCTCTTGAGACTCTGATAGTAAATATTCATAGGGCACCATCCCTGTTTCCCGCACAGGCACTTTATCGAGGTCTAACTCAATCCCCACATTGCCATTCACAGCCATTTCAGATGTCGAGCAGGTAATCCCTGCAGCCCCCATATCTTGAGCCGCTACCACCGCCCCTGTCTTAAACGCTTCTAAACAAGCTTCTACCAAAGACTTCTCTAAAAATGGATCGCCTACCTGAACAGCTGGCCGATCCGCCTCTGACTCATCTGTGAGCTCAGCGCTAGCAAAACTGGCTCCACCCATACCATCCCGCCCGGTCGTAGAGCCTACATAGAGCACCGGATTGCCTATCCCCGCAGCACCAGATTTTACAATCTCCTTGGTTTCCATCAGACCAATGGCCATGGCATTCACTAAAGGATTACCTGCATAGGCCTGATCAAAATAGATCTCGCCCCCCACCGTTGGCACCCCAAAGCAGTTGCCATAGTGGGAAATTCCTGACACCACGCCTGCAAAAATCCGCCGTGTATTTGGATCGTTCAACGTGCCAAATCGCAACGCATTCAGCGCTGCGATGGGACGGGCTCCCATGGTAAAAATGTCACGCAAAATCCCACCCACACCCGTTGCAGCACCTTGAAAAGGTTCTACCGCTGACGGGTGATTATGAGACTCGATCTTAAAGACCAACCGCTGGCCATGGCCAACATCCACCACCCCTGCATTTTCCCCAGGCCCAACCAAAATACGCGGCCCCTCAGTGGGAAACTGCTTGAGTAAAGGACGAGAATTCTTATAACAGCAATGCTCTGACCACATCACCCCAAACATGCCTAATTCGGCCCGATTCGGATGGCGTCCCAGTCGTTTGACAATTTCATCGTACTCACCGGGCTTTAATCCTTCAGAGGCAATTTCCTCTGGAGAACATGGAATCGGAGCAGATGCATGTGTAGACATTGATGGGAATGTTTTGGGTGGACAAGGGTTGATTTTAACCCCTATTTCTCATTCAACCACCATAAATGCCCAAGGCTGCATCACCCGGCCCGTGCCTGCCGACCCTACTCCAAAAAAAAACCGACAGAACTCCCGCGAGTTCTATCGGCTGGTTGTGTGTTCCCTGTAGATGACTCGGCTAGAGTTGAGTCATCCTTAGTATGCTGAATTTAATGGATAGTGATAGCGATCCAGGTCATTGGTAACCTGTGATTTTGATCACATTTGATCACATTTTTTTTGATGTGCATCACAAACACCTGTGATTCACATCAAAAAACCTCAAAATCCTCTATCCGATGGCTCCCAGGGTATTTTTCCAGGCCAGCTCTTTGCAAAGCACCTGTAATGCCCGCTGATCGGTATCAGAAAAAAGACCTGAATCACTGAGTTCGGTTAAGACTTGTTGAGTTAACTGGGTGGCAAAGGTGCCACCACAGTTGAGAAGATGGCCATAGTACCTGAACTGCGGTTGTTTATCAGCCGTTAAGTGAAATTGGTGACGACTTTTAGCATCCATGCAGTAGACAGGCATATTCACAGGCACTACATGGCGCGGAATCCCATGTTGACCATAGATATGCTTCCCCTGATGAGCTAAACTACCGACCAAAACTACATTCAGCAGTGTTTTGGTTTCTTGAATCAGATCAGGCGTGAATAATGGGTCAGGTATCCCTGTCAGCTGCGGACCATTATTCAAAAATGCTGGATTGAATAGCTGCGAGTTATAAATAATGCCCACAGCCCAGTGCTGTTTTTCTGTCTCTAGGGTGACAAATTGCCCAAAGCCATAATCGCCAATAGCCGGTGGATCGATGACATCTCTACCCGTATTTAGCTGCACCACATAGTCACAGTGGGAATTGGACTTCACCACTGTACCCAACTTGCACCGACCCTGCTTAGCAGACACCATACCGACATTGATTTAAAACAGCGTACTTAGCATACCTAATATAAAGCCGGGATGAGATCAAACGTACTCCCGGCTTTATATTATTTCAATGTATTGGCATCAATGTCTTAGCAAATTCAATGACTTATACAGACATTAGCCAGACATCGCTTGGATGATGTAATCAAAATATGGAGCCGCCTCAATGGCCTGGGCTTCAGTGAGTAAGGCCAAAGATGCATCTTTCAGACATTCAATGGCTGCCACCATTCCAGGCACAGGAACGTTTAAGGCGTTATACATTTCACGCACACCCACGAGTCCAATACTTTCGATAGGATCTTTATCGCCCGCAATGATGCCATAGGTAATCAAACGCAGGTACCAGCCATAGTCACGCAGACAAAGGGCCCTTTGCTTTTGACCAGCAGCATTCCCACCAGGAGCAATGAAATCGGGACGTCGACGCCATAACGCCTTACTGGCTTGGTCAACAATTTTTCTCTCATTTTCGGCCAGCCTTTGAGCAATTGTCAGACGCTGGGGACCGGTCTGTAAGAAATCTTGAATACCCTGAAGCTCTCCGCTGGTGGGGTAGCGCAGCTCATCATCTGCATTGATAATTACTTGGCTAACGACAGACATAGCTTAGTGATTGCGGTAACTCGTGATAACTACAGTTTAGCGACTCTAGGGCACACAAGGAAAGGATAACTTTGCCCTGATTAAGCCCTGATTAAAAGGATTTTTATCCTTTGAATAATAACTGATCGTGTTGACTAACCTGAGAGAAATATTAAGAGAGTTTACAAACCACCTGCTGCAGGTATATATGTCGCGTTTTTAATTGCTTGCCATAAAATTAATAACCCGTGCGTGCCGCTCTCCCTGCAGCTAAGAAAATACGCTATTGGCCAACTCGATCACTTACGTAACCCTATGACTTCATTAGCAAATGTGTCCCATTGGCAACAGGGACAGGTGATTGACCTGGTCGTTGACGACCTCAGCAATAGCGGTGATGGTGTGGGTCGTTGGCAAGAACGGGTTGTTTTTGTCGCCAATGCTGTCCCTGGAGATAGGCTGCAAGTGCGGCTAACACGGGTAAAACCTACCTATGGCTATGGTAAACAACTGAAAATTATTGAGCCATCTCCCCATCGGGTACGTCCTGCTTGCATCGTGGCCGACAAATGTGGTGGCTGTCAGTGGCAAGCTGTCAATTATCCACAACAATTAAAGGCGAAGGAACATCAGGTGAAAGCGGCCATGGAACGCATTGGCGGCTTTGCATCGGTGCCTATGCAGCCTATTTTGGGCGCATCCTCCCCCCTTGGATATCGCAATAAAGTTACTTATCCATTGGCACGGGGCAATGGAGGAACCGTTAAAGCCGGTTACTACCGTCAGGGAACGCATCAAATTGTCAATTTAAATCAGTGCCCTATTCAGAACGATAGTCTTAACCCGTTGCTTGTAGCTGCTAAAGCAGCGATCCAGGCAAGGGGCTGGAGCCTATATAACGAGAAAAAACATCAGGGACGACTCCGTAACTTAGCCCTTAGAGTCGGACAAAATACGGGCCAGGAGCTACTTACCCTGGTCACGACTGGCTATCTTCCAAACATCCAGGAACAGGCTGAACAGTGGCTATCTGAACATCCGAATTTGGTAGGAGTATGTCTTAATATCAACCCAGAGCGGACTAATCGGGTTTTTGGCGAGGAAACTCGCTGCTTGGCAGGTCAACTTTATTTGGAAGAGACATTTCTGGATGTACGGTTACGTATTCAACCGAATACGTTTTTCCAGGTGAATACGGCACAGGCAGAGGGCTTGATGCAAGTCGTTTTAGAACGTCTAAACCTGCAAGGCAACGAAACTGTGATTGATGCCTATTGCGGTATCGGGACGCTGTCACTACCGTTGGCCAAACACGCTGCTCGCTGCGTTGGCATTGAGGTGCAGGCAGAGTCGGTTGCCCAGGCTAAACAAAATGCATCCCTTAATGGCTTGCAAAATACGGATTTTTTTGTGGGGGCCGTTGAAAATTTATTACTAGAGATTAGCGCTCAGCAGTCTAACCCGGTTGATGTGGTGATGCTAGACCCACCCCGTAAAGGGTGCGATCGCATCGTATTAGACGCCCTGGCCCAAATCACCCCTGCCAGAATTGTTTACATGAGTTGCAACCCAGCCACCCTGGCTCGAGATTTAAAAATATTGTGTGGCAACGGCTATACCCTAACCATGCTCCAACCTGCTGATTTCTTTCCCCAAACTGCCCATGTAGAATGTGTGGCCTTCTTGGAACAAACGATTTTTTGATAGCCTGACGCTGAGACGTCAGTAAGCGCGAACCCATGAGATTTAGCGAAATCGTAGAGCAGTTAGGCATGGCTGAAGCCTCCAGTCTGGAGGCCCAACCAGACCTGAACCCAGAGATTACAGGCGTTAGCGCAGTCCAAGACTCCCAACCAAACACCATTAGCTATGTTGAAGGCACAAAGTTCGCGCCCTACATTGAGCAGACAGCGAATGCGGCGCTAATTTTACCGATGAATGCCTCGCTGCAAGCCCAGGCAACAGAGCAAGGCATTGCCTGGGTTAGCACCCAGGCACCCAGGCTAGGTTTTGCGCGTGCGATCGCGCTCTTCTACCAGCCATTTCACCTCTCGCCAGGCATCCATCCCACCGCCATCATCGACCCTACAGCCAAAATTGGAACTAACGTTGCCATTGGCCCCCATGTCGTCATTCATAATGCAGCCATTATCGAAGACAACGTCTGCATTCATCCTCAAGTGGTGATTTACCCCCAGGCCCATGTCGGTGCCAACACCACACTCCACGCCAGCTGTGTCATCCATGAACGGGCACAAGTGGGGCAGCACTGCATCATCCATGCAGGGGCTGTCATTGGGTCCGAAGGCTTCGGCTTTGTACCCACCCCCCAGGGCTGGGAAAAAATGCACCAGTCCGGCATTGTTGTGCTAGAAGACCACGTAGAAGTGGGCTGCAACTCAGCCATTGATCGCCCAGCCGTGGGAGAAACGCGCATTGGTCAAAATAGCAAACTCGATAATTTGGTCCATGTCGCCCACAACTGTCAACTAGCCAATAACTGTGTTTTAGCAGCCCAGGTCGGCCTGGCAGGCGGAGTAGAACTAGAGCCCTTAGTAGTGCTAGGCGGACAGGTTGGCGTCGCCAATAATGCCAAAATTGGTAAAGGTGCCCAAGCAGGTTCTAAAGCTGGACTGCACAGTAATGTGCCAGCAGGCAGCGTGATGATGGGCTCGCCCGCCAGCCCCTATCGCACCTACCTGAAGTCATCGGCTATCTATAACCGTCTACCTGAAATGCACCGCACCCTTAAAAAATTGCAAAAACAGGTAGCTGAACTAGAAAAGCAACTAACGGCATTAGACCAAACAGACACATAGCTGATAGCATCAAAGTCAAGCCATTTATTTACAAAAAGACATAATTGCTACTAAAGCGATCCCCCTCGGAGCCGTACAGTAAAGCCCTAAATATATGGGGCAATAAATCATGTCCTTTCGTCTATTTCAATTGCTCCAGCATGCTCAGGAGATGCTTAAATTAGTATAAAGATTTGATTTGCGATCTCTGGCATTATCGTCATAGGTAGTTCCATCGTTGAGCATTGCCGACAATGGTTCAACGCCTTAGCTGCTCTAGAAAGTTCAGATATTTTCTGTCTGAAAGATGGATGTTTAAACAGCTCAGGCCAGCCTAGCAATTTCCCATAAGATGCTCACTTTCCATAAAAGGTTGCCATATGTCTCTCGGATATCTTGCTCTGGTTCTCCATGCCCACCTACCCTTCGTTCGGCACCCAGAGAGTGATTTTGTTTTAGAAGAAGAGTGGCTATTTGAGGCAATTACCGAAACCTATATTCCGCTATTGACCATGTTTGATGGTCTCAAGCGGGACGGCATTGATTTCAAAATGACCATGAGTATGACACCGCCCCTGGTGTCAATGCTCAAAGATCCACTGCTCCAAGAGCGTTATGACGAGCATCTGACAAATCTTGAAGAGTTGACCGAGCGAGAGATCGAACGGAATGAGCACAACGGTCATGTCAAGTATCTGGCGGAATATTACGCCAATGAATTTAACCATACCCGCCAGGTATGGGAAGACAACAAAGGGGACCTGATCTCTGCTTTTAAGCAGTATGTCGACAGCAATAACTTAGATATCATCACCTGCGGCGCTACCCACGGCTATCTGCCGCTGATGAAGATGTACCCTGAGGCGGTCTGGGCGCAACTCAAGGTCGCCGTAGAAAGTCATGAAGAAAACTTTGGTCGTGCTCCCACCGGTATCTGGTTACCAGAATGCGCCTATTACGAAGGCTTAGAGCGCATGGTGGCCGATGTGGGTCTGCGATACTTTCTCACCGATGGCCACGGTATTCTCTATGCTCGACCCCGTCCTCGTTTTGGAGCCTATGCACCGATCTACACTGAAACCGGTGTAGCCGCGTTTGGACGTGATCATGAGTCTTCCCAACAGGTTTGGTCCTCAAAAGTCGGCTATCCAGGTGCTTCAGAGTATCGCGAGTTTTATCGTGACTTAGGCTGGGATGCGGACTACGAATACATTAAGCCCTACATCATGCCCAACGGTCAGCGTAAAAATGTGGGGATTAAATATCACAAGATTACGGGTAAAAACCTAGGTCTCTCTGACAAAGATTGGTATGACCCCTATTGGGCGCGCGAAAAGGCAGCCGAACACGCGAGCAATTTCATGCACAACCGGGGACAGCAAATTGCTAACCTCCAAGGCATGATGCAGCGCAAGCCCATTGTGATTTCGCCCTATGATGCTGAGCTGTTTGGCCACTGGTGGTATGAAGGGCCCTGGTTTATTGACTACCTATTCCGTAAGACCTGGTATGACCAGGACACCTACGAAATGACTCATCTGGCAGACTATCTACGGGAGAATCCAACCCAGCAAGTTTGCCGTCCCTCTCAATCGAGCTGGGGGTACAAAGGCTTCCATGAATATTGGCTGAATGAAACCAATGCATGGATTTATCCCCATTTGCACAAGGCAGCAGAGCGGATGATTGACTTAGCTCGTCGTGAGCCCGCAGATAAGCTAGAGTGGCGCGCCCTCAATCAGGCAGCTAGAGAACTGCTGCTAGCTCAATCCTCTGACTGGGCATTTATTATGCGAACCGGCACTATGGTGCCCTATGCAGTAAGACGCACCCGCTCTCACCTATTGCGATTCGATAAACTACGCGAAGATATCATAGCTGGCAAAATTGACTCGGGCTGGCTAGAAAAAGTGGAAGAAATTGATAATATCTTTCCGAATATCAACTATCGAACCTACCGCCCCTTGTAAAAGCTCTTGTGCAACGTACTAAGGCAAACTAAAGCAAAAGCGCCGCTAGTTCTAGCGGCGCTTTTGCTTTAGATTTTTGTAGCCCTGATGTCTTGAAACACACCCAATTAGTTAGTCTAAGCCGCTTGAGCAGGCTCAAACTTATGCGCATAGTCTTTCAGCAGATCATTCATCTGTCCCAAGAACCCATCACTAGAGCGCTTAATGCCTTCACGATCGGGGAAGAAGTCAGGGCGGTCCAAGCTATTGGCAATGGCATCCTTAACTTGGTTAGAAATTATCCCAGATAGCTCTTCACTGGCCTTACTTCGCTGGTAAGCGGCCCCTTCTTCAGTGGTGGCATAGAGGGGAGGCAGTCGGTTAAGGGCATAGGCTGCAATATCCCCTAAATCGAGACTACAGTCATTACTCGCCTCAATTTCAGCAACACGGGCAATGGCTTCGGTCAATACTAGTTCCTCCATCACATTAATAAATTGCTTGCGTGGAACAGCAACAACCTCCCCCGTTAGAAGGGAGCCCATGAGTCGGTCAAGGGCCATATATTCCTCAATGGAAAGCTCTGATGCGGTGTCACAGATGCGACCCACTTCTGCTTCCATAGCAGGGGTTAAATAACCATCCTGTAAAGATTGTTCAACAATTTTTTCAATACTGCTCATCCTGTCAAATGGCTCCGTTGCATATCTCTATAACAGTTTTAGATGTTGCTGAATGCTGTCATTAATATGAGCATCTGCCAACCGTTTCCTGACATAACAAATACAGTTAATAGATACCGTATTTACAATTAAGAAAGTGGATTGGCATTAGTTCCATTGCCTTGGATAAAGAGAATTCCAGAAGCCATAAGTCACAGCAACAATGGAACATACAAACATCTTAATTGATTGATTAAGAAATTCGCATTATCAGCAACTACAACCCTTACTAGATGGCAAAAAACCAACATCAAGGATTGCGTTGTCTTTAGTGTGCCCTGAGGTGACTTGGCAAACACATAAACTGCATAAAATCACGAGCAACCTATCAATTAAAATCAACGAATCACATCCGCAAAACTGCTACCAAAGGCTTTCAACCAGTACGTAGTGAAACGATTATTTTTCACCACTTCTTGATATCAACAAACCTCGCAAAAGCTATCTAAATACAACATTTTTCTTTGATGAAACTTACAAATCCAGGACTGTACAGCAGACTATTTAAACCTACTAAGGTGCAAGTCTCCTAACTACTGTTTATTCAAAAATAGCCATAAACAACGAAGCCCCATCGAGAGACCTCGTTGTTTTATGAGATGAAATTATTGGTGCGATGGTATGTGTCGTTAACCCGTGATCTTGATGTAAGCCACTGCTGAACGCATAGCTAACGTTGTTTGGCCGTCAACACTCAGACAAATCGCATGAGCATCTTGCCAAACAACGCTGCCATTAAAAACATCGCCCGTTAGTAGCTTGAGCTCAACGGTTTGTTGATCACGAATTAGCGTTTGTATTTGGCGAATGCTGGGTAACCCCGTATCAAATTCGATAGCCATGACAGGATAAACGTGGATGAAACAGTAATAACGTACCCGGTCTATACTACTTCCGGTAAGCTATTGCCGCATTCTTATAAATCTTTTCTGCCGTCTCGACATCATGGGGCTCCCTTTTAGCAAATATCACGGACTCGGTAACGATTTTATTCTGCTAGATAATCGCCATCAGTCATCCCCGGTACTGACGCCTGCTCAAGCGATTGACCTATGCGATCGCAATTTTGGCATTGGTGCCGACGGCGTTATCTTTGCCTTGCCAGGCAGCCAGGGGGCAGACTACACCATGCGCATTTTTAACTCCGACGGGTCAGAACCAGAAATGTGCGGCAACGGCATTCGCTGCATGGCCAAGTACTTAGAAGACCTGGCTATGACGGCGAACAGTCCAGTCCCCCAAAGTTTCACGATTCATACCCTGGCTGGTCCCATTGTCCCCACCCTACAACCCAATGGCCAGATTACCGTCGACATGGGGGAACCACACCTGTTAGCTAAGGAAATTCCCACGACGTTGACGGTAGATAACAATCAGGTAATTGACCAGGTACTCACGGTGGCCGATCAGGGTTACCAGGTTACCTGTGTCAGCATGGGTAATCCTCACTGCATCACCTTTGTAGACGATGCTGACAGCGTGCCGCTGACTCAGATAGGGCCCTTGTTTGAGCACCATACGGTCTTTCCCGAGCGCACCAATACTGAGTTTATTCAGGTGGTCCGGCCTGACTATCTTAAAATGCTGGTGTGGGAGCGAGGGGCAGGGGCCACTCTGGCCTGTGGCACTGGGGCCTGTGCGTCTGTGGTGGCAGCTGTGTTAAACGGTAAAAGCGATCGCAAAGCCACCGTTGAGCTCCCTGGCGGTCTCCTCCAAATTGAATGGTCTGTGGTAGACAATCACATCTATATGACAGGTCCTGCCGTCTTGGTATTTTCGGGTGAAGTGTGCGTGTCATGAAGTCTAATACGGTTGCCCTAACCAACGACGACGGCATCAATGCCCCCGGCATTCAAGCACTGCATGAGGCTGTCACCAGTCTGCATAGTGACCTGGCCAAGAGGATCGGCATCGTCGCCCCTGATCGCCATCTGTCTGGCTGTAGCCACCAAATTAATCGAGGGGGCCCCCTTACCGTCGAACAGCAAGCTGAGCACCGATACGCCATTGGTGGCACCCCTGCAGACTGTAGCCGTGTGGCCCATCACCTCTATCCACAGTTGGGCTGGTTGCTATCGGGCATTAATAATGGTGGCAATCTTGGGGCCGATATCTATGTCTCGGGCACCGTAGCCGCTGCCCGAGAGGCTACCCTGTTACGCATTCCTGCCATTGCCATCTCCCATTACAAAGCCCGCGATAAGGCTATTGATTGGCAAGTGGCGTCACAACGTGCAGCTCGTGTACTCACTATTTTGATGGAGCGCCCTCTTGCACCAGGCCAGTTTTGGAATATTAACTTGCCTTCTGTCGGGCCAACTCAACCCGAACCTGACATTGTTTTTTGCCCAGTGTGTACCCAACCACTCCCTACCCCATGCAGCTTAGAAGCAGGCAAGTTTCAGTACCTTGGCGACTATCAAAATCGCCAAAAAGACGCTGGTGCCGATGTTGATATTTGTTTTTCTGGCAATATTAGCGTCAGCCAAATTTCGCTGTGGTGAAATAAGCCCAAAAATAAACTTTGGAGCGATAGAATCTATTTCCTGTAGAATGATTGGCCAACCGTAGGAGCTACCAATGGTATCGATAGCCTGCCCATGGAGAAATTTAGTAATGGCCTAACGCTTTTCTTTAGCCTTTTAGTGGAGGCCATTCCGTTTCTACTAATTGGTGTAGCGTTTTCGAGCCTGCTGCTGTTTTTTGTCAACGAACGAACCCTGATCAAACTAATGCCTAAACATCCTCTATTGGGGGCCTTGGCTGGCAGTTTGATGGGAGTCTTCTTTCCCGTTTGTGAATGTGGCAATGTCCCTGTTGCCAGGCGTTTAATCGTACAGGGAGCGCCGTCTTCTGTAGCGGTAGGTTTTTTATTGGCGGCCCCCACCATTAACCCAGTGGTTTTTTGGGCCACTTGGGTTGCCTTTCGCGGACAGCCTGAAATTGTTTTTCTCAGGGTGGGGTTTACCCTGCTGATTGCGGTCACCATTGCTTGGGTGTTTAGCCAGCAGCGAGATATGCGCCCTTTACTACAGCCGGTGGTGGCAAGACAGATGCCAAAACCTCGTGGTGCGGAGCCTGCTAACCCCCTATTGCGCTCTGGTACATTCCTGATGCAGCCTGGCGGAAAAACTCTAAATATGGACGATCCTGTCGCCCAAGAGATGATTGCCAGCGGCCCTGATAAACCGTTTGGAGTAAAGCTACAACTGGTCTTGGACAATATGGTCCAAGAGATGAAAGAACTCGGGGCGGTTTTGATATTAGGGAGTGCGATCGCAGCCTTTGTACAAGTAGCCATTCCCAGGGATTGGATTTTAGCCCTGGGCCAAAACTTCATTACATCCATTTTGGCTATGATGCTGCTGGCGGCAGTCGTCTCGATTTGTTCAACGGTTGACTCCTTTTTTGCCCTATCGTTTGCATCCACATTTACAACTGGGGCCCAACTGGCCTTTTTAGTCTTTGGCCCAATGATCGACCTGAAGAATATTGGGTTATTACTAACGCTGTTTAAACCCAGGGTAATTTTTTACATTTTTGTATTGGCAGCGCAGCTCTGCTTTATCTTGACGTTATTTATCAATTTCTATGTCAGCTAAACGCCCCCGCCAGCCTGCAAAAAAACCTATAAAGAAACCTAATCGAGTTGCCTGGTATCGCCCAGAGCTATTGGATGCCTTGGTATTAGCAGCCTGGAGTCTGGCATTCTTTCGATATTGGTTAACGGGCAAACTGTTTTTGCTGCTCCACCCCGACTACATGTGGTTGGCCAATGGTGCTGGAATTGTATTGCTAGGGTTGGCCATCTTTAAGCTCACCCAGGGCAGACGTAAAGCCCCCATTGGTGGCCATACCACGTTGCTCCCTCCCCAGGTAAGTAGCCTAATTTTATTGACCATCGCCGTTGTGGCTCTGATCTATACGCCCCAAGCCTTTGCCAGTGATGCGGCCATCCAGCGAGGAATATCGGACAGCTTAACGCTGACACGCTCTCAACCGCAGCGATTTGTGCGCCAAACATCCTCCGCCGATCGCACCATTATTGACTGGATGCGCACCCTCAATGTTTATCCGGAACCCGACGCCTACACTGGACAAGCGGTTAAAGTATCTGGGTTTGTCATTCATCCCGAGGAATGGCCTGAAGACTATCTCATGCTGTCGCGTTTTGTTCTAACCTGTTGCGCAGCTGACGCGTACCCTGTTGGTCTACCGGTACAGCTGGCAGTATCACGGCAAGCCTACAATCCCGACAGTTGGTTAGAGGTCGAAGGGCAAATGGTAACAACCACGATTAATGGGCAACGTCAACTGACCATTGAGCCCACTCGCCTGGAACCCATTCCAGAACCCAGAAATCCATATGAATACTAGTCGTTCCCATGGTCAAATTACGTCGTCAACCCATTGATCGCCTGGCCCAGGCATTAATGGTGCTACTCGCCTTGGTTATCGGTGGCATGCTCCTTTTAGGAGGCCCGGCGGCCTCAAAGGTAAGAAATTTCAGCTGGAAAGACGACCAGATAGGCGCAGATGACACGTCTTTTTTGCTGACCTTTAGCCGTCCTATGGATCAGGCAAGTGTTGAGGAAAATCTCACTATTGAGCCACCGTTACCTGGCCGCTTTAGCTGGGCCGGACGCCGCATGGCCTATACGCTCAACCTGCCAGCCCCCTATGGCAACGAGTTTCTGGTCAGTCTGCCCCAAGCCAGTGACCGCTTTAGTGGCCCAGGCGCTAAGTTTGTGCCATTTGAGGCCACCTTTCAATCCCGTGCGCGCGCCTTTGCCTACATCGGTGTAGACGGCACAGAAAAAGGCCGATTAATGCTCTATAACTTGAGCAATCAGTCAAAAACAGCATTAACCCCAGAAAGCTGGGTTGTTATGGATTACAAGCCCTATAGCCAGGGCGATCGCATTTTAGTGGCAGCCATCAAACAGGGACAAACCAACCAACAAGAACAACAGCTATATACCGTAACCACAGGCCTAGGAATCAATCCACAGGAATCTAGCGGTCAAATTGAGACGCTACTTGACAATAGCGACTATCAAAACCTGAAATTTGATCTGTCACCTGATGGTCAAACCATCGTAGTTCAGCGGGTTGGCCGTGATAACCCAGCAGACTTTGGCCCTTGGGTGATCACCCAAGGTAAACAGCCTCGAAAACTAGAAACTGAACCCGGTGGAGACTTTATCATTGCCCCTGATAGTCAATCTCTGCTTCTTCAGCAGGGTCAGGGCACCGCAATTATTGCCTTAAATGATGCTCAAAACGAACAGAGCGGCGATACCTTAGACTTTCTACCCCAATATGGACTAGTTATGGATGTTGCTAATAATGGCTCTGCAGCAGCCATGATTAGCTTTAACCAGGATGACCCAGAAAAACGCTACACCCAAACCCTATTTTGGGTATCGAATCAGGGGGATGAAAAACCACTAATTGATGTAACGGGGTCGATCTTAGATGCTCAGTTCGACCCCACCAATGAACTTTTATTTTGTCTCACTAGCCAGCTGCTTGATAGCGACACCTATCAAGTGCAGCCGTCAATTTCAGCAATTAATGTGAAAACTGGAGATGTAGACACGCTATACACATTAAAGCCCCAACCATCTGCCCAAATGAGTTTAGCCCCCGATGGTCTAGCACTGCTATTTGATGAAAAAGTACCCAGTGCTAACGCAGATAACTCAGTGGTTTTGGACAATGGCGTTGCGATCGCAACCGCCAAGCTGTGGCTACTGCCGCTTTACCAGACGTCTGACGAGCGCTTAAACAAAAGACCTCAGTCAATTGAGCCCCAAGCATTTCCATTTGCAGGACTCAATCCCGTCTGGATTCCCTAAGAATCTAGCGATCAATCGTGGCCTCAGCACCACGCTCCAAATACATACTGAGAAAAATGCTAGCGGCTGCTGGCTCTAATGTTTCTAGAGCGACAATGATCTCCGGCACAGAATCTGCTAGCGGATCGCTCACTTCATTAACCCATTGATTGACCGTTGAACGGGCGACACCCATTGTAACGGCCAAACGATTTTGACTAATTCCGTACTGAGTAAGTACATGCTTTAGTGCTTTTCCTGCCCTTCCCATAGCGGTTATAAATCTCACAAAGATTACAACATCAACAACAGGCCCATAGATTTATTGACCTGCCTACGTTCTTTCTTCCGAGCCCTTGAACGATATCAGTATAAAACGGCTCAGGAATGTGTCTTTTGTCCCAAAAAGCTAAGCGGTTACCCTGGTTTTCAAGATTTCTACAAGGATCCAGCTGAAAAATAAAAGTATACCTGAATCTTTTACGAAGTGGTAAACCCCTTGTATCGCAAACAGAGATAATACTGAGTTCAAACGTACTAAAAACCTGCGTTTTCAAAGCGTAGAAACCCAGTCAGCAAAGGGGTTTTTAAAGAAATTAAATTTAATTGATACTGCTAAAATTTTTGTCTTACTCCAGACAATACGCGCAGTTATACATCGGTTTAACCTAATGGCCTGAACTGTGTAAGTCGAACTATGAATGCCTGTAACAATCAGCGCCATAAAAACGCTGCCAAGGAGCTGAAATCGTCTAAGTCTGCTCAACTATCAGCTCAAGGGACCGACTAGGGGCTCATCATGGGGTGAAATAGCGTCTTGTGCTGCTGCCTCGCCATTGCCTGAAACAGCCTCGTCAAGGTCTCTAGAAACTGCGGGCATACCGTTCGACGGTTCGAGACCTGGAAGCTCAAGACTGGGCTCAAGACTATTTAAGCGCTCCTGAATAGGATTATATTCTTTGTGGGGAGACGA
>JAHQVZ010000252.1 GCA_019634055.1 Leptolyngbyaceae cyanobacterium MAG.088
CAAGGATCGCAACTGCGCATATCCCAGGCGTATTCTAGAAAGGCGACATTCTTATTTTCTTGCTCATAGCGACGTTGGAACATCTCTGGATAAACTTCGCCAAAGTCATCTTGAACAAATAAGGGTAGGTCAATATCGGTGGGAATATTGACTGTGCGATAGTTGGTTAGCTCAATGCGGCCCTCTGGCGATAGCAAGTAAACAATCAGGTCCTGATCACCATCGGCATTCAACATCCCGAGGCGAATCGGCAACATAAATTTGGGCGAGTCATAGCTAATCTGTAGCGGTCGCAAAGACTGATAGCCACTGCTATCAAATTCGTCCAGGTTGACCTTGGCTACAAAAAATTTCATGCCCTGGCGAATATAAGGCGCTAAGACCTGATTAGCACCGTCAGGTAGCTGATACTGGTTTTGTCTAAGCCATGTTTCCAGACCGTCTGACTCACGAGCGCTCAAAATCAGAATGTCGTACTCGCCGACGGAAAATTGTTCTTCAATGGTGACACCAAGGGCCTCTGAAGATGCGGGTGCTGGAGATGCTTGGGCGCGATTACGAGCAAAGCTTAAGTCTGCTGCGCCCTCTGCAAAACGATACATGACCTCGCAAGGATCACTGTCAAAATATTCCACCAAACGCGGTGCACTAAACGCATCCAGACGGTCAAGAATAATTTTCTCAGCTACGTCTACCTGGTCTTCGCCAATGATAGTAGGGACAGGAACGACTAAGGCAAAGTCGCTCACATCGCCCTGATAATCATTGCCCATGGTCAACACGGTGTGGTTGCCGTCGCGGGCAATGGATACCTGAGAGGCTTTGTTATAAAGATTGGTATCCGCTTTAGCAACGTAAAAGCCGCAGAAGGCATGGGCGGGTTGGGGATGGATGATGAGGGTGGCAATGGCGATGATTGCCATCATGCTCATGCGTAACAAACTGGTCATGGAGGGGTTCCTAACTCGAAAATAAAAAATGAGAGAGAGCAATACTGTATTTAATGCGAAGTCGATATCTCATCCCCTCTTGGGAGAGAGCCCTGCTTGGAGAGGGGGTGGGTGGGGTGGCCCCGTCGGCGCTAGTGTTAGAGACCCACCCTGCCTCCGACACCCTTCCCGAGAGGGTCAAACTGTTAGATGTTAAAAAAATTCTCTTGGGAGACTTTTGGTTATCTTGCAGAAGATAGCTGTGGTTTTCTAAACTGTTTCCACTCAAATCGGGGAGACTCCCATAGCTTGTCTAACACTATGGTTAGTGGGGCTAAGGCAAACAATGCCCAGAACACAGCTGTTGAGAGATAAAACTGATTACGTAAAACAAATGTCAGACCCGCAATGGCCAATGCCCAGATTAATCTTGCGGGTCGTGCATTGGGAATCGACCTGGGGTCAGTCACCATAAATAGGGCAAACAACAATAGTGAGCCGCTCATCATACGGTGTGCCCAGACATCCCAGGTCCAACCAAGATAAAGATTACGCATCGCCTCTAGCAGAGCATAGCTGGCTAAAAACATACCAGTGGTGTCCCAGCGTCCGACACGCTTGAGCACCATGCCGCCTGCGCCAATGAAGATTAGACCGTACCAGATCTCATCGCCCCACTGACCGGGGGAAACCCAGGCATCATTGGTAAGGGTGAGGGCAGCGATGATGCCGAGATTGGCTGGGTTAAAGAAGTGCTTGTCGTTGGTTTTGAAAAGAAATTTGCTGGCGATCGCAACACTAGTAGCAAAGACCATGGTAGCAATGTGGTCGGTGCGCAGAAGTAAACTGAGGCCCAAGGCAGTGATGAGGGGGCTGCGCCAGTTGACTTCGACTGCGCTCAGCCAACGGAAAGGCTCTACGTTCCCTGAGCGCAGTCGATCGTGAAGCGTCTCCTTTAGAGTTAGCCAACAGGAAAGTAAGCTTTGGGTAACCAGAGCGGTAAGAATAGCAGTAGCGACGATGACTGGCTGTAGGGACCAGTCGCGCATGGCGACACCCAGGCCAAGAAACAGGCTTAGGCAAAGGATTTGGTAGTCGCGGGCGTCGTTGAAAGAGGGGAGGTGCGATCGCACTTTAAGGATATCCATAAGCTACTTTCCATACAGGCAACTATGGCCGCTAGTATGGCTGATACAGATCGTTAATGTCCCGTAAGTTACAAAAAACGAAACGAAGTGGCAAACAAGATCATAAATACCTTGATTACAAACAGCAGTTGGTTAAATACCTTCAACGTCAACCCATCAATGAGACACCTAAACCATGGATCGGTAAGCTCTTGCTTGGGCAACTCTCTTTTAACTAGGATGGCCCAATCTGCTGACGACTCTAAGGGATGGCCTCAAAAATAGCAAATCTTTAGGACAGCGCCACAGCACGTTAACATTAATATCTCCCAAAGATACCGTTAAATCTTTAATATGACGGAATTTGAACCATCTTGGGGAATAAAGCTAACAAACAGCGGGTCTGACCACTGCTCAACCATAAAAGGCATAGGATTGTAGGTGTTCAAATAGATAACTGAAACCATCTAGTCAATACTTCCCGCCCTTTCAGGGGAACTTTGTTGAAAAAATCCTTCTAACATCAGAGAACTAATGTTGATTAGTAATCAGGCAACACCAACGCCTAATACATAATAAAAGCAAATATCTCAATAGTTCACAGGCACAAACATAGCTCCATCAAAGATAGCCTGTCTAATACAATACAACGTTCAACAATAATAAGAAGAAGTTAAGAAGATATTATCTGAGCAGCTTTACAAGAAGATCAAAATTCAACTTATCTATCTTTTAAAATAATAATAATGGCATATGCCCAGAAGCTGTGTAGTATAATCATTAATGTTATTTTATTTCAACGCGTCCTTTAAGCAGGGGCTTAACCACTTGCAGTTAGATATCTCAACTTATTAGAGAGTCTACTACAGTTTACGGCCCTTTAAGCTCTCACTTCCAAAGTCCCGGGGGAAAAGTGGGTGCTGTTTAAGTAAGGTTCTCTTGTTAGGCTATGACTTTATATGACTTCAAAACTACTTATAAAGGCAGCCTAGGGAGCTAGATAAGATGTATTCAGTCGCCTCCATTGGAGCTATCTTGTTTTATGAGTCGCCAATTGTTTTCAATTGTAGATGAGCTATCTAATGATCTGTCTTTAGACTTCCTTGAAAATCTGTTCGATTCTGTTGATGGTGATTCTTCTGATCAAGCGTATCTTTCATCCCTTTTAGAAGGGGTCTTTTTATCCCCCAGCAATGAGGTTGATCAGCAATCAGATATTGCTGGCGTTAAGAATATTAAAAGTGCGGTGAGTCTGCTAGATTCCACCATCGATTTTGCCAATCGATTTACTGATCGGCAGTTTACGTTTGCTGACCGAAAAAGCATTGCTGAGGCATTGGCAACAATATCCTATAGCAACCGAGTTGATATATCGGGTAAGTCATTAAGCCCTTCGAACGAAATCGAAGGTATAGGAAATAGGAAAGTAGATTCCTTCATGCCCTCGCTATCAGAAGGGGGACGTTTAGGCGACATCATTAAATTTCAAAAAACGTTTTCAGAAAATCAGTTTGTCAAAAAGGTTGGGCTTTCCCTAGCGATGCTCAATCCTGACTTTTCCATGGAAGGTTGGGGCAATGATGAGATTGCATTCGCAAAGATTAGCTTTCAAAGTCAAGCCGCTAATCTTCAACTAGCGAATGGCGGTGTTGTTATTGATGCAGTTGCCAATGGAGACGCCCAAGAGCTTCTGGCCGATTTACAAAGCTTGGGTCTAGAAGGTTCCGCTTTTGGAAATATGGTTTCAGGTTGGTTACCATTCTCAGCTATTGGGTCCTTGGCCGATTTAAGTAGCCTCAAATCAGCGCAACCTTCCTATGCAATCACTCGCGTAGGCTCCGTTACCAGCCAAGCAGATCCAGCACTAGAAGCTGATATTGCTAGAGATTTATTTGGTGTTGATGGTAGCGGCATCAACGTTGGCATATTGTCAGACTCGTTTGAGGCTTCCTTTGGGGCTGTTGGCAGCTACGACGACGATATCCTTTCTGGCGATTTGCCTGACGATGTGGAGATTTTAGCTGATATCTTTTTTGGCATCGATGAGGGGCGGGCTATGGCTCAACTCATCTATGACCTGGCACCCGGATCAGACTTAACCTTTAGAACCGCTTTTAGAGGTGCAGCTGATTTTGCCAATGGTATTTTAGAGCTAGTAGATGCGGGTGCCGATGTCATTGTGGATGACATCGGTTATCTGAATGAGCCATTTTTCCAGGATGGCGTCATTGCTCAAGCTGCTGATCAAGCCTTTGCGGCTGGAGTTCCCTATTTCTCAGCTGCGGGTAACTCAGGCGATGATTCCTATGAATCTAGTTTCCGCTTTGGTCAAGAGATTGATAACTACCGATTCCATGATTTTGATCCTGGCAATGGCGTTGATATCTTTCAAGAATTCACCCTCGCTCCAGGGCAAGGCGTCAGCCTATCTTTCCAATGGGATGAGCCATTCTCATCGACTGGAGGTATTGGTGCCAGCAGTGATTTAGACCTTTTTATTCTGGATGACGAAGATTTTTCGTTAGCTAACGTTGTAGCGGCAGGTACAGACAACAATATTGCCAGTGGCAACGCTGTTGAACTCGTTAACTTTACAAATACAACTGGCTCAATCCAGAGTTTTTATATTGCTCTTGGGCGAGATACTAACCAAGGAGGCGCTGATCCAGGACGTGTAAAATATATTGACTTTAATGGTCAAGCATTAAACATTGAATACGACACAAATAGTTCTACCTCTTTCGGCCATCCCAACGCAGCAGGATCGGCTTCTGTAGGCGCGGCCTTTTTTGCCGAAACCCCTGAATTTGGGACAAATCCGCCTGCATTAGAATCATTTTCTTCTTTGGGAGGAACTGAAATTCTCTTTGACGCTGACGGAAATCGCCTTGCCACACCAGACGTTCGTCAATCAGTTGATTTTGTAGCCGTCGATGGTACTAACACTACATTCTTTGGTGGTGATACTGGGGAAGATCCCGATAGCTTCCCCAACTTCTTTGGGACTTCAGCCGCTGCCCCCCATGCCGCTGCTGTCGCAGCCCTGATGTTAGAGGCTGCAAATGAAGCAGGGTTAGATCCAACTCCCCAGGAAATTTATGATGCCTTAGCAGCTAGTGCTATCGACATGGATAATCCATTCACAAATGGGTTTGATGTCGGTTACGACTTTGCTACGGGTTTTGGCTTAATTCAAGCAGATGAAGCCATTGCGATTCTTTTGGATAGCGTGCAACCACCTGATGGTGAAATTATTAATGGTACGGCTGGAAGAGATAATTTGACTGGGACATCGGGAGATGACGTCATCACGGGCTTTGCAAGACGTGACATTCTGTTTGGTGATACTGGTGCCGATCAGTTTGTTTATGTTAGCCAGGAAGACGGTGTTGATAGGATTGAAGACTTTGAAGTGGGTGTCGATAAAATCGTGCTTACTGATTTGTTCCAAACCCTTAATTACAATGGGAACGATCCTTTTGCAGATGGCTTCTTAGGAGCAAGAGCACGACGGGGCTCTGACTCTGTCTTGCTACTCGACCCCAATGGAGGTGGAAATAATCTGACAACATTTATTCAATTCAATAACGTCACTGTTGCAGAATTGACTAATCTAGATAACTTCATTATCTAGACAAAAACAGTCTGTCTATCTGACCGGCTAGTTTTGTTAATTGCTTAAGTAGAGAGTCAAAGGAGCTAACTAGGTAGACTCCTTTGACTCTTATTAATGTGACTCTTATTAAAGGGCAAATCACCAGTTTTATCTAAACTAGATAAGGCAGAAAAGCTTGTATGTCTTAACGAGTATTGTCAACTCGGTTGCAAAGCAGAACCTCAGTCATCCCGACGATACAGCCGGAGTGTTCCTCGCCGGACTCCCACAATAATCGAACCGTCATTAGCAATCGCCTGTTGGTTGCCCTGATCTACGTATCTGTCATCCTTGCTAATCGGCACATCGAGCCTGATCTCTCCAGTCTCAATATCCAGTCCCCGATACGCATAGGTGCAACCATTGCCACGACCAATCCCATAAACGAGATCTGTCTGTGACGACGCAGTAGGAATCCCATTGAAATGGACGTCGGGATTAGCCCAGACCAACTCAAAATTCCGGTCAGTTGCATTCCAATCGACCCTCTGCACGCCTTTGGGCGGCGTACAGTCTGGTCGAAACCCTGCCCACTGAGCGACAAAGATTGAATTACCGAGTATGGCTGGCGAATTTTCTGCGGTATGGCCTTCCCCTTCCGGTGTAGAGAATGGGAGTGCAATACGCCCAGCAAGCCGAAGATCCTCCCCAGCAATACCTTGCCAGTCGTTGGGGATATCCCCCCGCCAAAAGGCAATAAGATTGTTCTCTGGCGAGTGGCCGTCCACCATAACAACGAGACCATTTTCAGCGGTACCAATAAGCGACGGGGTCGTGCCAGTACCGGTACATTTCCTCCCGCGGATCGTGCGAATCCGTTCTCGGAATCGTGAAGCTCGTCGGGGTTCGCGGCAACCAGGACCGCGGAAGTCGTATTCCGCCTCCCAAGCGGTTTCAAACCGTGCACCAGTCCAGTCTAAAGCAGTCACGCCTTGTTGAGAGGAAATAAATAGTCTCCCAGTTTCATCGTTAGCAAAGGCATTGTGATAACTGTAACCACTACCACCGACGCCCAGCGCATGGACTGCAGCAACCTCACCAGTATCTAGTGAAATCGCAGCGATTTTGTTGTCTTCAAGCAAGACCAGAATATGGCCATCATAGCTCACAGTAAAATGAATTGTCAGTTCACCAACTGATCTCGGGATTTCGAAGCTTCTATGGACAATGAGTTCACAGCCCGGACAGTCGGGTTGTTCATCTTTTAGAAGATAGAACGTGTTGCGCTTGATACTGGTAACAACGATTTCCCCCGTACTAAGGGCTGCGACGTTCCAATCGAAATCAAATCTGCCACGTGGAAGGCGCAAATAGCTAATTTTTTCAAACGAGTCGCCATTCATCAGCCATTTGACAACCCCCTTTTGCGTATTGCTAATTACGGCCTGACTCCCATCGGTATAAGGTGCTGGAAAGACCGTCCACGGGGCAGTTCCACCTTCTGGATTATCCAACCTTTGAAAACCGATACTGTCGCCAGGTCTAAGCGCATCAAGATCACCTGCGGCCTGAGCATAGCCATTACGATGAAAAAGTGACCAGGTCGAATTTGCCAGGTAGCGGTTCCTCGGTACATCCTGAGCGGATACCGAGCCCACAACGGTCATACTCATGATTGCGGCAATAGATCCTGCCAGAAGCCAAGGATTTAAGGTCATAACAGTTCTCAATCATTAGCTACTTTGATACATGTTGTCCCCTTGGTGTTTCTCTAAAAGAGGAAAGAAGAAACAAAGGAAGAAATACCTTGCTATGGAATAGATATCACAGCATTATTGGTTGCGTAGACAACTTTGCAAAGGCATATAAGCCAACAGAACAACCAATTGCAGGAACGAATAAACGGAGTGATAGAACCGCAAGGAATTAGAATCTAGAGAAGTGTTGCCAATCGATACACCATATTATTAGATTATAGCGTTTTTTAATTAAATCGAGTTCAATATAATATTGAAAAACTCTTGGATGCAAATGCCTTCTTATCTGACACTACCTGTCAACTCAAACTTAGCCACAAGTAGTCGCCATAGGATTGAGCATTGTAGGCTAAGGCTCAAAGTTACTCCTTAGAAATAAGTCGGATATCCGACAGGCTAAATGAGAAAGAGGCTGCTGTTTCTAGGCTTAAAGTTATGACCTTAGATAAATCTATCCCTATCGTCTCTAGGTGGGTTAAAGGTATAGTTGCCTGGAGCCATTCACTGGGTTTTGCCGCTAAAAAGAACTGTGTCATATCTAGAGTGCTGCAACAATTATCTCCATATTCAATTACCAACGCCACTGCCCCCTCTGGAATAGCATCTACTCGATATTGAATCGCTAAGGCCATGTTGTAGTGCAAGGCGGCTGCATAGTCTTTGGCAGGGCCAGTCATAGTCACTACAGCCTGTACTTGACCACTCCAGGTAAACTGTCGGGCATCTTCTTGAGCAGTTCGATCAATTGCGCGAATCGTTAACACATTTTCTAACTGAATACGGGCATCTACAACGGTACTGGATACATTGCCAACGTTGGCCTGTAGACTCCAAGGAGCCATCGGTTTACCCAAAGCAAACAAAACATCACTTTGTTGTTTTTCGCTGCCGTCTAAACCAGATATCTCTGACAACTGAGGTAGATTAACAGTGTCTTCATAGGTTAGCCCATAGCCATAGGGAAAAAGTGGCTCGTAGTTCTTGCTTTGGTTGACTTGGGTTTGAGTGGCTGTACGAGGCCATGAGAAGGAGAGTTTTCCTGTGAAGTCAAAATTAATATCGCCGTTGGGTTTGCGCATCAGCACCTCTGCGATACCATCCCCTTCACTGCCTGGCAACCATGCGGCAACAAATGCGCTAGCGGCGTTAATCTCAGGAGTTACCCACAATGGTCGCCCAGACAAGAAAATGGCGACTGTTGGAATTCCTGCTGTTTGAAATGTTTTCAACAATTGCAGTTCCTTATTTGATACAAAGTTTAGGTTATCCACATCTCCGTTAAACTCGGCATAGGGCTCTTCTCCAAATACGACAATAGCCACATCAGGTTTTTGATCATAGCTACCCTCTGGGCTCAATATGGCTTTACCACCACCAGCTTCAACGATATTGCAAATACCGTCCCAAATAGATGTTCCATGGGGAAAATTGGCATTTGTGTTACCGGTTCCCTGCCAGGATAGGGTCCAGCCACCAGACTGTTTACCAATGTCATTGGCACTGTCTCCAGCCACTAATATGTTTTGATTAGTGGTTAAAGGCAACAGATTATCTTGGTTTTTGAGTAAGACGAGCGACTCACGTACGGCCTGACGAGCGACTGCCTGATGATGAGGGTGTCCTAAAAGTGAATAGTTACCAGCCAGAAAACGGTCTGATGGCTTAGGTTTTTCAAATAATCCTAGACGAAGTTTAACTCGTAAAATCCGACGTACAGCATCTTCCAAACGACCGCGAGAAATCTCTCCAGATTTCACCTGCGCTATTGTATTCTTATAAAGCGCTTGCCAGCTATCTGGGGCCATAAACATATCAATGCCTGCATTAAACGCAGCTGGACAGCTTTTGGTGGAGCATCCTGGCACCTGGGCATGGCCGTTCCAGTCACCTACGACAAATCCGTTAAATCTCATACGTTGCTTAAGAACAGCGGTCAATAGGGCTTGATAACCATGCAAGCGTTGACCATGCCAAGATGAAAAAGAGGCCATCACTGTTTGAACACCTGCTTCGATGGCAGGTGGATAACCTGCACCATGGTAGTTTTGCAGCTCAGTTTCACTATCGATATTGTCCCCTTGGTCTTTCCCTCCCTGGGTACCACCGTCTCCAATAAAATGTTTGGCTGTAGCGAGTATATGTTGGCTACTCAGAAAATCATCTGTCCCTAGTTCTCCCTGTAGGCCGTTGACAATAGCTGTAGCATATTGAGCAACAATCTCAGGCTCCTCGGAATAGCTTTCATAGGTCCTACCCCAGCATTTATCGCGAACAACGGCAAGGGTTGGAGCAAAGGTCCAATCGATACCAGTAACCATAACTTCACGCGCTGTTATGGCTCCAATTTTCTGAACAAGATCTGGATTACGAGTGGCACCTAAACCAATGTTATGGGGAAAAATCGTTGCGCCAACAATATTATTGTGGCCGTGAACAGCATCGGTCCCCCATAGAATGGGAATTGCTTTTCGTCCATGGGTGGTATCCATGGACGCTTCATAGAATTGATCTGCCAATGATAACCAATATTCTACGGGAGCTCTGACATTTGCACCAGGCGCAGAATTACCGCCATTGAGAATCGAGCCTAAACGGTACGTACGAATATCTTCTGGGGTGATTTCATTAATGTCGGCTTGAATGGTCTGGCCAACCATTTCCTCAATAGTCATGGATGCCATCAGCGTATCAATACGTGCTTCAATGTCGGGTGAAAGGGGAACGCCTCCATTAGTAATGGGCCAGGTTTCTGGAGTAATTGTTGGTGGGGTTGACACTGGCTTGTTTTGTCTCTTAGCGG
>JAHQVZ010000253.1 GCA_019634055.1 Leptolyngbyaceae cyanobacterium MAG.088
AAAAGGTTGACTCGTTACCCTTTATTAACGTTTTAGGGACAATGGCAATTGGAGTGTGGCCAGTCATAGATCAGTAGAATAGAACCATAGCACCTGATGAACCCTGCAAAATCTGTGACCAAACCCAGTGATGTCTGCCAAGTACGCTGCTTCAACGAAGAGTTAGTTCACCAGATCGGCCAGGTGCTTCCCAGCGATGACTTGCTGGAATCGGCTCAAGTGCTATTTGGGGCACTAGCCGATCGGTCTCGGCTAAAGATTTTGTATGCCCTGCGTAATGGCGAGGAGCTGTGCGTTTGTGATGTGGCGTCCCTACTACAAATCAAGGTAGCAAGCGCCTCCCACCACCTACGGAAGCTACGCGACCTGAGTATTTTAAAGTACCGCAACGACGGCAAACTGGCCTACTACTCCCTCAAGGACCAACGGGTTGCCGACATCCTTTGCTATGCCCTAAAGCAACTAGCCGAATAGTCACATCCCCGTTTGATTGACCATACTGAATAGCCTGATTTCCCTCAAATCACTCAAGGCAAGACGACTTGAAAGGCTACCACAAAAGAAAATTTGAATGAGCATCGATTAGCAAAACATCAATGGAATAACCCTTTTTAGAATTTTGCGCGACTGAGCGTAAAATTCTAAACCGCTTTACCGACCACCTCCCAACCCATCTCGCAATCAACCGTAATCCTCCAGTCCGTGGGTTCTAGGGCGGCGGTTTCCGCCCTAGTCATGGGAAACCCCATTATGCCTATATGGGAGAGCTTAGTTATTTCCGGCCAGGGAACTCGAAGGGACCCCAAGCAGCCGGTTTTGGCTCTAACCAACACTTTACTCACAGCCTTGAAAATAACGGCTTTACCTTTTCTCTATTCATCACCTTCCAAGTTGAGTAAGCGATATCAATCACCGACATGAAGATCACAAGCATCGATCACATTGTCATGACAGTGAATAACATTGATGTGACATGCGAATTTTACGCCCGCACCCTCGGCATAGATATCATTACCTTTGGCAAGGGTCGAAAAGCGCTATCGTTTGGTACACAGAAACTCAACTTGCATCAGGTCGGTCAAGAATTTGAGCCCAAAGCACACAGGCCCACACCAGGCTCGATTGACCTGTGCTTGATTACCGAAACCCCCATTGATCAAGTCCTCGAACACCTGGCTGCCGTGAATGTGGATGCCCTGGAAGGCCCCATCCAACGGACAGGTGCAACAGGGGCCATCATCTCCGTGTACTTCCGAGATCCCGACCAAAATCTGATCGAGGTTTCTAATTATCTTTAGTACTATCACCCGTTTGTCTCGGCCTAGTTACCAGCACATTCCTTAGCACGCTGAGCACATTCAGCTCATTCTAACGATGGCTTGAATGATAGTCATTTTGTGCTAACGTTCTAATACTAATTTGAATATTTGAGTAACTCTTTAAGTCAACATTCTAATATCAGTTTGAACGTTTGATTGAATATCGGAGGTCACCATGGCTGAACATTGCTGTCAGGCTAAGGCCTGTGAAATTGCCAAGCTCAAAGAACGGCAGGCAAAGGTGCTTTGGGCCGTATTGCTAATCAATGCCGTGATGTTCGTTGTTGAGTTTTGGGCGGGCATTCGAGCGGCGTCATTGTCACTTACTGGGGACTCACTGGATATGCTAGGAGATGCCCTGGTGTATGCCAGCAGCTTGTATGTGATTCACAAAAGCACCAGAGCCCAGGCGGGGGCAGCGCTGCTCAAGGGTCTGATTATGTTTTTGTTTGCCATTGCCGTATTTGCCAGGGCCACCTATCAGCTCTTTGCCGGGGCAAGTCCCGAAGGGGCCATCATGGGCGCAGTGGGGGTATTGGCGTTACTGGCTAACCTGATGTGTTTGTTGTTATTAACGCGCCACCGCAACGACAATTTAAATATGTCATCGGTGTGGCTATGTTCTCGCAATGACATTATTGCTAACACGTCGGTGTTGGTGGCGGCGGTACTGGTATTGTTTACCCATTCAATCTTGCCTGATCTGGCGGTGGGATTGTTGTTGACCGTTGTCTTTGCAAAATCGGCTGGACAGGTTCTTTCTCAGTCTTTGAGAGAGCTTCAGCAGGCGTAAGGTGACTATATAAAACCGATCTTGCGATTTGAC
Source organism: Leptolyngbyaceae cyanobacterium MAG.088 (assembly GCA_019634055.1). GTDB lineage: Bacteria > Cyanobacteriota > Cyanobacteriia > Phormidesmidales > Phormidesmidaceae > Leptothoe. Next base: position 2,146 of record JAHQVZ010000253.1, read on the forward strand.
TATGGCGACTTTGCCTAACAGTTTGCCTAACAGAGAATTGGATAACTGAGATCTTGCACCACTCTCAATAAAGACTTGGCAAATTGACAAAAAACTAAAAAACCGGGCGTAACCAAAGCGAAAAACCGGTTATGCAAACGATTCTTCAACACGCCCAAGGCTAGTGTATAGTCTCTTGGAACTGATGCTCAGTGTGTATCAAAAAGCCAGTCTAAAGGCCCTTTTAGGTCTATTTTATGTACTTGCCCATTGGATTGACCAATGGGCCTGGTTTCCTGTGCTTGATTAGGAAAGTCACGTGTCAATTGGCTCGTAAGAAGTTGGTTCCCATTGTCCACTGGTTTACATTACTCAAACAGATCAAGAACAGTGCTGATATTGCAAACCAATTTGGGTTTGAGATTCTGATTCACTCATTACCTAACCGGTCTTATCAAGACTGGTGCAAGATATGAGTTATCTTATCTTCATGCGCATCCCTTATTTCCAGAAACTCTCTTAACTTGCTTTTTTAGTTTCTGTTACAAAAATCGCAAGATTTTTCCCAGCCAGGTGATTGGCTCAAGTAGATCGTACACAATTTAATGGGATGCAACCTAATTGTGTATACATATACCTGTGTGGTAAACCAATCAATATGAAACCATGCCGCTTCTATATCATCTAACCCCTCAAACCGGAAGGCTTTATCCATGGCTCAACTGACTGTTTATGGTCCCACCATTAGCACCTATGTCCGTACCGTTCGCATGATCCTAGAAGAGACCAACACTTCCTACAATCTTGAAAATATCAACATCTTCTCCGCCAGACCGTCTGAATATCTTGCGATCAATCCTTTTGGTAAGGTTCCTACCCTAAAAGTGGATGACCAAGTCCTCTATGAAACCAACGCCATTGTTGAATATCTAGATGCCGTGGTAGCCGATCATGCCTTTATGCCCAAAGGCCCGATGGAGCAAGCACAGATGCGTCAGATTATGGCAATTGTGGATAGCTATCTGTATGGTCCCTCTATTAGTGGGATTACCATCCAGCGCCTGATCGTTCCTAGCCAAGGAGGTCAACCAGATGAGGGGGTTATTCAAAGCGCTGTTCCTAAGTGTAAAACGGCTCTAGAAGCAATCGAGTCCATCAGCCAGTGTGATCCGTTTTTGTTGGGCAACACAATCACCCTGGCAGATTTCTATTTGATGCCTGTGGTGCTCTATCTTTCTAAAACGCCTGAAATGACTGCGGTCACAGCTCAAACACCTAAACTCAAGACTTGGTGGGAGGCCATTAACCAACGCCCCAGTTTCCAGAAGGTGATTGCCTAACGGCCCTGATGGCTAGCATATCGAAATCTTGTTGTGGTAGATCTCGGTATGCTAGCGGTTAACGCTTGACCAAGATAAAATTCTCTCAAAGATTACCCCATTGCTGACCTGAAAATAAGGGCATTCCCAGGACTCTATCGAGGTTTTCTCATTCTGCATGGGGTGAAGCATAGCAAAGACCCACGCCAATTACATCCTGCGAATAATCTTCCTGCGCATAATAGCAAATCGCCTATAGCCCACCAGACCCGTTATCAACGATAAGGGAAATAACATGTAGCCCAGGGCTTGCAGAGATTGGGCATCGTCCACAAAAAGCTTTACTAACGTAATACCAGATGCAAATAGCATAATCGACGTTCTTACATAGGCCAGAAGAGTGCGCTCATTTGCCAGCAGCGTTCTGTCCCGTGCCAGACTATCTCGCGATTGTGAGTCTTCAGGGCTAGATGGAGGGGGCTCGAACGTCATTGCAATCTATTCCAGGCGAGGCTAACTTAGCGTACCCCGCCAAAATAGCAAAGTTATAGCAAACTGCTGGATGCATTCAGCAGTTTGCTGCGCACATAGCTGTTGTCAGCTACAGCTTCCAGGGATCGTCTATGTCTTGAACTATGTGCGCCAAGCTATAGAATGCGCAATACGTCATTATATTCAGCAAATGTACACCCAGAACCACTAAATAAACGTTTATAAACGTCTATATGGAAAACCATGTGCCGCCGAAGCACGTTCGGTTTCGGGTGAACAGTGCGATCGCTCAGTTTACAATCGCCGAAGCTGGTGGCGGTGCCTGCATATTGCCCGTGGCATATGCCAACTTAAGTCAGACATTAGTCCGCTTAAGTGAAGATTTAGATGGATTTGATACCAGTATTTGGTTGTTGACCCATCGTGACCTTAAGCGAAATGGAAGAGTTCAAGCTTTTTTTGATCACTTTTATAGCGTTTCTCAAATGGATTGAATACATCCCACTCACGATTCACGATTCACCACTCACTTACACCACCGAAATTTATTCATCTCAACCAGGAACCACTATATAAGGATTTAGAGCCGTTTCGTAACAGTAAAGATTAGCTGTATAGATGCCAAAAAGTGTTGCCGCGTCTCCGTAAATAGCTCAGGTTTAATTGAATATCACGGTATCAGGGCTTCTACTCAGTCAATCTTAAGGCGCTCTTTTAGCCCATGGATATCTATGATTTGTAATTCACCCTCGTCCGATGCGATCGCATCGGCACGACCCAAACTAGACCCTGAGCTGCTGCGGTCATTTCAATCTCTCGATAGTCATCCCCAAAGACTACCGATATTTGTAGGATTATATGCAATCGCCATTCTCATCACCCAGGGATTGGTCAACGTCATCCCCACTCCCTGGCACTATCTGCTATGTTTTCCCGGCTATCTTTTGGCCGCAGCGTCCCTCCATGGCATTAGCCTATTTACCCATGAAGGTGTCCATGGCGTCTTAAATCGCAATCCTCACCATAATCGAGCCCTCAGTATCGCCTGCGCCTTACCTGTACTGCAAAATTTCTCAGCCTACCAGGTCTTGCACCTCGACCATCATAAACATCTGGGGCTAAAGGGCGACCCCGACCATTACAAAAACTATACCCACTGGAACTGGTTGGTGTTTTTGATGCACTGGGCCAGATTGTTAATCGGCTACCCCGTTTATATTATCGCTATTCCTATTCTAGGATTTCGGGCTGGAACCCCAAGGGAAAAACTATGGATAACGTTCGAAGTACTGTTGTTAGGGTTGCTAGCAACAGCCATTCTGTTATCTCCCATTCCCCCATCTCTGCTCATTCATGGTTGGTTAATTCCCATGGTGCTCATCAATACCATGGTTAACATTCGCGGCATGAGCCAACACACCCTATTAGAACAAGAAGCCGATGTAATCCGAGGAACTCGCACCATCCTCACCAACCCGATCACACGCTTCTTTATGTGTAACGAAAACTATCACCTTGAGCATCATCTTTACCCCAGTGTCCCCTGGTATCACTTACCAGAAGTACACGCCGCATTAAAACCCGAATTAATCGACCGCGGTGCTCCATTTATTCCTTCCTATACTGCCTTTGTACAAGATTTTGTTCGGGCCAGTCTGCAACGGTCTCCCCAGGGCAGTGTAGTGATTAACCATTAGTTTTTTTCTCACCTATGCATAGTCTTAAACAACTTCCCCACGTCCCTTTGCTCACGGGGGAAGCCATCGGCACATCAATTTATCACAACTTAACGCTCAACGATCTGGTTCACCTGCCATCCTTAGACGATGCTGTAACACAGGTGGCATCCCACTATAATTTTCAGCGTCATCCCTATATATGTTGGATGCAACAACAGACCACAGACCGTGAAGCATTTTGCCAGAGCCAAATTCCCTTTCGGTTTGCGGTCGAATCGTTTTCCCAAGCGTTAGCAGCTGTGCTGGCTCGCATGCCACTATTAGAAGAGCGACTGCCCCTGGCCAATAATGTGGCAGAAGAACATGGTTATGGCGATCGTCACCGTTCTCACAAATGTACCTTCCACCAATATCTCAATGCCTTAGGTGCCAACCATGACGATTTTAATGCGCCCTGTCCGGTGCCGGTCCTCGCCTTTAACCAATCGATTCTAACCTATGCCCTGTCCCAACCAGGAGAAAACGGGGCTGCCTTGTTAGGCATAATCGAATACGTATATGTCGATATCAGTGCAACCATTGCCCGCACGCTTCAGCAGCGACAATGGACAGCTCCCGACAGTCAGTCTCACTATGCCGCCCACGAGACCCTAGACGTAGAACATGCGAGAGAACTACTCACCTTAGCTAAACCGGCCTGGCACAGCGACCATGCTCGTCCCCACATTGCCCAGGGACTCTTGCTCGGAGCCTATTATTTTTGGAGACTCTACGATGCCCTGTTGCCCACCCTCTGATATTGCCTTCTCTCAGGTCCGAGAAGACCCTAACATCGAACTCCAGGTAATTGATCGACTCGCTGCTGCCCAATCCCATCCATTACGAGTATTAATGGTGGCATCGGGGGGATGTACGGCATTGAGTTTATTGAGTCGACCTGCGATCGCACACATTGATGCGGTGGATGCCAACATTGCCCAATTACATCTAGTAGAGTTACGCCGACAGGCTTTGATCAGGCTAACGCTAGAGGAACAGCTGCACTTGTTAGGGGTCTCAGAATTCGAGGTTTTTGAAGAATCTGGAGAGCTGAGCCTTGAGTTGTATGATCGATTGCGATCTCACCTGCCTGAGGCCACCCGACACTATTGGAACCAGCGCCCCGACCAAATTACCTTTGGCGTCAACCAGGTGGGACGCTTTGAACAACTGTTCCGAGACCTATCGGCTAACTTTTCCTCAATTGGCTTAAATCCCCTAGATGCCCCCCTAACAGCTATTCAGCATCCCCAGTGGAGTGCCATTTTCAATACAATCTTTGAGCGCCATAAGCTCATACAAACCTTTGGCGAAGCCGCCGTCAATTATTCAATGGATCGCAGTTTTGGTAATCATTTTGCCGATGTATTTGCCAACGCGTTGACCCGGTTTATTCCCAACGAAAACTACTTTTTGACCCAGGTATGGGCCGATCGCTACACCACGGGTGCCCAGGGTGTTCCCCTTTACTTACAACCCTCAGCCCAAGCGATCATTCGTTCCCTAGATACCAATCGTTTAAAGCTGCACCATGGCACATTTGCCGACCGGCTGAACCCACAAGCAAAACAATTTGACCTAATTCAGTTCTCCAATATCTCCGACTGGATGCCCGTCGAGACCCTGCACTCAATGATGGAGTTAATGGTGAACTATCTGGCCCCCGGCGGAGCCATTATCGGTCGCCGCCTCAATGGCGATCATCATTTAGCCTCAATTATGGCAACCCATCTAACAGTGGATGACGCTTTTAGTCAGCAACTACTAGAAAACGATCGTTCTTTCTTCTATCGAGAAGTTGTTGTCGGCTATAGGGCCTAACCCTTGGATATCTACTCAAGCCAAAATCTTGACTAAAACTAAATCCGAAATGCCAAATGAAAAGGCACCCTCACCCTTCTCGCAGAATCCTCTAGATTCCTGAGGAAATCGCCTCACTTTAGATCCCCCATTCCCCAACCGCCCCATGTTCTTTCACCAGATATCCCCCCCAGAGAGATCCCACTTTCAATCGCGCATTGCAGCCCTTGAAAAAGAGGCCGTCTATCCCATTGGGGATGATTTTTTTCAAATTGACCATGGCGATGACTACTTTGCCTTTTTTGAGCGCCTGGGTCAGGTGAAATACTATATTGGCCTGGATAATAGCGGAGACCGCGTTGTTGCTGTTGGTGCGTGGGTCTTGCGCCAGATACCAGACTCACCCCATTGCACCTGGTATTTATGTGATTTCAAGGTACATCCCGCCTATCAGCGTCAGCTACTTTCCCTGCGGTTGTTGCGATATGCGATCGCTCAAAATAAAGAAACATGCGATCGCGGCTATGCGATTTCTATGAATTCAGGTTGCGATCGCGCTAATCGCCTGGTCAAAGCCTTTTGTCGATTTCCCCAGATGCGGTTTCGCCACGCTATAAATTTAGGCATTTATAGCCTGGATGCAGCATCAATGCAGACAGTAGAACCCTTACTGATAAGCCACCGAGGCCCCATCTCCTATTGCTCCCTAAAAGGGATTAAAGACCTGCGCCTCCAGAGCAGTGGTCAGGTTCTCCCGTTGTTACATGTGCAATGGGGTGGTAATGGGTGTGGCCATAGGTCTCAAACCATCATTCCTGAACCATTACCAGGGCATACTCACATGTTTTGTGTACCCGAAAAAGATGAGCTAACTGGCATACTAACCCAGAAAGGGTTTCAACCAGAGGCAATTGCCAGCGTAATTAGTCATGGAATGGATAGCAACGATTGGCGTTTTATCCTGACCAGTGATATTTGAGAACACGAGCTCATTTATAAACTGCCACAGCAGATTGCCCTAACCGAAGTTTTGAAATTAATAAAAAAAATCCGAAATCAAAATGGTAGCTGTTGATACATAATTTAGCTACAATTTAGTTACACACATCGGAACGGCACCATCATGACGACCCATCGCAACGGCTCTAACCAACCTCAAGCAAACATCAGTAACCTTTGGGGCCTACTTTCAAACCGGGAGCAAACCATGGCTCGATTTGCCCATCCCTCCATGCGTCGGGTTATGTTTCAGCAGCGCCGCGCTAGCGATAACCGTCCTAACTAGACATAGTCAATAGGTTTGACACCATCACCAAACCCACAAAATTAAGAACAAGCGGCCAATGAAGCACTATAAACCTCTCTAAAACGGGACGCCATTATTTTGAAGACGTCCTGTATTAAAGAGGTTTTCATAGATATGGCTACGGTGATCGTGAAGCCGACTCCATATTAATTGCCTGTTAGGCCAGACAAGCCCTAACGAGCCATTACCCTCATTGTGCCTGGATTACCTGCGTTGCCATCAATAGCAACGGCACGACCGTTGGCATCCAGATGCCGCACAATCTTATAAATATCTTCCACCGCATCGGGTCGCCCTACTTTGTCAGCCACCTCTGTCAATGTGAGTGAACCACCGGTTTTAGACAGAGTATCCACCACCATATTCTGCAAATTGAGAATACTAGCAGCAGCCTTCTTGCCTGCTTCCACACCGGGCTGGTGATAGGCATTGATATTCACAACAGCGGCATAGAGACTGACGGCTCGCTCGTATAGGGCAATCAGTGCCCCGACAATCTCTGGGGTCACCTCAGGAATGGTGATAGTGATCGACTGACGGTTGTTCTCAAACAGAGCCTTGCGAGTCCCCTGCAAAAAACCAGAGAGATAATCCCCAGACGTCACCCCTGGATCAATTTCCGTGGAGCTACCTTCGCGATCTTTTAGCACTTCGATCAAGGTAACAAAGAAGTTGTTTACCCCTTCTCGCAGTTGCTGTACATAGGCATGTTGGTCAGTAGACCCCTTGTTGCCATACACCGCAATGCCCTGGAATACCTTATTGCCATCCAGATCGGTTTCCTTACCGAGAGATTCCATAATCAGCTGTTGCAGATAGCGGCTAAACAATAACAGACTATCTTTGTAGGGCAAAATCACCATGTCTTTTTCACCCTTACCATGGCCTGTGTGATACCAGGCCATAGCAAGCAGGGCAGCAGGGTTGTTCTTTAGATCATGCAATCGCGTGGCCGCATCCATTTGCTTGGCCCCTGACAAAATCGCTCGAATATCAATCCCCTGCAAAGCGGCAGGCAGCAGTCCTACGGATGATAATTCAGAGGTACGTCCACCCACCCAGTCCTGCATGGGGAACATGGCCAACCAGCCATCGGCTTTAGCAACTTTATCAAGTTTACTGTCCCGGCCAGTGGTGGCCACGGCATACTTCGAAAAGTTTAGGCCGCGTTTTTCATAAGCAGCCTTGGCCTCTAGCATACCGTTACGGGTTTCTGGAGTTCCCCCAGATTTAGAAATCACCAGCACCAACGTAGTTTTCAGCCGATCCCCAAGTTTAGCCAGGGTTCTATCGACACCCGCCGGGTCCGTATTGTCAATAAAGTGGATATTCAGCGGCGGTGGCACTGGTCCAATAGCTTCAGCCACAAATTCTGGTCCCAGGGCTGAGCCGCCAATACCAATAGACAAAATATCGGTAAAGCGTTCCTCATCAGGCGGTGTAATCGTCGCCGTGTGAATTTGCTGGGTAAAATTTTCTATATCACGCAGGGTGTTAACAATTTCGCTACGTAGATCGTCATTGGGAGCAAGATCCGGATCCCGTAGCCAGTAGTGGCCCACCATCCGGTTTTCATCAGGGTTTGCGATCGCACCTCCTTCTAATGCATCCACCGACGCAAATGCTTTTTCAAACCGAGGCGTCATATCAGCCACAAAGGCATCATCGAACGTTACTCGACTGATATCCAGGTAGAGCCCTAGCCCCTCGTTAAAATAAAGCCAGTCTTGATATCGTTGCCACAGCGCAGTCGCATCCATAGTTACCTCTCTAGGGCTGCTTAATTTTTCGTCATCAAACAATATTCACATTCAGTGCTGACGTTTTTCGTATTGCAAAACTCAGCATTTAAAGCACAAATGTGGTTCGGTTCATCAAATGCACCGACTGCCAGTTTAGTGACCATTCATCCACAGGAACAAAAATTCTTGAAGGATTTCACGATTCGTTGTGGAAACTGTAAAGCAAGGCAACAGTCGAGTTTATTGTATGACCACACTTCATTGAGTAAAATTGTAATAACCATCACACTCACGGTTATTACGCAGTAAACTACGCGAACCGCAGGGATTCATACCTCTTATTTTTCCTAATGGATTTAGTCACTCTTCAAGGACTGCTCGACAACATTTCCTTTGCTGTCCTCTTTATTACGATGCTGCTTTACTGGAGCAGCCTTGCCTTTGACGGCGTTACCTGGCTTAAAACCTTAGGCACCACCGGTATGGCCATTGCCAATCTCTGCATTGCAGCATTGCTAATCGCCCGCTGGATTGAAGGTGGCTATTTCCCCCTCAGCAACCTCTACGAATCTCTTTTCTTTATTGCCTGGGGCATTACGGCCATCCACTTTTTAGCCGAGCGCATGAGTAAGAGCCTTTGGGTAGGGTCTATGACCGCCCCAGCTGCCATGGGGATCACGGCATTTGCCACCCTGACGCTACCTGGCAACATGCAGGTTTCCGAGCCATTGGTTCCCGCCCTCAAGTCCAACTGGTTGATGATGCATGTGAGTGTAATGCTACTGAGCTATTCGGCCTTGATGGTTGGGTCTCTAGTTGCGATCGCATTTCTGGTTATTACCCGTGGGCAGGCGGTTGAGCTTAAAGGGAGTTCTGTGGGCACTGGAGGATTTCGCGATCGCAAATACACTCTAAAACGAGCCGCTGAAAAAACCATCGAACCCGCTTTATCCACTGCCGGTGGAAGCACCGTGGTTCTAGAAAAACCAGCAAAAGAAGCCCTATCCATGCAGCGCCTCACCCTAGCCGATACCCTGGACAACATCAGTTACCGCATCATCGGCCTCGGCTTCCCCCTGCTCACCATTGGCATCATCTCCGGCGGCGTCTGGGCCAACGAAGCCTGGGGCTCCTACTGGAGCTGGGACCCCAAAGAAACCTGGGCCCTAATCACCTGGCTCGTCTTCGCCGCCTACCTCCATTCCCGCATCACCAAAGGCTGGCAAGGCCGCAAACCCGCCTTCATCGCGGCCTCAGGTTTCGTAGTCGTCTGGGTCTGCTACCTCGGCGTAAATTTATTAGGTAAGGGGTTACACAGCTACGGCTGGTTCTTCTAGATCGACGCCTTTAAATTTCGGACCTCAGCAGACGGTGGGCCGTGCCCACCCTACACCGCCGCAAATAAACTCTTAAAAGATTGCTCCGGTGCCTCCGCCCTCGCCACAATCTCCACAATCTTATTCTCAGCCCCAGGCTCACTCAACGCCTCAATACATACCTGTGCCACCTTCTGCCGGGCGATCCCCCCATCAAACAACGTATCCGCCCCAGACATCACAATCGTCTCCCCTGTATCCTCACTCCGCAACCCCCCAGGTCGCACAATCGTGTAAGTCAAGCCACTTTTAATGATGTACGCCTCTGCCTGTTTTTTCCAAAACAACACCAACCAAAACAAATTAAGCGGATGCAAAAACTTAGAAACACATAGCGAAGACACAATCACAAACCGTTTAACACCGGCAGCCTTAGCAGCATCCACCAAATTCTTTGTCCCCACAAAATCCACCTGATAGGGTCCCGTCACATCAAAACTAGGCGCTGCCCCAGTGGCACAAATAACAGCATCACATCCTTCTATAGCAGCCCTGAGGGTGTCCGGCTTCAGCACATCTCCAACAACAACCTCAACGCTATCTGCAAAATCAGCCTTGGCACGATCCCGCACCATCGCTCTGACAACAGCCCCCGAACCGCCGAGCTGATTAGTTACATGCAGCCCTGTTTTGCCAGTTGCACCCACCACCAATACGTTCATCCGTTTCTTCCACAGTCGTTACTACAGCTATCAATCAACCCGATTAAACTACCAAACTGTAGCGATAACTGCATTGCATACATAAACCCTTTGCTATGAATTACATGGTAATCATGCAGTAGTGTTGTTTATCCCAGACTTACATTAAGTCGTCCGTACCTTTGAAAACCGTTAAGTCTCCATCGAAAAAATTGTGCTCCCCAGAAAATCGACTAAACTTAATAAATCACAAAGGAACTTAAGGAATAAAGCTAGTATGACGACATAGAACCAATCACCGTTCGTAAATTCATATCCGTGGTTTGCCGATGGTAGCTTGTTTTTTTTACTCAGTACCCTGGGAACCATAACGATACAGCTTTCGGCTAATTCCATTAGTCTGATTATCATAGAGGTGGCTCAAAGTTACCGCCCAATCGTTAGCAAGCGTGCCTTGCAGCTTGCTCTTTTATCCACAGGTTATCTTTGAGAAATTCTTAACTTTATGAACGTGTCCTCTACACAGTATTCTCAATCAAGTATTTTAAACACTTCACCGGTGTCTACTAGTTCACAGCCACCTGCACAAACTGATCGCGAAGAGCGACAGTCAGCAGAAACTATTATTTTTGAAGGATATTACGTCGGCAACATGGAAATGTTTGCCGATGTCGACACCGTTGCTAACTATCTAGACTCCCATCAGGGCTGGTTTACTCGCTGCGCCCAGCCGATGGATGTCAAGCCCATCGGCCATAATGGCTACGCTATTTCCCTGGGGCGTTTTGGTAGCCTTAATTTCCAGATTCAACCCAAGATTGGTCTGCATTTATTGCCACAAAATAAGGGCGTTTATCGCATTGAAACCATTCCTGTTCCGGGGCATGATCCCGAAGGGTATGACGTCGATTTTCGGGCCGCTATGTCCTTGGCTGAAAAACATCAAGATAAACTGCCTGTCAAACAAGCAACCCACGTAGAATGGGAACTTAATTTACAAACTAAAGTGCAAATGCCAAAGTTTATTCAGGCATTACCCCAATCTTTAGTCAAAGCATCTGGTGATAAGCTGCTCAATCAGATTGTCCGGCAGATCTCTAAACGGTTAACCCATAAGGTGCAAGAAGATTTCCATACGATGATGAATCTGCCACTACCGGGGCGCAAGACAAAGCATTAATTCGCATTTCTGAGCCGTTCAATCGGTTCTATATAGTTAGCAACAGGTTCTTGGGCTAGCTGGCACGCTTGTCGATCAATCGCTAGCAGATCATCTCCCCACACCACCTGCCCCACAGCAAAGCCTGTACCGACATCGGGCCGCCAGTCTTTGCTAATAAATTTTTGACTACAGTCAGCTACACCTCCATCAAACAAATGACCGATGGAAAAATAAATATCCTGTAAAACGTCTGGTACAGAAGGCCGATGCAGTTGACCTCTAGAATGATTACTCCGCGCCTTGTACTTGGCCCTTGGAAATAGCCCATAAAGGTTTTTAAGGGTAGCCGACACAAGCGGCTGTTCCTTAAGGCTAGTGACCTTAAATGCGCTCACAGAAATTCGGCAGTCCACTTCCTGCAGTAGTTTAGGTGCCCACATTTCTGCATATCGCACTGGCTTGGTTAAACGGTTGGGATAGGCAATACATGGCAGTGTATCGGCATCGAGTACGGCCATACCCTCATCCAAAATATTGAAAAGGCCATTTTTACTGGCAATGTCTGCAAGCGATACCTTTGAACATACGCCCTCCACCACTAAAATTTCAGCCTGGGGGCTGACCTGACGCAGTCCTTGCAGAACTTTTGACAAAACCGGCATACCAACGGTTACAGGGGGTCCTTTCGGATAGCCCAGATTAGGTTTTACTAAAATTCGCGTTGCTCCATGGGCTGCTACTGGCGGACTATAGATAAAGTCTGTCACTTTAGCATTGTGAGTGTCAGCATTAATTCCAACTGTCTGACTAGTCTGAACAACCATGACCTTTACGGTAGTAACCCGCGGCTTTAAACAGGAATTTGAACGGTGGACGGACGCACTTGAAACTGCCAATGGTTTAAGGCCCCAACTCAAAAGCTGGTTCATTGACATCCGTATCTTTGATGGCAAAGACCTAGTTTGGATGTACAGCAAGTTACGTGCCCACCCAGAGTACATTGGTCCTGGCACCTATGATCGTCTGGCCAGGCAGTTTATGGATGAAGGGCGTATAAACGCGGCTAAAAAATCAGCCTGGGATATTCGCGGTCATCAGTTTAAATGGGGTAAGCGTACCTATCTGATGGGAGTGATTAACGTTACTCCCGATAGCTTTAGTGATGGTGGTCAGTTTAATTCTGTAGAGGCTGCCTTAAAACAGGCTAAAACATTGCTTGAGGCCAATATCGATTTTTTGGACATTGGTGGACAGTCCACCCGACCAGGCGCTGAGCAAATTTCCCTGGGGGAAGAGCTCAATCGGGTAGTGCCCGTAATTGAAGCGATCCGCAAATCAGACAATAAACACCTTAAACAGGCAGTCATTTCAGTAGACACCACCCGTGCTACCGTTGCCCGTGCTGCTGTTGAGGCTGGGGCAGATATTATTAATGACATTTCAGGGGCCACTTACGAACCAGATATTCTCAAGGTTGCAGCCGATAAAGATGTGCCAATAATTTTGATGCATCTACGGGGAACGCCCGAAACAATGCAACAGATGACAGACTATGACAATTTGCTCGGTGAAATTACGGAGTTTTTGCGTAAACAGATAGGGCAAGCCCTGGCTGCAGGTGTTCCCATCCAAAACGTATGCATTGATCCCGGCATTGGTTTTGCTAAGACGTTCCCCCAAAATCTGGAGATTTTAAGGAAACTATCAGACTTAACAGAGCTGGGATGTCCAATTTTAGTAGGTGTATCTCGTAAAAGCTTTCTTGGTTGGATTTTGGATCAGCCGGATCCCCAACAGCGCGAATGGGGTACAGCTGCTGCTTGTACATCTGCCATAGCCGCAGGTGCGGATATTCTGCGAGTGCATGATGGTAAAGCCATGGCAGATGTAACTCGTGTGGCTGATGCTATTTGGCGAAACAATGAACCGCCGTTATAGATAGGAAAAGGACAAAAATAACTCAAGTAAGAAATTGGGTTACTTGGGCATTCTTATTAATGGATGTTGATACTGAAACTGATAAAAGTTACCGGAAATCTACGTAAATCACGGTAGTGAATAGGTTGTAAAGGTCTATTAATGACCCGTTGATGCAGTTTATGATCACTTACCTCTAGGTACTGTATTGGTACCTTGAAGTTAAGACCATGGGCTGTGCTACAGTCGGCACGGAGAGCAATTGGGACTTGTAATCAGGCATGCTCTATGCCAAGCAATCGTTAACAGTGCAACTATCTGGTGGAGACAAGAGGAGACCCATGCAACAGAAATTAACAACGGTTATGTTGTTGAGCACCGTTATTAGCATCGGTGCAGGAGCCTCAGCAAAAGCAAGTGGTTCTTCATTAGCAGCTCTACCAGGGCAAGAGTTATTAGAGAACACCCTCCTTGCTCCTGCAGAGGTAATTGTGGACAGTGGGCTTAACTCTCTTGATGTTGAAGACAACACTGTCAGTTCTAGCTCTGTTCTCCCTTCTCTTCAGGTGTTAGATGAGGCTGAGGCTGATAGTGTTCCCCTTCCTGACACTATCATTCCTGAAGAGATTGGTGGTCTCAACTTGCATCAATCGGGTACATTTGTCAGTCAGCAAATACCAGGGGCCGGGCTACCTGAAAATAATTTGCCAGAAACGTTACCCGAGTCGGCAACTCCACCCTCTGCTGATAGTTTTCCAGAACCGTTACCAGAACCAGCACCAGAGCCAGAACCGGTTTTGCCACCTGTAACGCCTCCTACATCAACGGATACGGCTCCAGAAACAGGACCTACGGTAACAGTACAAAGCTTTGAGGTGTTGAATAGTACTGTTTTTGAGCCATCAGACTTTGATCAGGTTTTAGCTCCCTTTGTGGGGCGTTCCTTGGGTATTGATGAGCTACGACAAGCAGCAGATTCAATCACGCAGCTTTACCTGAACGAGGGGTTCATTACCTCCCGCGCAGTTTTGCCTAATCAGCCAATTACCGATGGCATTGTTAAGTTGCAAGTTATTGAAGGTAGCTTAGAAGAGATTCGCATAGAAGAGGCTGATCGGCTAGCTAATTATGTGCGATCGCGCATTAACCTAGGTGCCCAAGCCCCCCTCAATCAATTTGACCTCGAAGATCAGCTGCGATTACTGCGGGTTGATCCCTTAATTGACAATATTGAAGCGAGCCTTCGAGCAGGCACTGGGCTAGGGCAAAGTATTCTGATCGTGCGTGTCGATGAGGCCGCCCCAGTTGAAGCGCACCTTACCCTCGACACCGACTCACCTGTCAGTGTTGGCGTAGTTCGTACCGGCGCTAACGTTACCTATCGCAATCCTTTTGGCATTGGCGATCAAATAAAGGCAGCTGCCTATCGAGCAACAACAGGTGGCTCTCATCTTTACGAGTTGAGTTATAGCGCCCCCATCAACGCCATGAATGGCACTCTATCGGCCCGATTTTTACCCAGTGAATTTGAAATTATTTCTCCCCAAGATTTAGCATCCTTTGATATTGAAGGTGATGCTCAAGTTTATGAATTGACCTATCGCCAACCCCTGGTTCGTAATCCCCGTGAAGAATTCGCCCTTTCCCTCGGGTTTCGTCATCGCGATGGGGATACCCGCATTGCCTCCACCGATCTTTCGAGTAACAGTGCCAGTGTGATTCAGTTTAGCCAAGATTACCTACGTCGCGATCCTCAAGGAGCCTGGGCGTTACGGTCTCAAGTTAACCTGGGGGTTGATTGGTTAGATGCAACCAATACACCGTCACCACAAGCAGATAGTCAGTTTGTCAGTTGGCTTGGTCAAGTACAGCGGGCTCAAGTCCTAAATCAAGACCATTTACTCATTGTTCAAGGTGATCTGCAGCTAGCGAGTGACACCTTATTAGGGTCAGAGCAATTTGTTACTGGCGGGCGTCAATCAGTGCGCGGTTACAGCCAAAACGCTCGGTTTGGTGACAATGGTGTGCGTCTATCTGTGGAAGATCGCATTACCTTACAGCGCGATGAATCTGGTGCGCCCATTATGCTGTTGAGTCCCTTTCTAGACATGGCAGCTGTTTGGAATACCCAGTCTGGGACCACTGTCAACGATGACCGTTTTCTTCTAGGCACGGGCATCGGCTTTACCTATCGTCCCATTGAGGGTCTAGATTTACGCCTAGATTTAGGTGTGCCGCTAGTGAATATTGACGATAGTGCGCCCCAAGACTTGTTTCTCTATCTAGACTTCGATTTTGAACTTTAAATCCAAGTTAAGCGTTAGAGTCTGGTAAAAATGTAGGCAACGTTTAAGAGGGAGTGCTTGCTGCTTGTAAAGCTGTTTCGCTTTTCATAGATGTTTCAGGCTGCCCTTTAGATGCCTCTAATAAGAGTGTTTCAAAATCTTGAGCTGTCAGGGCAGGACTAAAAAGATACCCCTGCATGCTCTGGCAGTTAAGCTGTTTAAGAATCGAGAGTTCTCTTGCAGTTTCTACGCCACTGGCAATGGTAGAAATATTTAGACCCCGGGCCATTTCCATAATGGCTCTGACAATTACCTGATTACTTTTGTTGTTATGTAAATCGCGAACAAAACATTTGTCTAACTTCAGAATATTAACCGGCAAATACTGCAAATGACTTAAGGAAGCAGATCCAAAGTCATCAATAGCCGTACTAAACCCCTTATTTTGAAGCTCGGCCAACAGATATTTAGCTCGGCTCAGATCTTCCATAATAAGATGTTCAGGCAGTTCTAAGTCAACCATTACCGGGCTGACTTGAGCTGTCTTGACTAGCCCCATCAGTCGGTCTATAAAGTTGAGACTGCGTAACTGATAGGCCGACAGATTAACTGCAATACTAATGCCGGACAATCTTATCTTTTGCCAATAGGCTAGCTGATTTAATGCTGTTTCCAAAATCCATTCGCCCAAGGGAAGCATGAGTCCATGCTCCTCTGCAATAGGAATAAATTGTGCAGGTGACACTGGAAACTTATCAGGTAAAATCCAACGAACAAGGGCTTCTGCGCCAATGATTTGACCACTAATTAGATCGACTTGGGGTTGAAAGTAAAGCTGTAATTCGTCCCGCTGCATGGCGCGTCTCAGCTGCTCTGCTAGGGATAACTGTTGGATTGCTGGACCTGGTGTTGTCATCCGGTCGACTGTTGTTTCCAGCGTTTGGATTGTCGCTAGATCTGAATGCTTAATGGCCTTAATATGAATATCTGGTATCAAATGGTGATTATTAATCACCATCGGTTGTTGCAATTCCGTTTTAAGATTGGTAATGACTGTTTCAACACTACTTTCTTGCGGTGTATGGGAAGCACTCAAAACAACAACAAATCGATTTTCCCCGAGATACGCTAGGGTGTTGATTGACAAAGTTGGGTTGTCCCATGCTTCTTGCCATTGGCATAGTTGTTGCCCAATCGACTTTAGGACCAGTTGACTAAATACATGACCATAGCCCGTTTGGAACACATTGTAGTTACTAAGTTGAACGACCCATAAGCTTGACCATGGTAATTGTTTTATGGTTGCTAGTTGATCTTTAATGGTTTCCCAGCTTACCGCCGACATTAGAGACTTATCAGTCGAGTGAGCTGATGCCGATGCCAAACATGTAACCAATTGCTGACGTTTATGCACCTGTGTCTGCACTGCCCGCAAAAAGCTTTCTAAATCAGCTGGCTTACTAAGGTAGTCATCCGCTCCATGCTCCATGCTCCGTCGAAATGTATCGGAGTCGTCATGGC